>CALRBR010000001.1 GCA_943354385.1 Candidatus Tayloriibacteriota bacterium
GGTGGGACTCTGTGCAGACCTGACAGATTCGACCAAAATGAATCTTTTCAAGAAAAAGTTTCCAGATAGATTTATTGAAATGGGGGTGGCAGAGCAAAATTTGGCAAGCGTCGCATCAGGTATGGCGGCGATGGGCAAAATCCCATTCATCACATCGTACGCCATGTTTAGCCCGGGACGAAATTGGGAACAGATCCGTACCACTATTTGTTACAACGATCAGCCGGTAAAAATCGCCGGTTCCCACGCTGGTATTTCTGTTGGTCCTGACGGAGGGACGCACCAGGCCATAGAAGATATGGCGTTGACTCGCGTGATTCCCCGGATGGTGGTGATTTCACCGTGCGATGCTATCGAGGCAAAAAAGGCAACCGAGCTTTGTGTCAAAATCCATAATCCCGTTTACATTCGCCTCGCTCGAGAAAAAACACCAGTGATGACCACACCAGAAACTCCATTTGAAATCGGCAAAGCGCAAACATTTTTCACTTCAAAAGACTACGATGCGGTTTCTGTTAAAAGAGGTCGGGTGGGGATTGTCGCCACTGGGGCTTTGGTGTATAAAGCATTGCAGGCGGCAAAAAAACTCGATAAAGCAGGTATTGTGGTGAAAGTACTCAATCTTGCGACTATAAAACCCCTCGATACAGAAGCGATTGAAAAACTGGCAAAAGAAACTGGTGGAATTGTCACGGTAGAAGAACATCAAATCGCTGGAGGTATGGGGAGTGCTGTGGCAGAACATCTTGCTCAGACATACCCTGTGCCGATGGAGTTTATCGGGGTGCAGGATCAATTTGGTCAGTCGGGTACGCCAGATGAGCTTCTCGAGCACTATGGGATGGGGGAGAAGGATATTATTGAGGCGGTAAAAAGATTACTTGAGAGGAAGGGAAAATAGTGGGGGAAGGGGATTGACAATACTCTTGACAATGCTCTCGACATAAAATTTTGGATAGCCTTAAATGGCTCAGTAGGGGCCTATAACGATGAAGTTATGCACTTGACAGAGGGCTTGACATGCTACTTGACAACGCTATTGACATTTGTCAATAGCGTTGTCAAGGGGGAGAATTAAATCACAAGAAACAATAACCAAAGGGGAGCACCCGCGGCGTACTCGCCGCGGGGTACTTTGCTGAGATTTCTCTCTTAGCCCTACTACGCCAAGTTTTACACAAATATCTATTGATAGACTTTTTAAAAGTAGTGTATAATAGATGAACAGCATTATTTAGTAATAACCAATTTTTATCATGGACAAAACAACATCAGGAGAAGGCTCATCTGACCTCGTAGCGAGACTCGATAAAATAGCTTCCGGTATACTTATTGCCTTAGCATTTCTTTTACCAGTATTCTTTATTCCGTCTCTTTCTGTGACGTTTCAACTCATGAAGATGTTTCTTTTAGCGATCAGTGTTTTGGTCGCATTCTTGCTTTGGGTTGTAGCTCGTCTTAAGGATGGGGTGATTACTTTGCCTAAGACTTGGTTGCTTGTTTTTGCTTCATTAATCCCTGTTTCTGTTTTTGTCTCGGCTCTCACTATAGACCCAAAAATCAGCATGCCGACCGCGTTCATCGGTCAGGGTGGTGAAGTGGGAACTGTTGCTTCTACATTGGTACTATTTTTGGTGATGGCACTTGTGGTTATGCTTGTGCGCTCAAGATCAAGAGCTAAGGCTATTTTCATTGCTTTTTTTATGGCAACCGCGGTCATTGCATTGTTCGAAATTATTCGACTTATCCCTGGTACAGATATTTTTTCTTTTGGTGTGTTTACCGATAAGGCGTCAAACTTCATCGGTAAATGGAATGAGCTCGGTATTTTCTTCGGTCTTCCTATCGTTTTCTCTATGTTGGCACTTGAAAACCTAGCGCTCAAGAAGTCCCACAAGATTCTTGTCTGGGTTGCGTATGTCGTGTCACTTGTCCTATTTGTGGCTGTCAATTTTAGTCTCGCATTCTACCTTATTGGTATACTCTCTCTTCTTTTGTTTGTCTATCTTTATGTATTCAATAAGCAGGCATTGGTAAAGGTAACTTCAGAGGAGGATACTACTGGTGTTGCTCAGGGTGTAGAAAAGAAAAAGTTTCCAATAAGTCCAATCATCACGTTTATTGTGGCACTTGTCTTTATTGTGGATGGTTTTATTGCAAACACACCGCTCCATACTAAAATATTGACAACCCTTCAGATTAATCAAAGCGAAGTTGCTTTGCCCTGGGGTGCTACTGCTGAAATAAGCTGGAGCTCACTAAAGGAAGACCCTATTTTTGGAGCCGGTCCAAACCGTTTTGTAAATCGTTACCTTGTTTCAAAACCTCTAGATATAAACAGTTCTGTACTGTGGAGTGCGGATTTCAACTATGCTACTGGTTTGATTCCTAGTTTTGTGGTCACTACTGGTTTGTTCGGGACTATCTCATGGATTCTTTTTCTTCTAGCATTCTTCTTTTTGGGTATTAAGTATTTATTACTTGGTATGAGTGCTCAGAGATATTTATCAGCTTCTTCTTTTATAGCTGCTGGGTATCTATGGATCATAAGTATTTTCTATGTTCCAAACATTGTACTTTTTGCCTTAGCATTCCTATTCTCTGGACTTTTTGTAGCGCTTCTTGTGCAGGAGAAGGGTATGAAGACAGTTTCACTGACATTCCTCAAAAATCCAAAAGTTGGTTTTGTTTCAGTCCTCGTTCTAGTAGTCGTTATGATATTAACTGTCGCTGGTCTTTATAAGTATAGTCAACGTTTCCTTTCTGGATACTACTTCCAACAGAGCTTGGTAGATCTTAATGTAAAAGGAGATATCGCTTTGGCTGAAATGAATATGCTCAAGGCCGTAGAGTATTCGAAGATAGATCTCTACTACAGATCACTTTCTGAGATCAATCTTTTGAAAATCGACCGCCTTCTTGCTACCACAAGTACTGATAAGGAGTTCATTACTCGTCAGTTCGACCAGTACTCAATTGGTGCAATCGATAGTGCCAAAGAAGCAAGTCGTATCGATCCTCTCAACTATCAAAACAGGGCCTCTCTCGGTCGTATTTTTGAAGCATTTGTTCCACTCGGAGTGACTGGAGCATATCAGGCTGCGACAAAAGTATATCTCGAGGCAGTAAAGCTCAATCCAAACAACCCAACACTTTTCCTCATTCTTGCTCGACTAGAAGTGACCAACAAAAAGCTAGCAGACGCTAAGAAATATATTGCTAAGGCTCTCGAAATAAAGCCTGACTATGGTGAAGCGCTTTTCCTTAGGTCTCAGCTAGAATTATCAGAGGGGGATAGCAAGGCTGCAATTGCGACCATGATTACTGTGGCTTCTCTCTATCCAACAGATCCAAATGTGTTCTTCCGGCTTGGTCTATTGCAGTATAATAATAAAGACTATTCATCCGCAGTGCCATCTTTTGAGAGATCAGTCATTCTCTACAATTATTATTCCAACGCTCGATATTTCCTCGGACTTAGTTATGCAAATCTAAATCGGGACAAGGACGCGATCATCCAATTTGAAATTATTAAGAAAATTGATACGAATAGTAAGGGCGAAGTGGATCCAATTATCGCAAATCTAAAAGCCGGTCGCGCGGCTTTGGCAAAACCAGTAGTAGAAACAGTAGTAGAAACAAAGACTAAGACCAAGAAAAATTAGTTAGTTATCACAGATAATGGTCAAAAAGATTTTAAATCTTTTGAGTAAAGAGATACGCGGACTCCATGAGGCTGCGTATCTCTTAGGTTTTTGTGCTATTCTTGCCCAGCTTCTTTCTCTTGTTCGCGACAGGCTTTTCGCCTATTATTTTGGAGCAGGTCCAACACTAGATTTATATTATTCTGCTTTTCGTATTCCAGACCTTATCTTTGTGACTATCGCGTCGATGGTTTCAATTTCAGTACTCGTGCCGTTTTTTATTGAGCGAGTGGAGAAAGATTTTGATGAAGGAAAACGCTTTATCAATAGTCTTTTTTCGACCTTCTGTATCAGTATCGTGCTTGTGAGTGTGATCGTGTTTTTCCTAGTGCCGTACCTTTTACCGATATTTCTACCTGGCTTCAAGGGTAGTGCGCAGTTGCCAGAGCTGATCAATTTGACCCGTATATTATTACTTTCGCCAATACTTCTCGGTATCTCAAATTTCTTGGCGAGTATTACGCAGATGTACAATAGGTTCTTTATATATGCGGTAAGCCCTCTTCTCTACAACTTTGGTATTGTATGCGGTACTGTGTTTTTATACCCACACTTTGGTGTATATGGGCTAGTGTATGGCGTTTTGTTTGGAGCTTTTCTCCATATGCTTATTCAGGTGCCTTTTGTAAAAAGTAAGGGTTTGCTCCCCTCATTTCGGTTTAAATTTGATTTAAAGCCGATTAAAGAAGTGGTCTTGGTTTCATTGCCTCGTACCCTTACTCTTTCCTCAAACCAGATTGCTATCTTTTTCCTCATTGCCTTTGCGTCTCTTATGGGTATCGGTTCTATTTCTATTTTCAATTTTTCGCTCAATCTTCAGTCTGTCCCACTCGCTATTATCGGAGTGAGCTATTCTTCGGCGGTATTTCCACTTTTAACCAGACTTTTTTCGGCCAAAAAATATGAAGAATTTGCCGAGCGCATGATCGTCTCGGCACAGCATATTATTTTCTGGTCAGTGCCCGTCACGGTTTTGTTTATTGTGCTTCGTGCTCAGATTGTGCGCACTATTCTCGGCGCAGGGCAATTTAGTTGGTCAGATACTCGACTGACAGCTGCTTCACTCGCACTCTTTACGGTATCAGTAGTGGGTCAAAGCCTCGTGCTCCTTTTTGTCCGTGCATATTATTCTGGGGGAAAGACATGGAAGCCACTCGGTATCAATCTTTTTTCTTCGGCATTGATTGTGGTTTTGGCATACGGTCTCATCAAGCTTTTTGAGCAAGTCCCGCTATTTCAGTATTTTATAGAGTCATTGTTTAAAGTTTCTGATGTGTCGGGGACGGTAGTGCTCATGCTACCACTTGCATATTCTATCGGTGTCATGGTCAATACTGTTTTGCATTGGGTTGCTTTCCATCGAGATTTCAAAACCTCCTCAGCTCCCGTTGTCACTACTCTTTTTCAAAGTGTGTGTGCCTCGGTGATCATGGGGTATGTGGCGTACTTGGGCTTAAATCTTTTTGACGCGATTTTCGACATCCGTACTTTGTGGGGTATTTTCTTGCAAGGTTTCTGTGCGGGTGTCATTGGTATTCTTGCTGGTGTTATTGTTTTGAAACTCCTGGACAGTAGGGAATTGGCAGAGGTGTGGAAGACGCTACATCAAAAGATTTGGAAAGTGAAGGTGCTTCCAGAAGAAGTTCACACATTGAGCTAAGTGGTCCCGATTATGATCTGAGAATGTTTGGTATTTTTACTCATTTCTGCTAGTATGAGTCCACTTATGGAACTCAAGCATATACGCAATTTTAGTATTATTGCTCACATAGATCATGGCAAGTCGACTCTTGCCGATCGTATGCTTGAAATCACCAATACTATTGAAAAGCGCAAAATGCAGGAGCAGGTGCTCGATAGTATGGAGCTCGAGCGGGAGCGAGGTATCACCATCAAAATGCAACCAGTACGCATGAAGTATCTTATGGATGGACAGGAATATATTTTGAACCTCATTGATACACCTGGGCACATCGACTTTTCGTATGAAGTGTCTCGAGCACTGAAGGCAGTAGAGGGTTCTATTTTGCTTGTCGATGCAACACAGGGTGTGCAAGCGCAGACGATGACGACGCTCAACATGGCGCGAGAATCTGGGCTGACCATTATTCCCGTCATCAGTAAGATTGACTCACCGCTGGCCCGGGTGGCCGATGTGAAGGGAGAAGTGTCAAAATTACTCGGCGTCTCTTTCGACGACATTTTGGAAGTGTCTGGTAAGACGGGGCAAAATGTAGACCTACTTTTGAAAGAGGTGATTCGCCGTGTGCCGGCGCCACATATTCCTGTAGGTGCGGAAAAAGCCTTTCAGTCCTTGGTGTTTGATTTTCAATACTCGAGCCATCGTGGGGTGATTGTGTATATTAGAGTGTTGTCGGGGAAAGTGTCTCGTAATACTGCACTGATTTTTAAGGTAGCAAATGAAACTTTTAATGCGATCGAGGTGGGCATTTTTTCTCCACAGGAAGTGCCGATGGAATCTATTGGGGCAGGAGAGATTGGCTATATTGTGACAGGTATCAAACAGCCCGGTATTGCTTCGGTGGGAGATACGGTGGCATATGAGCGTGACACTTTGCCACCGCTTTCGGGATACATGAAGCCAAAGCCGGTGGTGTGGGCGTCGGTGTATCCTGAGGGGCAAGACGACTTCACTCTCCTCAAGCAGGCGCTCGGACGTCTCTGTCTTTCTGACTCATCGTTTACTCATGAGGAAGAGTCATCGGGCTCTCTTGGGAGAGGCTTTCGATGTGGTTTTCTCGGTATGCTTCATTTGGAGATCATCACTGAGCGTTTGCGACGAGAGTTTAACCTCGAGCTTATTGTCACCACGCCAAGTATTACTTATGAGATAGAATATCTAAATGGTAAAAGGGAGGTGGTCTATTCTCCCTCACGTTTTCCTGATGGTCATTTAATAAAGACGGTTTTTGAGCCGTGGGTGGATATTCGTATTATTGTCCCGGCTCAGTACCTTGGAGCTTTGATGCAGGCTTTGTATGAACACGAAGCGGAAATCGGTGATTCTGAAAACTTTGGAGACAATAGAAATGCGTTGACTATCAAAATGCCTTTGCGTGAGCTGATGCGTAACTTTTTTGATGAGGTAAAAAGTATTACATCTGGATATGCATCTATTTCATATGAGCTCGGTGAGATGCGGGTGGCGGATGTTGTGCGACTAGATATCCTTGTGGCCGAGGAAGTGGTGGTGGCTTTTTCTCGAGTGGTGTCAAAGAGGCGGGTGCAGGAGGAGGCAGAGCAGGCGGTGGGGAAACTCTATAAAGTGCTTCCTCGGCAAATGTTTACTACTAAAATACAAGGTGTTGCGCTCGGCAGGATTCTTTCTTCCGAGACATTGACTGCGCTACGCAAAGATGTGACTCAGCATATGTACGGAGGAGATATTACTCGAAAAATGAAGCTTCGTGAAAAACAGAAAAAAGGTAAAAAACGAATGCAAGAAAGTGGTAAGGTAAATATTCCCCATGATGTGTTTCTGAAGATGGTGAAGAGTGAGTAAGTTGTCCGAAATTATAAAATTCCTATAAATTTCTTTCTCAGCGTATCTTTCTAGTGGTACGAATAAATTCCTGCTGGAATTTTTCTCAGTCTCGGCTACCCGCCTTTCGAAGCCCACTAGAAAGATATGCTTTCGACGAAATTTATAAGAATTTTGTAATTTTGATAAGGGTGGTGGCAGAGGGGAGAATGCGACGATTTTAAGCCACGCTAAACGGCTAAACACTGTGTTTAGCCGTTTAGCGTGGCTCTACTGAGACGTTTATAAAAAGTGACCTTGTTGAGCTATATTTGGCTATAGCCCCAGTCGTAAAAGGTGGACTTGGCTGTTTTAAATCGGGGATTTTTCTGTTTATCTATTGATACAAGAATGGAGAGTACAACATAATCATACTAATAATGATGAGTACACAGATAATAATAGAAACGACATTGAGTACTTTCTTGGTTTTTTGGTGGAATAACATGGATATTTTTTTGGTATTATTGTAATAGATTCTAGTATATAATATAGGACTTACGCAATCGGCGCACTTCTTCGTTATTTCGGTCGTTTGCTCCCGTAACGTATTGTTATACGTTTTGGTCGCAAGCCTCGCTCGCGCCTCGAATTGCATCCAATTACGTAAGTCCTATAATAACACATTATGCTCGAATTTCAAGTTAAAAAACGAGTCAAAAAGATTCTCTATTCACGGGCGATGTTTGTGGTGCTAATTGTTCTCGTGGCGCTGGCTGGTCGGGCGACTTGGGGGGTGTATCAGAAAGAGAAGATTAGTCAGCTCAATCTGGATAGATTACAAGCAGAGATCACTGAGCTCAAAGGACGTGAAGAGTATATTACGTCTGGTATCGATCGTCTGGGCACAGACCGAGGAATTGAAGAGGAGATCCGGCAAAAATTTAAGGTGGTAAAAGATGGTGAGGTGATGGCTATTTTGATGGATGACGAAATGGCTATTACTGCTTCCTCGACTGAAAAAGGTTTTTGGTCTACAGTCGTTGATGTGTTTAGGTAAGATGGCATGGTGACTCTGGCGGGCTTTGCTATGACGAAGCTTCAGCGAAGGCGAGTGTAGTATAGTGGTAATACGTGTGCTTCCCAAGCATATGACGCGGGTCCGATTCCCGCCACTCGCACAAAATGAGCGTAGCGATTTTTAAGAGTAGCTGGAATCGGACCGGAAAGGGGTCGGGAAAAATGGCGTTTTCCCGTGGAGGAAGGATTGGGAGAACCTCGGCCCATCGGTAGATGATGTGCACCTGTAGACGGGGTTCCCCAGGCGTTCGATAATGAAATGTCCCGCCACTAGCACAAAAAAGAGGAGTATTTTTTGCTATACTTACTCCACCAATGTCCATCCAGTCTGAAATTAAAAAAGCTCGAAAAACAAAAGTAATTTTCCACATCGATGGAGATGCGTTTTTTGTCGGTGTTGAAGTTGCTAAAAATCCAAAGCTCAAAGGTCTCCCAGTAGTGACTGGAGAGGAAAGGGGGATTGTTTCCGCACTATCCTACGAGGCAAAGGCACTTGGTGTGTTGCGTGGTATGCCTATATTTAAAATTAAAAAAGATTTTCCAAAAGTAATTATTCTACCGGGTGACTATGCTTCATATGCACGTTATTCAAGCCTTATGTTTGATATTGTGCGCCGATATGTGGATGATGTAGAAGAGTACAGTATTGATGAATGTTTCGGAGATCTCACCGGACTTGATCGGCCATTAAAAATGACCTACCTGCAAATAGCTGAGAAAATTAAAAATGAAATAAATGCGGAGTTACAGCTCAGTGTATCTATCGGTATTGCGCCTACAAAAGTACTTGCCAAGCTGGCTTCAAAGTGGATAAAACCAAATGGTCTGACTTTGATAGACATAAAAACAGCCCAAGATTTTCTCGCAAAAACACCAATAGAGAAGATCTGGGGTATCGGACCACAAACCTCAGATTTTTTAAAAAGACGAGGTATGGACACCGCGAAGGATTTTGTGAGCAAAGACCTTGCTTGGATAAAACATAATCTCTCTAAACCATACGAGGTGATCTGGCAAGAACTTTCTGGTGTATCCATGATGCATATCGATCCGGTACAAAAGACGGTCTATTCTTCAGTGCAGAAAACTAGATCATTTCACCCTACTACCAATGATAAAGCCTTCCTTTTTTCACAGATTTCAAAACACATAGAAGATGCGTGCACCAAAGCTCGGCACTTTCACCTGGCCCCGAAAAAGATATCTATTTTTTTTAAGGACAAAAATTTTAAATTTACCACGGCTTCAATTCCTGTTTCGTCACCGACCAATGCTCCAGAGATATTGATTTCTCTTGTAAAAAAACAGTTTGAGAAAATGCATACCCCTAGGACTCTCTATCGTACTACTGGCGTTGTACTGCAAGACCTTGTTTCGGGTCTAGTATCGCAAAGCGACTTGTTTGGCGGTACTGACGAGGCCCACAAATTTGAACGCATACATGAGCAGATTGATTCACTCGAAAATAAATTTGGCCGACGAGTTGTTTATCTCGCGTCTACACACAAGGCTTTAAAGCAAAAGAAGGTGGGTACTGATTCTGATGACCTGGATAGAAACCTCTTGTTTCTATGACCCCCAATCAGCAAGGACAGTCCTTGCTAGCCAACAGAGTCTTTGGTATTTCAATTAGAAAATGCTAAAATAAGAATATGAAAAATTCACAAAAAGGGTTCATTATGCTCTTGCCGATAATCATCGTAGTCGTAGTTGTAGGTGGTGGAATTTATTTATTCTCTCAAAACAGGCCTTTTGCAGGTACACCAAAAACACAAGTTTCTGGCACCACTCAAACGTCCCTGAGTTTCAATGACTCAGATTTAAGGATATTAGCTACGCGTATCTCAGATTCTGTAAATAGTGCCCCTGTATTTAATACGATAAAGTCTGACGTAATCACAAAGACCGATCAAACCTTTCTAGTTAAATATTTGGGTAGATACTCATCCAATAGTCTTCCACCCATTGAGGAATCACAAAAGATACTCGCCACATATTCCAACTTACTTGATATTTTTGATACCAATGTAAAAAAGCAATACCAATGTTTGTTCACATTGGGTGATGTTTGTTCACTACAGTCGATAAGGAATATTCAAAACATTATAGGTCTTCGTGCAGTTACCTTTTTTCAGCAAAATAAATCTAGTGAGGCACAAAGCACAGCGTATGACATTGTGTCTTTGGGTAGGAGTATAACTACTAATGCTGATAGTGCGAATACTTTGCTTGTTGGATGGTCTGTTCAAAATTTGGGCTATGATATTCTTACTACGATCAAGCAAAAAGGAATAATTTCTGTAAATGACAAATTAGCTTTAATCGCCAATCTTCGAAAAGAGCAGAAAAAAGTTTTGCAGTATATGTATACAGGTACGGCTGATGAAATTGATTACATTACTTCTCCGAACAATAAACCATCAAGACAACTTGATCATGACGAAGAAGATCTCGTAAATACTTATCGAAAAGGTGCTTCTGCAAATCCAACTGCTTGGAATCCCACAGAAACAAAAAAGTTTTTTTATTCCTCATACAAGATCGCTTTATCGAATGTTGATCTTGCTTGTGGGTCAACTCCTGTGGACAGTATGCTAAATTTCGATTTTGATCCACAAAATCAACAGACTGAAAACTATGTAGGTAAGATGTTATATGCCACCACTTATGCTTCCTTAGACACCATGAGTCAAAAACGTTGTGTCATAGAGAATCTTATTCAGAATTTATAAAATACTAGGACGCCTATTAAAATCTTTGTGCTATAATATAATTATATAAGCTAAAAATATATGAAAAAAATAACAATATACTCAACTCCAACGTGTCACTATTGCAATATGGCAAAAGATTTTTTTAAGGAAAATAAAATTGCATATACAGAAGCTAATGTGGCGACTGATCTTGCAAAGAGAAGCGAGATGGTAGAGAGGAGTGGGCAGATGGGGGTGCCAGTGATAGATATTGATGGAGAGATTATGGTGGGTTTTGATAAATCAGCTCTCTCGAAGGCTCTTGGGATGTAAAAGGTGGAATAAAAGCCCCGCGGACGTACTCGTCCGCGGGGCTTTTAAATTTAGTAAAAAATGGTATAGTCTTGTGACAGAGCTTGTGTGTTCTGTACCCATTCTCCCTTTAGGAAAGGCCGTCCACAGGTGTCGATCACAAACGATCGACTCTGCACCGACAGTACTCTGGCGCGGAGGGATTTAAAATTTAAATCCCTCGGCTTGAAGCCTGCTCCCTTTAGAAAAGGGAGAATAATACAAATCGCTCCCGTAGTTCAATTGGATAGAACGGACCGTTCCTAATGGTTTGATGTCGGTTCAATTCCGGCCGGGAGCACAGCATAAAAAGTATTTTTTGTGCTGTGCGAATGGTCGGAATTGAACCGGAAAGGGGTCGGGAAAACAGGCGTTTTCCCGTGGAGGAAAACAACGAGTATTGGAGTGTTAGAAACCGTGGGCTGTACACCGAATGCTTGGAGGTGTACAGAGACGGAGACTGTCGAGTCGAGTCCGGGTCGGGGACATTTTTAGTAAAAAATGATTCCTGACTCGTAAGAGCCCTGAGTGAAGCGATGGGCGAGTTCAATAGCGAAGCGTCCGGCCGGGAGCACCCAATTGTGTATTGTATTTCTTATGCCCCACCTTAACCTAGAAAAAATCAAAAAAATCTACTTCATCGGTATCGGCGGTATCGGTGTGTCTGCTATTGCTCGCATGATGGCACTTTCTGGAAAGGAAGTCAGTGGCTCAGATATGAGTCTCTCAGAGGTCACGCACGAGCTCACACAGTTCGGCATACATATAGACCACGGCCAGTCGATAGACCTCATACCAAAAGATACCGAGCTCGTGATCTATACTATCGCTGTGGCAACCTTTGATCCAAAGCTCATCGAAGCGATCGACGCTCGAGGTATTCCACGGAAAACCTATCCAGAAATGCTTGGTATTATTTCTGCTGACAGCTTCACTATCGCTATTTCCGGTACTCATGGAAAGACGACGACCACCGCTATGACAGCAAAGGTTTTTCTCGATGCAGGTCTCGATCCCACAGTCATTGTTGGCTCATTTTTGAAAGATCAAAAGAGTAATTTTATTGCCGGCAAAAGTAAATATTTCATCGTCGAAGCCTGCGAATATCGTCGCTCGTTTTTAAATCTCACTCCCACTATTTTAGTCATCACAAATATCGACAATGACCACCTCGACTATTACAAAGACATGGCGGATGTTCAGAGCGCGTTTGCAGAATTGATTGCAAAAATCCCTCCGCACGGCGCGGTTATCTGTAATCCAAATGATCCAACTGTCGCTCCCGTCATTAAAAATGCGTCGTGTAAGATTATTGACTACACAGGTTATTTATATCCAAACATCACCCTCAAAGTGCCCGGTATGCACAACAGAAAGAATGCTGGAGCTGTATCTGCGATAGCTGATTTGACCGGCATATCAGAGCGAGTTACCAAAGCCTCGTTAGAAGCTTTTACTGGCACATGGAGACGGTTTGAGTACAAAGGTACTCTCAGCTCTGGGGCCATTGTCTACGACGATTATGGCCATCATCCAACCGAGATAGAGGCTACTTTGGCAGGTACCAGGGAGCTCTTTAAAAAGGAGCGGATTATATTGGTTTTCCAGCCTCACTTATATAGTCGCACCAAAGACCACTTGGCTCATTTTGGCAAAAGTTTTAAAGAGGCGGATATGGTAATTATTCCTCCTATATATCCTGCTCGAGAAGTATTTGACCCAAGCATCACCTCAGAAATGGTAATGGAAGAAATAAATAAAAATGGAGGTAATGCGAAAGCTGTCGCAACTTTTGATGAAGTGATCACTCTACTCAAAAAAGAGGCAAAAAGTGGCGACGTGATTATGACTATGGGCGCGGGAGATGTGTATACGATAGGCGAAGCACTTTTGAAATAAATTATATGGCTACTTTATACATCGTCGCAACACCAATAGGTAATCTCAAAGATATCACTTTTCGCGCGGTGGAAATTTTAAAATCTGTTGATTGTATTTTATGTGAAGATACGCGCACGACAAAAGTGCTACTCAACGCATATGACATCCGTGTGCCGACCATGAGCTATCATGCGCAGAGCGCATTGTCTCGAACCGAGGAAATAATTCAAATGCTCAAGGAGGGTAAAAATCTAGCTCTCGTGTCAGATGCGGGTACTCCGTGCATTTCTGACCCCGGTTCAGCACTACTTTCTCTGGTGCGAAAAGAATGTAATGAGGAAGAAGTTACTATTGTACCTATTCCTGGAGCTTCAGCTTTCGTTACATTACTTTCAGCCGGAGGTCTAGACACTAGTGAGTTTGTCTTTCTTGGGTTTCTTCCACACAAAAAGGGTAGGAAGACTCTGTTTAAAGAAATCGCTGTTGCGCCTCGAACGGTGGTCTTTTATGAATCTCCACATCGTATTTTAAAAACACTAGCCTCGCTTGCGGAGGTTCTCATAGACAGTCCTCGAAAAGTTTTGATCGGTAGGGAGCTGACAAAAATGTTTGAGCAGATTATTTCAGGTACAGCATCAGAAATGATTACTTATTTTGAAGAAAACTCAGATAAAGTACGCGGTGAGTTTGTAGTCGCTGTCGAGGCCATGTAGGTGCTATACTGTGTTCTGGAGCACCACATGAATATCCAGAAGGGAACTATAGAACGACTTCTTCTGAACAAGTGGTACGCTTTCGCTTTGCATTACGTGCATGATTTGCCCACCTCTACGGTGGCAGAGAGGTATCGAAAAGATAACTTTTTGATCTGTATCATTTCCGGATCACTTGCAAAGGATACAGAAGTAGATACACGCGTGGCAATACAAGCGGCGTATTTTTTGTCTGAAGTCGAGTCTGACAGCCGATTGAGAAAGAGGACGTATTTGGACGGACCGATAGCGACAAAGCGTATCAAACACCATCTTTTTTAATCACTGCAATGAAGCTAGCACTCTCGTCATGAGAGTTTTTATTTTAGATTTAGAGCCAATGGTGATTTTTACAAATTGTATTGTATACTATATGACATAGTAATAACTTCAATATATTTTATGACAAGACAACAGACTCTCGGAATAATCGGTGTTTGGATGATTCTACTTCCTCTTTTGGGCATACCAAATGCATGGAAACTTAATTTGATGGTGCTAACTGGTGTAGTCGTCCTTGTTTTATACTGGCACATGAGAAGAGAATCTCAGTCAGTACCTAGTGTGAGTAAAAATGTGCACGGGCCAGACTTTATAGAAAACGTAGCTGTAGAAAAAAAGGAAGAAGTGACCGCGCAATAATTTTTGATCATTACTAAATGGTATTTATACAGAAACAAAAGCGAGATTTGTACACAAAGGGATCGATCACTTTTTTTTTGTTGTGTTTGGTAGGTATTTTGTTTGTGGGGTTTATTATTTTCTCCTATATTGGTGGCCCAGAGATTTTTTCGTATCATTACAGGTCATCAACGAATGTACCTATCATTTTGCCTGAAGAACCAGCTGTGCAGAAACGTGTTGTTAAATACGTACCCACGCCACACGCAGTAAAGGGTATATATATGACTGGTTGGGTGGCGGGTAGTAAAAAGTTGCGACAGCCACTGATTGATATTATAGATACAACAGAGATAAACTCAGTAGTGATGGACATCAAGGACTACACCGGCCGTATTTCTTTTGTAATGCAAGACGATATGGTAAAAAGCCTCGGTGCTTCAGAAAGACGTATCACAGACATAGAAGAGCTGATTGATTCATTACATGCAAAGGGGGTATATGTGATCGGACGCATCTCCTCCTTTCAGGATGCGTATTTGGTAGTAAAAAGACCAGAGCTTGCAGTTCGTCGTAAAAGTGACAATGGGGTCTGGAAGGATTCCAAAGGCATCAGCTGGCTCGATCCTGGTTCGAAAGAGGTCTGGGATTATCTGATAGGAATTGGTGAAGAGGCTTATAAGGTTGGTTTTGATGAACTCAATTTTGACTATATTCGTTTTCCATCTGACGGTAACATGAAGGATATTACATACCCACACAGTAACGGCAAATCGAAACCGCAGGTGATAAAAGAATTTGGTGCGTATGTGATGGAAAAATTGGGTGGTACGGGAGCGGTACTCTCAGCGGATCTTTTTGGAATGACTACGACAAATAAAGATGATTTGAATATTGGCCAGGTACTAGAAAACGCACTGCCGTATTTTGATTATGTAGCGCCGATGGTGTACCCATCTCATTATCCTACAGGCTTTAACAATATTAAAAATCCTGCAACAAAACCATACGAGGTGATTAAATATTCGATGGACAAAGCGGTGGCAAGAGCGATAACGGCAAGCACTAGTCCACTCAAGCTCCGTCCTTGGCTACAGGATTTTAGTCTAGGTGCTGTGTATACTCCGGAAATGGTAAGGGCTCAAATACAGGCCACATATGACGCAGGGTTGACGAGCTGGATGCTTTGGAATGCTTCAAATCGGTATACCGTGGGGGCTTTGGAGAAGGAATAGAAAACTCTCATTTTAAAAAAGAGCAAATTATCATAAAATCACCAATATAGCCTCGAGCAGAGGCCTGTTTTGGCGGAAAGGCTCAACGGGCGAAGGCGAGGAAGATGTCGAGTTTAGTAAAACTCGCTACAAGCACGGTACGCCTTTGAGCTTATACCTCCCCGAAAATCTACCGATTTTCGGGGAGGTATTCCTATTCCCAAACCTTGTAAAACCATACTTTGTATATCAGTGCTAATAGGTCTTGGTTTTTCTTATTTTTATGCTATAATCACCCCATGAATCCAGAAGATAAAGTTTTGTTACGGGAAGTACTTGAAATCTCAAAGGATAATCAAAATATGCTCGAAAAGCTTCAGCGGAGTAACCGCTGGGCGGTCTTTTTTAAGATTGTGTACTGGACATTTATTATTATTGCTGCGGGTGGAGCGTACTATGCCATTAAGCCGTATACGGACCAGCTCGGCGATACATATACTGGATTCAAAACAGAACTTGAAGGGGTGCATACTGTCACGAATAAGATTTTAGGTCGGTAGTTTGGAAAATAATTTAGCCAAGATAGCTCAGTTGGTAGAGCATTCCCCTGAAGAGGGAAGGGTCCCCAGTTCGAACCTGGGTCTTGGCACAGAAACGAACGCAGTGAGTCTGTGATAAGATCTAGGTTCGAACGTTGGAAAGGGGTCGGGAAAACCCTAGTTTTCCCGTGGAGGAAAACAACGAGTACTCGAGTGTTAGAAACCGTTGGTTTCTAAAGCATAGATACTAAAAAGAAAAGGCTATGTAGCCTTTTCTTTTTAGTATTGAGCAGTTCGATCTTGTTTTGGCGCCCGGTTTACCCTACAAATTCGACTTCACCCGCACCTTTGTCTGTCTCCCCTTATCCACTTTAGTAAGTTTTAAAATAAGCAGCCCGTGCTTTTCTACAGCCTCGGCCGTGTCTATTTCAACCTCCTGAGGTAGTGTAATAGTTCTAGAAAATGATCCCCAATAAAGCTCACGATAAAAGAAATCCTCATCTTTGACACTTCGCTCCTCCTCACGCTTGCCACGAATAGTCACCATATCTCTGGTGATAGAAATATCAAGGTCTTCTGGACGTACTCCAGCGACCATCGTTTTTAATATGATTTTGTCAGCTGTCTGGTGTACATCTACAGTGAGTTCCCCCTCTTTTTCCTCCTCTAGCCAGTTGCCAGTTTGATTCTCAACTGCTATTTCAACCGCATCAGCAGTGTCCTCATCGAGTCTGATGGTACCTGTTAATCTTTCAAAAAAAGATTTTTTTGTTTTTGACATAATTGCAAATAAATAATTAGATTGTAGTCGCTAAAGGCTTCGGTGAATCAATCGATCGTGCTTTTTCAAAAAATAGCAAGAGAAAGATAACACCAACCCATACTGAGGCGAATACTTTAAATGTATCCATCCCACTCGACTCTATTATAAATAAATTAAAGGCGGTATGCAATGTGGTGGCAAGGATAACTCCACAAAAAACACTAAACTTTTTGAGCCACTTGCTCTTGTAGAAAGTTAGCGCGATACAAAAACCGATCGATGCTGAAGCAATCACATGAAGTAGCGTAGCTCCGATAAAACGCATATTTCCACTAATAAACGCTTGTATCGCATCACCAGTTTCAATGGGCTTTAGTATAAAAAAAGCATTTTCCATTGCTGCAAAACCAAGCGCCGCAGTGATGAGATAGATCATGGCATCCACAGGCTCATCGAGGAAGCGACTTCGTAAGGCAATAAAATATACCACAAGAAGTTTGATGATTTCTTCAATTCCTGCCCAGATCGTATATTTTAAGGAGACAGCATAGGGAATGGTGGATCCGTCGAGCAGATTTAGTGTCCATTTTTGTAATGGCAAAACTAGTGCGACCGAAATCATGCCCCCGATAAAAGCGAGAAAAATGAGGAGCCGTGGTTCAGGGTGAAGATTATCTTCTTTAAGCCAAAACCAAAGCCAAAGGAGGGCGGGTAAAATACCGGCTATTAAAGCATAAATAAAAGCTGTGTAAGTATCCATGAAGATAGTATACCCCGAATTTAGATTTTTGTAGAAATCTTTTCTCTACGGTATTTGCTGCACAGCTCTTGATTCTGGAATCTTATTTATTACTTGTCCCGCCGTAGCTTTAGTGATGGGGAAAATCTACCTTATAATAGGCCACTTTTCTACCATGAGTAATTTTTGGTCGGTATTGTGGGGGAGAGTCAGCCAGATTTCTTCGGTCACAAAAGGGATGAATGGATGGAGAGTTTTGAGCACAATATGGAGAGTGTGGAGAAGAAACTGTGCTCGAGATTTTTTCTCAGCATCAGTACCTTTACCTTCGGCGACACCAGGAGTGCCTAGTAGTGGTTTACTTTCCTCGAGGATTTTGTCGGCGAGTGTGTGCCAAACATAGTGATAGAGTTTTTCACTCACTAGGTAGAGTTTATATTCTTCCATTTCTTGGGTAATATCGACGATAAGTGCATCTCGCTCGGCCGTCAGTGTCTTATCGGTTTCAGTCCATTTGGAAAAGTCTGGATCAAATGAGTGTCCCTCAGTACTTGTGAGAATAAATCTTGTGATGTTCCAGAGCTTGTTGGCAAAGTTTTTATAGCCTTTGATTTTATTTTCATCAAAGTTTATATCATTCCCAATAGCGGTACCTGTCAAAAGACCCATGCGCAATGCGTCAGCACCATATTTAGAAATCATATCGATTGGGTCGATACCGTTGTTTAGAGATTTGCTAAATTTCTGCCCATTTTTTGCTCGCACGAGGCCGTGAATCATAACTGTGCGAAAGGGGACTTGACCAAGATGGAAACCGCTCATCATAATCATGCGCGACACCCACAAATTCAAAATCTCATACGCCGGTGACATAAAAGAGGTCGGGTGAAGTGTCTGCAAATCCTTGGTTTTTTCAGGCCAGCCCATGGTCGAAAATGTCCACAACCCAGATGAAAACCAGGTGTCTAGCACGTCTGCTTCCTGTACCCAGCCGACACCTTTTGGCGATTCCAATCCTACATATATTTTAGAGTCTCGGTACCACACAGGAATACGATGTCCAAACCAGATTTGTCGAGAAATACACCAATCGTGGAGGTTTTCGATCCAGTGGAAATAGGCTTTTTGAAAACCTTCTTGCGGTATGCTTATTTCGCCACTGGCTACTGCGGTGCGCATAATTTCTTTTAGCGTCGTTTGGGAGCCACTCGCAATGCCGGGGATTTCTGAGTGGGGAATGGCAAAGGATTTATTTACGGCCACCCACCACTGTTTCATAATTTGTGGTTCAATAGTAGCGCCAGTTCTTTCGGCCGTAGCGATGTTGTGGGTATAGTCCTCTTCTTTTACCACCAAACCTTTGGCTCGGAGTTTTTCGACAATTTTTGGTCGCGCGTCGGTGATTTTTGTCCCTGCAAATTCTCCGGCGATCGCCAAAAGTTTTCCATATTTGTCGATGATCTGCTCTCTTTGTAGTTTATGTCTCTCGGCGATTTCAAAGTCTACTGCACTATGCCATGGGGTAATAGTCATGACGCCGGTACCAAATTCCATATCAATCGCAGTGTCCTTGATAACAGTCGCAATCAGTGGACCGTTGATCCATTCGATCTCTATTTTCTGACCATGTTTGTATTCAGCATATCGAGCGTCGTCCGGATACATCACCACATATTTATCACCAAATTTGGTTTCTGGCCGAGCGGTCCCGATAGTAAAAGGTCCATATTTTAAATAATAAAATTTAGTCTTTTCTTCTTTGTATTCTATTTCGTCATCGGAAATAGTCGTCTGACCTTTTGGATCCCAGTTTACGATGCGATCGCCCTGGTAAATGAGCCCGGCTTTGTACATGTTTACAAACGCAGTGGTCACGGCTTTGGTGCGAGTTTCATCGAGTGTATAGGCATAGCGAGACCAGTCGAGAGATGACCCCATCTTTCGTACCTGGCTTAAAATAGTGTTTTCGCTTTCTTTGGCAAATTTTTCTATACGTTTGACCAGCTCCTCCCGACCAAGATCGTGGCGACTTTTACCTTCTTCTTTTTGAATGTTTTTTTCAACACGAGCTTGGGTGGCGATGGCGGCTGAGTCGGTGCCAGGAATCCAAAGTGATTTTTTTCCACGCATGCGTTGAAAACGGATTACCGCGTCCTGAAGTGAGTCCTCGTAGGCGTGGCCGAGATGAAGTATGCCGGTCACATTTGGAGGGGGGAGGACGACAGTGAAATGTTCGGTGGGTTTCCCAGGTAGATTGTCTGGATTAAAAAAACCACTTTCTTCCCAGAGCTTGTAGATTTTGTCCTCGGTTTCTTGAGGGTTATATGGCTTGAGAAATTTGTCGTGCATGGGTTGTATAGTAGCAAAATAGAGTGGTTTTTGAAAGCCTCAGATTTATAAGGAGCGGATCGACTATATAAATCGAGAACACCGAGGTATTTCCCTCGGTGCCGGTCAATAGAGCAAAGCAACCTTATTTCTTTCTTCTCCGTATGAGTCAAGACGATACCCTTTTTAAAGCAATTAGGACAATTTTTAAAAATAAAAAGGTGTAAAAGTAATTCAGGCCCACCTCGCAAATTGCTTGGTGGGCCTGTATAGGGGAGGGATGGTCCAAGAATTGAACTGTGACGGACAAGATTGGTCTCGTGCCGTTCCGTTTTTCACTAGCTAGTGTTGCGGTCCCAGACCTCGTGCCTTGGGCATTTCGGTGGGATTTGTCTTCGTTGCCAATGACGCTGCCACACCTGAGTCAACACGTTTTTGTCTGTGTGTCCCTTCGAAGCTCTAGACCAGTTGCGAGCACTACTGTGTCGCGTTCGGTAGCTCCTACAGTGGGGCGTATGACCAATTGCCAATGAAGGGTGTGTTTTCCGGATACCCAAGAATTTCTTAAACCATCCCCAAAAGTACTTCCGGATACACTATAGCATACCTTGGAAAAAAACCAAGCGTTTTGCTAGAAGGCATCAAAATACACTTGTTACAGCCTTATTTCGACAGTCGTAGATTTCCTTCCGCTCTCAGTGTAGTCGTATCGCCCCTTACTCCTGCTATATATCTATGATAGCCGGCAATACCGATCATAATGGCATTATCAGTGGTATGGGAGATACTAGGGATTTGTAATTTTAGTCCAGGCAATGTGTCCGCTAGTATTCCAAATGACTTTCGTATGTAAGTATTTGCAACCACGCCACCACCGAGTATGAGGGTCTGTGCGCCGGTATGCTCGAGAGCTTTTTTAGTTTTGGAAATGATGACTTCAGTGACCGCGTCCTCAAATTGTCGTGCGATTTGCATTTGTATATCTGGGGTCATGGTCGGTATCTTTTGTGCCATATAGAGGACGGCGGTTTTAATTCCTGAAAAAGAAAAATCAAAATCTTTTGAATGGATCATTGGTCGAGGTAGAATGTATTCTGAAATTGTTCCATTTGGACGCACGTTTCTATCTTTTTCTGCAAGTTTCGAAATCTCTGGCCCACCAGGATAGGGAAGTCCGAGTATACGTGCGACTTTATCAAAGGCTTCACCGAGTGCATCGTCTCGGGTTTGTCCGATGAGATCGTATTTTCCAGATTCAGGTATCAGTACAAGCTCGGTATGTCCTCCCGAGATGAGTATAGCGAGGGCGGGGTAGGAGACTGGTTTGATAGTAAAAGTTGGTTGACTCTTTTTTTCTGGTCTTTTTTCTTCGAGTAATGCCACAGCAACATGTCCCTCCATGTGATTGGTTGGAATGAGAGGAATATCCCAAAGTTTTGAAAGAGCTTTTGCAAAACCTACACCGACCCAAAGTGCTGGCTCGAGACCCGGACCATGAGTGACCGCGATAGTGTCGATGGGCGGTTTTTCGATAGTGGGGATATATGCTAAAAAATGTTCCAGTAGACCGGATTCTCTTTCTAAAATTTGTTTGATTTTTTCGAGTTGTGTATCCTGTTTGGTTATTGTTTCTTGTTTCTTGGTGTTTTCAAAACCCGCTTCCTCCAGCGCTTTTTTCATGAGTGGAATCAGGTTTCGACAATGCTCCCTCTTTGCAAGCATCGGAAAAACCCCGCCATATTCTTTGTGAATATCGACTTGAGAAAAAAGTGCATTACCGAGAATGGTGACGGTAGTCTCGCCAGCTTGCCCATCAAATTTAAGCAAGCTCACCGCCGTCTCGTCGCAGGATGTTTCGATTGAGAGGATTATCATTTTGTGACCCCACGGAGAGTCGAACTCCGCTTAACAGATTGAAAACCTGCTGTCCTAACCGATAGACGATGGGGCCTTATTTGCAACAGGAACACTATAGCATTTTTTGTATATTTTGCAAAAAAGTGTTATTGTTTGTAAGCTGAAATAGAAAAAGGAAAGGTACCGAAGAGGTTATAACGGCGCCGATTCGAAATCGGATGGTCGGGTCAAACCGGCACGAGGGTTCGAATCCCTCCCTTTCCGCCAACACAAAAATCTGCTATCCTGAAGTTCTTGGGCGGTTAGCTCATTTAGCTAGAGCGCATCGTTGACGTCGATGAGGTAATAGGTGCAATTCCTATACCGCCCACAGAAAGTATTTTGGAGATTGAAAAACATATGGAAGAATTAACTTTACTTTTTGCAGAATATAAACAGGTCTCTATTGGAGTACATGTCTTGGCGGTGGTTATCGGTATGGGCTCCGCTTTGATTTCGGACGCACTATTTAATCGGTTTATTGCAGATTTTAGGATTGATAAAATCGAACACCGTGCATTTTCAACACTTTCAAAAATAATCTGGACTAGCCTGGTCATCATTGTAATAAGTGGGGTGGCTATTTTTCTGTCCGATGTGGCTGGATATAGTAGTTCCGATAAATTTCTTGCCAAGATGACTATTGTTCTTTTTATTATTATTAACGGACTTTTTTTTCGATTCCGTATCGACCCATCATTAAAGAAAATTGATTTCTCTGATACTAACAATCGTCACAAGTATGTGAAAATAAGGAAATTATCTTTTGCTTTTGGTGCGATATCCGTCGTCTCGTGGCTATATGCTTGTGCTTTAGCTCTTTATAAAAACAACCAGTTCTCTTACGGCACCATTATGCTTGCATATCTTGCTTTTGTTGCTGTGGGTGTTTTATGTAGCCAGGTTTTGGATAGGATAATTGTGAAGAGGGCGATAAAAAATCAAAGATAAGGAGAAAGGTCTATTTATGCTGTACGGTATGTCTCTTCTTCAAATCTGCAAACATACTGGCGGCGAGGCCGATGATGACTATGTTTTTTATAATGTATTGCCCCTCGAGAGTGGGGACAAGGAAACCTTGCCATGCGATTTCAGGTAGTAGAAAAAGTGGCATAATTGTCACGACCATGTGCGGGATGAGGAGTATCAGTGCCACCTTTTCCATTTTGGGAATGATAAAGAGAACACCGATGAGTACCTCCCAGGCACCCAAAAACATTATAAAGCTGTGAAAAGATATAAACGGCAAGGTTCGGTTGAGTAGAGCTTCGACAAGGGGATTGGCTGGACTGAGATCAAAAAACTTGAGCGAACCAAACCAAACAAACACAACAAACAGCGCAAAATGTGCAAACACAAACGCAATGTATTCTTTTTTCCTCATCATATCTGATGTCATATCTACTAGTATAAAATGATTGGTGGATTATAGCTAGGAAGAAGTTGTGTATATGTCGTTTGGCGTTGATTTCAAGTCGAGGTATACTATAGAGTGAACTATGAACCTCTCTCAAAAAAGATTATTGTGGACATTTTTCATCTGTGTGTGTTTTTCTATTTTCTACGCTTACTACAATCTAGTTGTATTGCAGAATTTTAACGTTATCTACCCATGATTGATTTCACTCAATTTTGTCAGTGGGAGCCGGTAAAGGCATTACTCTTCTCGGAAAATGTTCCTGACGCGCTCGTTTATTATTCACATTTTACTTCCTTTGTTGCTGGAATAGCATATGCTGTTTGGTTTTATATAAAAAGTAAGGGAAGTGTGTCTGCAAAAATACTGGTAGTAGCGCTGGGAGCATTTTGCCTCTGGAACTTTTCTGATATGGTGCTTTTTGCAACCGACAGGCCAGAGTACGTCATGTTTTTTTGGTCGCTACTTTCACTTTTTGAGCCACTCATTTATGCTGGGTTATTTTTCTTTTTTTACACCTACGCACTAAAGAGACCAGTTCCGTTTAAGGCACTCGAGGCAACATTTTTGGCTTTTATCCCGATACTCATTCTTTTGGGCACAGCATACAACCTTGAGTCATTTGATCTGTCTTCGTGTGACCGTGACGCTATTGAGGGAGGGCTTATTGAGTATGTTTATTTTCTCGATATAATTTTCGCTTCA
Organism: Candidatus Tayloriibacteriota bacterium; assembly: GCA_943354385.1. Lineage (GTDB taxonomy): Bacteria > Patescibacteriota > Minisyncoccia > Phycocordibacterales > PALSA-1337 > SCTV01. Next base: position 24,165 of record CALRBR010000001.1, read on the forward strand.
GCGATAATGATTACTGCGGTCTATGCGTATCGAAAGATGGAGGCGGTTATGCGACCAAAGATTTTGACTGTCGGTATTGCCCTCGCTTGTTTTATGATTGTATTTGGGCTTGGAAATTTGATTGGTTCGTATACTGAGTTTCAGTGGCGTTTTGCTCAGTATGGACTGCTCGGGCTTCCGCTCTTTATTCTAATTATTTTGTTTGTATCGACGAGAATAAAGATTTTTGCTGGACAGACGATACGCCCGCTTTTGCTCGTGGCCATCATGTGGTTTACCGTCTTCTCGCTTTTGTTTGCTGATCTGAGTTTGTTTACTCGAGTTTTGGTAGCGGTACTTTTGATTTTGGTCTCAATGTCATCATATGTTTTTGTAAAGGTATTGCGTGAAGATTCAAAAAAGTCACAAGAAATTAAAAAGCTTAACGCACAGCTTGGGAACCTCAATACACACCTTGAAGATAAGGTGAAGGAGCAAACTCGGGAACTCCTCGGTGCGTATGAAATTGAAAAGAAAGCCAGAATAGAGCTCCAGAGAATTAGTGAGGAAAAGGATCGGTTTATAATGATTACTCAACATGAGCTTCGCACACCGTTGACTGCGATAAAATGGGGGATGGAGACAATGCTCTCTGGTGGGTTTGGGGAGATTAGCCAGGCACAGACCGACTATGGAACCTCAGCAAAGGATAGTGCAGACCGGCTGATCAGGGTGGTAAACAAGATGGCAAACAGTAATGAAAAAAATCTCTATAGTGCAACGGGTTCTGTAGAGCAATCATTCTTTGCCCCAGTGCTCGAGCGTGTTATGAGTGCATTTGAACTGTATAGGGAAGAAAAGAAAATCGAGATTAAAAAGGACATTCGTGTCAGTCGGGATGTGGCACTTAAAATATCTTCAGAAAAGTTGTATCAGATCGTTTCAAACCTGATAGATAACTCACTAAAGTATACTCCAGTGGAGGGGAAGATCGCAGTTAGTCTATATAGTGAGGATCCAAAGACAGTGACCATGAAAATTTCTGATAATGGTATTGGTATTCCGCCTGAAGCAAAGGAGATGCTTTTTTCAAAGTTTTATCGTGCAAATAATGCGATGGCAATGCATCCAAACGGCTCTGGTCTAGGACTCTGCATTATCAAATCTCTGGTAGAACAGACAGGAGGCAAAATAGATGTGATAAGTGAAGGCGAGGGTAGAGGGACAACAGTGGTTATAGTGTTTCAGAGAGTTGTTTAAAGACTGTGAAGATTTGTGTTTTGGAATAATCCCCCGAAAATCAGTAGATTTTCGGGGGATTATGATTCTATTAAAATAAGGCTCTACAGCATTATTTTAATATTGTCAGTAAAGTTATTTTGTGTGTAAAAAGTTGTATATATCCTCGATTGCTTTTACAGCGTCTCCTGCCGCGATATTGTTTTGATGGAAGAGGCCATCCGTGCAGTCTCCCGCAGCCCAAATAGCGCCACCCCCTGAAACACCCTCACTTGCTGATGTTATTAAGTGCGCTCGTTGTGTTCGTGGATCTACAATAATATGATTCCTTTTGTCGAGTGTTACTACCTCTTTTGCAAAACTAGTGTTGGGAAGAAGACCGATTTCCACAAAAATACCGGTGGCTGGGATCTCTACTTTTTTTCCTGTTTTTGTGTCGGTATATAAGAAAGCATTTACAAATTTATTACCTTTTACTTCGGTAGGGATAGAGTCGGTAATAGCGCGCATTTTTGGATTTGCAAGCACTCGTTCGACGGTGATGGGGTCAGCTCGAAAAACTTCACTTCGGTTTACCAGAGTCACACTTTTGCAGTAGGCGAGAAGCTGGGACGCACTTTCAAAAGCAGCATTACCTCCGCCTACGACCACTACATCCTGATCAGCAAAAAGAGGTCCGTCACAGGTAGCGCAATAGGTAAGCCCTTTATGTTCAAAAATATCGGCTCCAGGCACCGTGAGCTTTTGGCGGTAACTACCGGTGCAGACTAGGATAGTTTTTGCGTTGTATTCTGTCCCTGATGTTTTCACTATAAATCCCCACTCAGTTTTCTTAATAGATTCACAGAGCTCACCTTCTTTGATGCTGAGTATTTCTCCCGCATACGATTTGAGGTGATTTTCAAGATTTTTAGCAAGATCATTGCCAGAAATTCGAATATTTCCGATCCAATTTTCAATACCTTCAGATACAGCACTTTGACCCTGAAAGTCCTTGGTGATAAAAAGAGTTTTGAGTCGCTTGCGCGCTGCATAAACACCAGCCGCTACACCAGCAGGCCCCCCACCAACAATTATTAGATCGTATTGAGTAGAATCAAGATTCATGATAATTATGGGTAGAATTTATATTTAAGATTCATGAATATGGACAGGGAGATGGTACATTTTTAATTCTTAAATCTGTTTTCGGGCCTCTATTTTTTATTTCTTCTCAAAAAAGCTGGTACTGCACCCCAATCATCGTCTACTTCAGGAGTTTCCTTTCTCTCTTCTGGTTTGTTTTGCATCACAATAGCAGATGGAACTGGTACTTGAGGTAGAGAGTTAAAGATTCTAAGCTTTTTTTCTTCATTTTGTGCGAGTGCGGGAGTCTGGAAGAGTGTTTTTTTGGTAGGAGATTCTGGGAAGCCAGATGCGATAACAGTAACCTTGATCTCGTTTTTCTTGAGCTTGTCATCTTTTACTGTACCGAAAATAACTTTTGCTTGTGGGTCGATAGATTCAGTAATAACCTTTGCAGCATCCTGGATTTCAAACATGGTAAGGTCGTCTCCACCGGCGATAGAAAAGAGCACACCTTTTGCACCTGCAATTGAAAGATCAAGCAATGGTGAATTGATAGCCATTCGAGCAGCTTCTTCTGCACGTTTTTCACCGCTGGCACAGCCGATACCCATGAGCGCCGACCCAGCATTTTCCATAACAGCGCGAATATCTGCAAAATCGATGTTGATAATACCTGGAGTAGTGATGAGGTCAGAAATACCCTCGACTGCTGATTTGAGGATTTCATCACACATAGCAAAGGCGTTTTTAGCAGTGGTGTTTTTGTCGATAGTGCTGAGTAGACGGTCATTAGGAATGATAATAATAGCATCTACTTCTTTTCGTAGTTCCTCGAGAGCTTGCTCAGCTATTTTCATTCTCTGGAGACCCTCAAAAAAGAAAGGCTTGGTAACTACCGCCACAGTAAGTGCCCCGAGTTCCTTTGCTGTGCGTGCTACGGCTGGGCTAGCACCAGAACCAGTACCTCCGCCGAGTCCACAAGCAATAAAGACCATGTCGGCACCCTTGATAGCTTCTTGTACCTCTTCTTTTGTTTCCTCTACTGCTCTTTTGCCCAGCTCCGGATTCATTCCAGTACCGAGACCTCGGGTGAGATTTTTACCAATGTGGATTTTCTTTTTCGCTAGAGAATAGTGCAAGTCCTGCGAGTCAGTGTTGATCGCAATAAAATCAACCCCTTTCACTTTTGAATTGATCATGTGATTAACTGCATTTTTTCCTGAACCACCGCAACCGAGTACTTTGATACGGGCGAAGGCTTCGATTTCTGGTGTGATGTGTGGCATATGATTACGGTTAAGTTCCTAAATATAATATGAGTTCAATGATATCAAACTGCTGGAAAAAGGGAAGTATACAGATTTGTAATATATGGCCAGTGTTTTATGTCGGTCCTATGGTAAAAAAGGCCTGAGCCAAGAGCTAATCGTTCTTCCAATATTACCAATAATTTTTACACCTGGTCTTTTAATACCTGGAGCATCACCAGCATTAAGTCCAAGGATACATAGTCCATAAGCTACTGCAGAAGAGGCATCCTTTATTTCTTGATTACTTTCCTTGAAATGAATACTCGCGATACGAGAAGGAAGTTTGAGTGCAACTCGAGCGAGGTCTTCAATAGTACCTATACCAGATCCACCCCCAGTGATAACGATTCCGGCAGGCAATAAACCATTTCGATTTATTTTTTTTAGATGGACCTCGATTAACTCAAAGATATCGGATAGCCGTGCGACAATAATTTCCTCTAGCTTTTTTCGCGGATAAGTCGCACTTGTGATAGCACCTACTTTTACCTGTTCAGCTTCCTCGAGTGGAATCTTGAGTCCAAGGGCAATGTCGTTGGTAATGTCAGTACTGCCGATCGGTAATACCTCGAGGGAGATGGGAATATTGTTTTCGAATACAGCGATTGAGACCGTTTCAGCTCCAATATTGGCAAGCATGCAACCGGCTACTTTTTGCTGTTTTGTAAGGGTAACGAGGCTTGCCGCGATTGGGGATGGTATAATATCTTGTACTTCTACACCAGCTTCCTCTACTGCTTCTATAAGGTCATTTAAGTGGTGCTCAAGGCAGGTAATAAAAAGCGTTCGTACTTCAAGTTTGGTTCCCTTGGTACCTTCTGGTCGGCCGAGTACGGCTTTACCATCCACCTTGTATTGAAGTGGAATAGTGTGAATAATTTTCTTATTAAGGGACGCAGAATGAGGGATTTCGCTCTCGCTCGCTTCAATTACTTTTTGAATATCGAGCTCGCTTATTTCTGAATCTGCCCGAGAGATAATGACGGAACCCTGAGATACGATACTAGAAAGCCCTATACCACCAACAGACAAGAAAGCTTTTCTTATTTTTATTTTGGCAATTTTCTCAGCCTCAGCAATTGCGGCTTTGATACTAGCTACAACTTCGTTTGGGTGGGTAATGTATCCGTGTCGTACGCCGTGTGTTTCAGCTGCTGCAGCCGCAATGATGCGAGGCATACCATTAGAGTTTTTATCCACACGCTCCGCGACCAAGATTTTTACCTGGTAGGTGCCGATATCGATGCCGGTGACAATGGTGGTACGACTCATGATGGGTGATGGGAGTTGTCTCGAGGGAGCGCATTAAAAATCTAGTAATTCTGTGACGGACTAGATGCTAAATTGCTTTCGGATTTTCTCCTCTTCATCCTCCATTGTACTACTATGATCGAATCCTTTCAAATGGGTCAAACCGTGGATAAATAAAAAGGCCAGGAAATTCTCGTATTCACGGTCAAATTTTAACGCCTCTTTTTTGGTTTCTTCGAGGTTAATAAAGATTTCCCCCTCCGTAACTGAGATAGGAAAACTCAAAATATCTGTTGGCTTATTTAATTTTCGGTACTGAAGATTGAGTGCGGTCATATGGTCTATGTCAACAAACACCACACTGAGTTCATATTTCTTGCCGAGCACGGCTTCCTTCATTTCAACAAAAGACACGCGTGGAAGCGTGTCTTTTGTTGTGTTCTGGATACTGCAGTTTTTGTTACCCAATACAGCCATCTTTTAGCTAACGTTTTGGAGCTCCGCGTCGTTCTGGCTTCTCTGGCATCTTTCCTAGCTTAATTAATTCTTGGATACCTTTCTTGTACTCAATACTCTCGAGAGTCTTCATTTTGGTTTTGTAATGGGAAAGTACTCGCTGATTGTAGCGAAGCGAGCGTACCTTTGGGAGAATACCTGATCCCTGGACACGTTTGGTAAACCTTCGGATAAGGTTGATTGGGTTTTCGTTGCTGTTCTTTGTTACTTCTACATTTATCATAGTGGGATACATACTACCATGGTGGAATAAAAAAGGCAATCTTATAGTACTGGATTTATGATTTATGTCCCCGATTTATAACGAGCGGACACTGATTTATAAAGAGTGGAACGACTATATAAATCAAGTGGGCCTAACTACCTTCTTCGGCCAAGGCCAATAGAGAGGAGCAACCTCATAAATTCTGTTCTTCCGAGAAATTCCACAAATTTTCAGTTGAAAGGCTCAACGGTGCACCGTTGAGCCTTTCCGCCAAACCAAGCCTTTGTTCAAAGCTATTTTTGCTATTTTATATGATTCGTGAAGCTTAAATCATACTTCGTAAATCAAGAGTCTTATGCCCCCAATTTCTTCACGTACTGAACCAATTTTGAAAGTGGTACCGTCTCCTGTGATCTCGTACTCATATCTCGAACGATCGCAGATCCTTCCATGGCCTCTTTTTTACCAATCAAGATCATGTACGGCGTCTCTATTCGCTCGGCTACTGAAAACTGCCCAGCCAACTTATCTTTTGAAAGGGCCTGATGCACCATTACATTTTCCTTTCTTAAAATATTGATTACCTCGAGACTAAAGAGCTTTGCTTCAAATCCTAACTGTACAAAGTATAGGATTGGGCGCTTGATTTTTGCTACCACTTTCTCACGAGCAGGTCTTTTAAGGAGAAGTGAAATACCAACCCCAGAGACTTCTTTTTTGAGTCCAATTTTTTTGGCTAGTCCATCATAGCGCACACCGAGTGCGAGTGTTTGACATTCAGGATGTTTCTTTCCTTCCGCGTGACTAATTATTTCGAAGATGGTTTCTGAGCAGTATTTTCTATTACCAACCAAATGATGATTGATTTTGTAGGGGATATTTAATTTTTCTAAAAATTCGAGTACCTCTTTGAAGTGGATACGACTAGGTTCAGAAAGAAAGGTAATAGACTTGGGCGCATCTTCTTTTAGAGCCTCACTTTTTTTATCAGCAAGGCTAATAAGTTCAAAAACATCTTTTTTGAGCAATTGTCTGCCGTGAGCAGAAAGACCCTCGATATTTTTTCGGTAATAAGCAGTGAGTTCACGGGTAAATTTTGAAATACTTTCACGGTCACCAATGCTATTTATCTCAACACACAAATTTTTATAGCCATATTCTTCAAGGATCGCAAGAGCTGTTTTGATTAGAGTTGCCTCGGCAATGCTTTTTGGATTACCTATAATCTCTAGATCACCATAGCGCGGATATGAATGGCTTTTTTTGCTCAGGGATCCCTTGAAAGGGCCTTTGAAATACATCATCACTGGCTGCGGCAAGCTGTACATATTTCGGTCAATGTATGTACGTAAGACAGAAATCTTTTCCTCCACATGTAGAGGAAGCAATGCTCCATTTTCACCTTCATTTTCAACAAAATCACCCTCAAGAAGAGCTTTTGAGTGATCGAGGTCTACTTTTTTTATTTCAGGTGTTTCATTTGGTGTAAAACCATAATGAAGTGCAATACTTCCGCCAAGGTCAAGATTTTTATAAGGAAAATATTTCGATTCCTTTTCCATTTTTTGCCTTGGAACGCTCTTTTGCTCTATTTTACCGTGGCGTTGTGTGTATGGTGACATGGATGATGTGTGAATAAATGACTGTGAATAAACTACTCTATGTATCGGCCTGGGAATGTATTTACTTTTGTAAATGGAAATAGGCGGACGAGCGGTCTACCTATCATAAGATCTCTTTTGACTGGTCCCCAAATGCGTGAGTCAGAGCTTTCTGCACGGTTGTCACCCATTAAAAAATACTCATCATCTCCAAGTCTCATAGACATGCTGTCAGATTTTTTGTTGGCCGAGTCGATGTAGGGCTCTTTTAAAAGATGGCCCCTCGGATATTCTGGGCCAGTAACAGTGACAGCACCGCCCTCGATATTTACGGTCTCTCCAGGCAGACCCACAACCCTTTTGATGTAGAAGCGCTTGGTATCAAGTGGGTACTTAAAAATTACAACCTCTCCACGTTTAGGTGCGTTAAAATGATAGGATAGCTCGTCAACTATGAGGTATTGGCCATTTAAAAAAGTGGAATCCATTGATGCGCCGGAGACGACGAATGGTCCGATGATATAAGTACGGATGAGGAGGACGATGGGCACAGCTATTAACGCAAACTTTAAGAGTTCCTTGAATTCATTTTTTTTCTTTGGTTCAGGAGTAAGGTTTTGTGGAGCGGAATTTTCTACACTTTCTAAATGATCAAGTTTTTTTTCTGTGAAATTTTCCATATTTTTATTTCTAGACCTATTGTATCTTGCACAGGTGGTTTGACGCAATAGATAGAAGCGATGTACAATGTTTTTATATGACATATATAATCGTTGGACTCGGAAATCCAGGAGAGGAATACAAAGACACACGGCATAATGCTGGAAGAATGGTGTTGGAGGAGTTTGCGCGAGCGATCGGTGCAGATGATTTTGTGTTTGATAAAAAAAGAAATGCATTGGTTTCAGAGGGAATGGTTAAAAAAGAAAAAGTAATGCTTTCGTCGCCAGAAACATTTATGAATAAGTCGGGCAGTGCGCTCGGGAAGCTTGTGAAAGTCACAAAGTCAAAGACATATAAAAAAGGTGTGGCGGGAAATCTAGTGGTGATACACGATGATCTCGACATACCGCTCGGTAAATTCAAAATTTCTTTTAATAAAAGCTCAGGCGGACACAAGGGTGTGGAGTCTATTATAAAAGCAGTGGGGACGGAGGCTTTTGTACGAGTGCGTATGGGTATTTCTCCAGAGACTGCGGGGGGTAAATTAAAGAAGCCGACGGGAGGGGAAGTAGTCGGGGATTTTATTGTGGCACCGTTTAAAAAAGCCGAGCTCGAGCTGATCAAAAAGACCGCAAAAAAGGTGAGTGAAGGGCTTTCTGTACTAGTAGAGCATGGTCGGGAGAAGGCGATGAGTGAGTTTAATGGGTTGTAAAAATCCCCCAACAAAAAACCGCCTTTTGGGGCGGTTTTTTGTTGGGGGATTTTTTATTTCTTCCCTCCCACAAACGACAACGCCATCTTCTGCTCCTTTGGATCAAAGAGAGTGATCTTGAAGCTGTACGTTTTGCCGAGTTCAAGTGTAGCCTTCATCTTTGCTTCGGTACCAAATTCAGAAATATGGACGAGACCTGCGATACCTTCTTCCACACTCGCGAGCGCGCCGTGCTTGTTGAATTTGATAATCACACCGTCTACCACACTATCCTTCTTGTACTTTGTTGAAGCCTCTACCCATGGATTTTCCTTGAGGGCTTTGAGTGATAAGGAGATTTTATTTTCTCTAATCTCTATAATCTTCACCTGCACTTTTTCACCAACTTTAAAGAGCAGTCGTGGGTCCTCCACGAGTGACCAGTTGATCTCCGAGATGTGCACGAGACCTTCGAGACCTTCTTCGAGCTTTACGAATACTCCAAAGTCCACCATGCCAGTGACAGTCCCTGAAACTTCGTCGCCGATTTTGTATTTACCGATGATCTTTTCCTTTTCTTTGTGTTCAGGACTCTTTTCAGAGAAGATGAGCTTGCCTTCTTTTGGTAGTGCAGAAATCATACATACAGAAATCTTCTGACCTACCATTTTCTTGAGCTCTTCGAGGATTTTATCCTTGTCTCCATCAGCTACGCGAGGGTAGTGCTCAGTTTTGAGCTGAGATGCGGGGAGGAATCCGACGATACCTTGCCATGAGATGATGAGACCTCCTTTGTTTGCTTCCTGTACAGGAAGCTCGAGGGCTGTTTTGTTCTTTATCAGCTCTTCTGCCTCACTCCAGATGAGCGCTTGCCGAGCTTCCTTGAGGGAAAGTTCGATATAGCCCTCTTTGTTGTCTACGTCGACGACTTTGGCGCTCACTTTGTCGCCAATGTTCATTTTCTTTACGACATCTCGAGCACTGATGTATTCACGTCCGTAAATAATACCAGTACCGTATGGTGGCAAGTCGATATAGACGCCAGACTTTTCGATGGCGATGACAGGACCTTCTACAATATCTCCAATACCTGGAGGGGTAACACTATCACTGACGATTTTTGACATCACAGTGTCCTTCTTGAGACGAAGCTCTTTTTCGGCTTCGGTTCCCTCATCAGCAACCATCTTTTTTGTCGAGACTTTTTTTGCGACAGTTTTTTCTTCAACTACTTCTTCTACTTTTGTACCTTTAATGCCTGCGAGCTTCTCTTTTAATTTTTCTAACATGTTTTTAGGGCAAATGCTCCGCTTTTTATTTAAAACAAGCCCGATTGGTATGTTTTATTGCTAATAATCAAATGTGCGGGGTTACATCTACCGGTTGTTAATAACAGGAGGAGTATATACTAAAAGTGGGGGGATGTCTATGATAGCGATTTTAGCAAAACTCGCTACAGGCCAAGAGCTAGGTTCCAACGGCTCAACAGGCCTGTTGAGCCGTTGAGCGCTCCTATACTGAGCCGTTTTGACAAAATAGCTAATCCCCCCGAAAATCAGTAGATTTTCGGGGGGAGGAATTTCGAGAAACAGGGTTTATGTGGTCGCTTCACCCCATTGGCCAACAGCTTAGGGGATACCTCGGTGTATAGGAGCCACGACGGTGGCGGACATACTGAGCTCAACAGAGCTAAGTGCTCGATTTATATAGTCGTTTCGCTCCTTATAAATCGAGGACATAAATCCTAAATATTCCTTCTTTTCTTCAAATACGCCAGCCAAAAGTTGCGTTTGTAGCTTTGATTATTGAACCTCGTATACTGAGTACTTTTTTCGAGTGATTGAATAGTAAAAAGAGGTGAGTAGGTGGCAAGAAAATCTTCGCGACTCCAGACTCTTTCGAAAAGATCGAGCTCCGGCATGTAATAGGTCTCTGGCTCTGGCCCAGGACTCTGTTTTAAAAGATTCTTTGCATTTTCATCTCCATCTTTGCAGAGGGCGCGGACAAAAAAGTGACCACCAGGGGCGAGGACACGATGACATTCTTTTAGATAGATAGAGCGCTCACTTTGGTCGAGAGAGTTGGAGGAGGTGATATCGAGAAGGACATCGAAAGAGTGGTCGGTAAATGGATACGGTGCGCCAATAGAGTGCTTGAGAAAAGTGATAGATGAGATAGGGAGCCCGAGCTCGCGTACGCGAGCTCGGGCCTTTTCGATAGCTGTATCAGCGATCTCCATGCCCGTTACGATAGCTCCATGCTCAGCTAGGTAGACACTATTTTTACCTCCACCCGAGCCGAGGTCGAGGACCCGTAGTCCATCTAGATTTACCTTTTCTTCTTTTCTCAAGAACCTCACAAAATCTTTCACGCACGTCTGAGGCTCGTCACCGCCGGTGACGAGTTTTGGTTTGCGATATTCTTTTTCCCAAGCCTTTTCTTGCATGTGTTTGTTGCTAGATTTACGAGGTACGATTCATGATTCACGAATAATTCAAAATCCTCCACCTGGAGTACCAGGCACCTCCTTTAAAAAAGGAGGAATGGGGATGGATTATTCTCCCTTGGTAAAGGGAGTACCCGTAGGGGGAGGGATTTCTCTATTCATGAATCTTGAATCGTAAATCATGAATCTGTTCAAGTATTCTTGAATCTCCTTCCATTTCTGCTATACTGTACCGCATGATTATAACACATCACGGTGGCGAGTTTTTCAAAGTGCAGTTTGGCGACATCACGCTCGCGCTCAATCCGATTTCCAAAGATTCAAAATTAAAGCCAAGTCGCTTTGGTGCGGATATCGCTTTGGTGACGACTAATCACCCCGATTTCAATGGTACCGATCAGGTAGCACACGGAGATAAAGAGCCTTTTGTGATTTCTGGTCCCGGAGAATATGAGACCAAGGGCGTTTTTATCAAAGGCTTTCTTTCCTCATCCGAATACGGGGGTGAAAAAAAGGTCAACACTATTTATTCTATTGCACTTGAGGGAATGAATATTTGTTTTCTCGGAGCACTAACGTCAAAGGATTTGAAAAGCGAGACTAAGGAGGCGTTTGATGAAATAGATGTTCTTTTTGTGCCGATCGGAGGTGCGGGGGTGCTCGCCCCAGCAGATGCTTACAAGCTCGCTGTGTCACTCGAGCCCAAACTCATCATACCAATGAACTACGAAAGTGCTGGAGACAAAGATGCACTTAAACATTTCCTAAAAGAGGCGGGGGAAAATCCAGCTCCGGTGGAAAAGCTAACCCTGAAGAAAAAAGACCTCGATGGCAAAGAGTGTGATGTGATTGTTCTTAGTTCGGTTGTTTGATATAATTTAGGTACTGTCACTAATATATTATTCTCCCTTTTTTAAAGGGAGCACCGCTAGTACTCTAGCGTGGAGGGATTTGAAATCCAAAATCCTCCGTCTCGAGTACGAGCCACCTCCTTTAGAAAAGGAGGAATAAATCCCTCGACTAACGTCTGCTGAGTCGATCGTTTATGATCGACACCTGTAGACGGGCACATCGGTAGATGATGTGCACTTGTAGACAGCCTTTAGGAAAGGGAGAATAAGAAAAACACATCCTTAAATCTATCAAAACATGCTCCACAATCTTCGTCAAAAAACAGAATATCAAAAGAGAAAAATCGCAGTAGTGACATCTATTTTGGTCACAGGGGTTATTTTTGTATTCTGGATTTCTAGCACAATTCATTCTTTCTCGGCACTGGATGCTGAACCAGGTGAAGTAGCTGTTGTTTCAGAAAGCCCATTTAATATGGTCAAAGAAAATATTGCTTCGGTGTACGAAAGTATGACAAAAGAGGTGGTGAAGGTGAAACAACAGATTTTGAAAGAAGAGTAGTTTTTGAATAGGGGTAAAAAGTTTGTCGAGTATTGATTAAAATAACTACAGCCCTAAAATTTTCAGTAGAAAATTTTAGGGCTGTAGTTATCCACACATACACACAGACTTTTCCTATTATTAGGTATATAATTGTACCTATGCGTTTAGCAAAGTTATTTTTTGCTTCTATCCTTTTTATTTTCGGCTCGTTGTTTTTTGTATCTACGGCATCGGCGCAGTCTTTTCAGAATCCTCTTCTGTTTGTTCCATTCGAATTGGATTATGTCGACTATAGCTCCAATAAGCTCTATAGCAACTGGTTTACAGGAGGAGCTCCGGCCGACATTGATACAAGTATAAAAAAATTCGGTTCCGCTTCCGGCCATTTTCCAGCTACGGGAATAGATAGGGAGATGTTATACAAAAGCCCTAATTTTGATTTCTCTAATCAAGATTTCACCATCGATTTCTGGTGGTATCCAACCACCCAAAGCGTGGGTTTTTTTAATAAACCACTACTTTCTTTTTGGGATCTCAATGGAAGTGGTGGCATCAATAATGTTAAGTGGGCTTTAATCTATTTTAGTGAATATGATTTTTTTGCGGTGGTTGATTACAATAAGGGAGTAATTCTACGTTCGATTGATAGTGGTGGACTATTAAATTTTAACCAATGGAATCATATATCTGTACAATGGAAGCAGGGGACAGGGGGTACCGATGGTGGCAGTGGGCTGGGTATTTCTATAAATGGCAAGATGCGTTCGTCAAACTCTTTTTATAACAATGGCATGATCCCGTCTGGGGTGGGTGCTATGGTGGTTGGAGACAGTGGTTCATCCTGGCCACGCGTCGATTATTATCTGGATGAACTTCGTGTTACAAAAGGTACAGCTCTATGGGGAAGCGTCGCCAATCAGAACGGTTCCTTTACCACTCCATCTATTAATGATTATCCAAAAATTGAAAACAAGACAGCGGAATCTGTTATAAGTACTACCGCTACACCCATGGTTCAAGGTACCATACCTCTTCTACTCGCGCATTTTGATAATAATTATTATGATAATAGTATAAATAATATTTACAGCAATTGGTTTATTGGCGGGGGACCGTCTGAGATTGATTCGGCTATAAAAAAGTTTGGGATTGGGTCGGGACATTTTTCTGCAACAGGAATAGATAAGGAGAATCTATACCAAGACCCTCGGTTAGACCTTGCGAGCGGCGATTTTACTGTAGATTTCTGGTGGCGTCCGACAGGTGATTTGACTAGCTTTAATAAAATCCTATTGAGTTTTTGGGGTCTTGATGCAAATAGTCTCATAAAAGATCGGAAGTGGTATCTAAAATATGACGGGAGTGGGGCGAACCCAGGTTTTGAAGTGGTTAATGATCAGGGTAGAATGCTTCGCTGGATGGGTAGCGATTCGCTTTTGAAGGTCAACGAATGGAATCATATTTCTCTACAAAAGAAACAGGGATCAGGGGGTAGTGATGGTGGTAGTGGTCTCGGTCTTTCTATCAATGGATATATGCGACCGTCCAATTCTTTCTATAACTACGGCACCCTTCCAGGAGGGGTTGGTGCGATGGTCCTAGGGTATAAAGATACAAGTTTCCCGAGAGTTGATTACTATATTGACGAACTTCGTGTCACAAAAGGTACAGCTCTCTGGGGGAATGTTAGTAATCAGAATGGTTACTTTGCTCCGCCCACAAAAGGTGATTATTCCAATCTAGTAGTAGATCAAAATAAAGTAACTACTCCTGTCGCTGGTCATATTGATACGCATACTGTCTCCCTTGGTAACACCACTGATACTACTGAATCAAATGTTGCCTATTCTGCATGCCCTCCTGGATCGACCAGGCCATCTACACGCGAAGAGTATTTGATCAAACTCGACGGCACCCCAAAGTTCACGAGCTATCTTGATATAAACAATAAGCTGATCTGTACGACGTATTGGGCAGGTAATGCGACAACCACTACCAGTAGTAAGCTAAAGCGTTTTGAGTACGATACTGATGGTCAGATCGCTCGAGAGATCTATTATGGTTTGGACGGTGCAAGTATTACTGATGTGGTGACTTATTTTTCAAAATCTGCCGGAGGTGCTCGTCAAAAGGAGATTCAAAATCGAAGCGGTACCGAATATTACAAGCGCTACTCGACTACCGGCAGACTTCTCTATGAGCACGAATATAAAAATAGTCAGTATGTAGTGTCGCGTAACTTTACGTATGATGGGGCAGGTAGACTCGCAAGCGAACTTATCTTTAACTCATCGGTTCAATATGAAAAAGTCGTTTATATACGAAATGGCAGTGGAGTCGTAACACAGACAGATAGTTACAGAGCGTATGCACCGATAGGTACAGATACGGCAAATTATGTCCACACCACCTCTACCTACGCAGGTACGGTGGTGACAGGTATTACTCGTACTTATTTCAATAAAGATGCTGGCTCACCGACGGCTTTGCGCACTGAAATAGCCCGATATAATACTTCCGGTGTAGCGATAGATCAGAGGACATTTGACTACGCTCAAAATAAACAAAAGTTGAGTACCTACATCACTACTGGCACAGCATCATTGCTTGGGCGACTGAAGACAGACGAGGAGTGGTCTACTGTGGATTATTCATACGCCTCATCTTCTCTTGCGTATAACACGACTACCGGCGAGCTCCTTTCTTGGACTAAAACCAACTATGACGATATGAGTGCTCAGGGCGCAAAAGCTGGATACTACGGGAAAAAATACACGGTGTATAACCCTAAAACAGGCTTACCCAAAACGGAGGATTTTATTGACTACTATTTACCTAGCTTAAATTGGAAACAATCCAACTCTGTTAAGTATGATGAAAAAGGTTTGGTGGATGCACGTCGGGTTCATCAGTACAGAGATTCTGCTGCTGCAAGATTTAACTACATATCTACAGTATATTCAAAAGACGGGCTCATAAATGCGATTTCAAAGTATGACGATGTGACTGGTAATGTTCTTTCTAACGAAACATATTATGGAAATGGCGAGCCTTGGTATCTTCAAAAATATAAGTACAATACTGCCGCTGGCCAATACGAAGTCAGTTCTTTCAGGGTAAATTATAGGGATGCTCTTTCTACCAGTACGGCGAGTGATCTTGTAGCTGACGGTACTGCCGTGAATACAAATCTCCTTGTTTTTGTGAGTCAGTCAGTCCCGAGAGACCCACTTAGTCAAAAGAAAATAGGTGATAAGATCTTGGCTAATATTTCTGATGTGTCTCTTCGTGGCCAAGCGGAGGGCGGTACTGAAAAGTTGGCTATTCGTGCGGTGCTCAAGGCTCTCTTACCAGAGTATAAAAACGCCCTCGTTACTGTTTCTGAAAGTGATCCACTCAAAAAGGAAAAACGTTACGAGATCTACGTGGCGTATTCCTCGAGAATATCTAGAGCGATTTATGCAATAGAGTATCGTATCCATAATATATCAAAAAATCTTAATACAGATAAGTCCTTAGAGGACACGGTGGTGGGATGGTATGGTATAGACGGTACTGATCTTTCAGGCAACACAGAATTCTGGGGTCTATATATACGACCGGGGGCAGTGGCGTATGCAGATCCAGAAGCTGTCTATGTAGACATGAGTATCATAGATCCATCTGCGGTTGATTTTGCCACAAACGCTTCTTCCTACGATGACCTCAAGAGTACTGCAAAGAAAATAGAAAAATGGGACGCGCTCAGCCAGGGTGCGGGTGTCTCATATTCGAATAGTACTCTATCATTGTCATTGTTCAACCTATCCGGCGGCGACGGTAGATACATCACACTTGATGATATGACAAAAGCTGACCCAACAGTAAATCTTACATTGGATAGGTTTGAGGAGGACATGAAGACTTCGGGGGTAACACTCTCCACTCTTAGTGAGTCGGCGCTCATAGATAAGATGTATGAATACTTTAATAAACAAAGCTATTTCAGCTATTCGTACGACCTATCACAAGTATCACAGACAGTAAATCAAACCTTGGTACGTAAAGGTGGAGATTGTGAAGATTTTGGTCTATTCTTCCTTAGTTTATTGAGGGGTGAATTTGCTAGACTCGGTAACACATCTATCACAAGCAGACTTGGTTTGGCGTTTGCGAATGTTGATAATAACGCTGCTATTTCGTCGAGTAACCGCGGAGGAGGTCATGCGTCTATTGTGTATAGAAGTAATGCAGACAATCAGTACTACTATATTGATGCAAGCTTTATATTTTTGGGATCAGGGGCGGATCCTGCGAGACCTGTACCAGTAGCACGTAATCTTGTAAACTCTGCCGGTGCCAGTACCGCAGGTGTATTGGGTCAGGGTGGCTGGTATGTAAAGGTTGCTGACTTCTTCCCAATAAACGGCCCACTTGTCCCTTTTAATTCAGGACGTATTAGTACTTTCCACGATAACACCAGCCAGACTAATTCCGTAGATACCATTGTCGCCCAAGTTTCAAATATCTACACCAAACTAGAACCATACAATCCGCTAGTCACCACACTTGCTTCGAGTACAGTCCAGACTATTCCTAACTTCAAAAATCAGTCAGCGGAGTTTGTGGTAGAAAGTACGCACAGCTTCTTTAATAAACTGAAAGATTACAGAGCCGATCAGGGAGCAGATATCTGGAGTGGTGTAGGTCAGACATTGCCAGCGGTTATAAAAGCAGACGGCACAGTCAATCTCGCTGGGAAGATTTCTGGCGACTGTGAGGACCTGGCTTTTGCTGAAGCGAGCCTCCTTGAAAATGTGCTTCTACGATATTACCTTGCTGGTGGTGCCGTGCCACAAAATGCCGCCAATCAGGCAAAAAGTAATGTCATAATACTCGCTGAAAAGAATTACGGCTCATCGACAGGTCCCTCACATCTCTATGTCGGCTATGTGACCCCTAAGACAGATACTTCTCCAGCTGTTGTCCGTCTCATTGATCCACAGCTCGGCACTATCGGCGCACCTCAGCTCATGAGCGATTTGTATAACGACAAGTATCTATTCTTTTCTGACCGGGAAAAGGTGAGTGCGATTACTCCATACGATTGGAGTGCACTCAATTTTTCTTCTGCTGTAGCTGCCGCTGCTGCAAATGGTATCGTGTTAAATCCTGGTCCGGTAGATCCAAAGGCTCCGGTAAAGCAGAATCTCACCCCTAATCAACAGGAAGCGATCATTAATGCGATAGTCACTGCAGACCCACCAAAGCCAAGTGCATTCAGTACATTTATTAGTTTTGTGTACGAAAAATCCGGACTAAAATCGATACTAGAGGCGAGTACTATTACAGAAACTTTTGTCCGAGCAGCAGCAACTTTGGCAGTGATGATAGGTGGTGGACCAGTAGGGACAGTAGTCACAGCATCTGGCACTATTATTAATACAGCCTCAGGGTCACCAGCAGATAAGCCTATCATTCCTAGCGTAGGTGATGCAGCGGTTTCTGTTATAAATACTGCAGGGCGAGTCGTGGCGAGTGTTTTCGGTATCTTTACGGCACCAGGTGGACCATCTGATATGTCTGACGCACGAATGAACGCTGAGGCAGCTTTTGCTGCTGGGAGAATCAGTCCAGCTGGACCAATGAATTTCGGTTCCGGTGCTGGAGATGTAGGTTGCTCCGCGGCTTCATGCGGTACTGTTTTTGTCCAAAGAAATAATACTACAAATGTGGTATCTGCGATTGGCTATGGTGAAACATCTCGTACTAATCAGACTAGGTCGTATAACGAGTCTACTAATGTGATGACCATTACTACCAATACCACGATTGTACTACCTCTGTCGCCATATTTTCAGTCGCCAACAGCCCGTCTTATACCGCCAAAACCTACATGCCCCCTAGGCACCCAACTTTGTTCCGAGGTAACCAATGAGATAGTTAGAGCTCCAGCAAACGCCACTCTTTCCGGTCCTCTGGCTACCTGCTATGTTTCTGGTGAAGCACCGTCTTGTCAGACGCGTCAGTACAATACACAGTGGTCGTGCAATAACTCACTTTTGTATAAAAAAGATGCTACAGGTACAGGCTGTATCTGTGATGATCCAACAGCAACTGGTGTTAGTCCAGCGGGTGAGTGTCAGTACGGCGCGACGATATCCTGTGTGGGGGGTATTGATCCAAACGCCATACCGTCACCAGTAGGTGTTGGTGCGAAAGGGGTCAGTTCATTCCCTGCTCCAGCTGGCCGAATTTCTTCTCCGCTAGCGTGGACACTTTCTAGTACAGCTGTTGCGGACGGTAATACCGAATGTAAATGGTCGTGTGGTACCGGGTTTACTTTTGACGCTGGATTTTGTAAATCGAGTCAAGTATTTTCTTGCACGGATCCTGTCGGAGTTACACCGATGAATAGTCCAAAGATGACTTTGTGTCCAGAAGATCAGAGAGATCTTTCTTCAGACACACAAGGTGTAATTGTCACTAGCTGTACCATCCCTAAAAAATGTGAGTATACATGCAATCTTCCTACGTATACACGTTCCTCGACACCACCATTTTCTTGTGTTTGCTCGATAGGGACAAACCCTGATGGATCGTGTACACTGCCCACCGTGACTTCTTCTAACGTGAGTATCTTTGCTACCCCTGGAACAAAAGTTACTGGTAATATTGTAACTCAATATCTGGATACTAATAAATCAACCGCTATTAATAAAAAGATTACCGTAAAAAAGAACCAGGAGTTTAAATTGAATTGGGAGCATACTACACCAAGCGCCTCAGGTAAATGTACGCCAACATTTACCAGTCCTATTACTGGCACTGGTGCGGAAGCACTATGGAAAGAAGTCCTACCTACTGGAGTGAATGGTTCAAAGGAGGGTTTGAAACTAGATAAAACCGGCCAGTATATCTTTGGAGTTTCTTGTGATTCAGGAGGTATAACTTCTGCAGATTCCGTAACTGTACAAGTAGCACCATCCGGTTCATTTGAAGAATTTTAAATAAAATTATGAAACAATCACCAAAAATTATTGTAGGAAGCATCATTACACTACTTGTTCTTATTATTATTGCCTGTATTATTTATTACTTTTTTCTTTTGAAACCAGATCCAGTACTACTCCATCAGCCAGAATTTCGCCTATCAGAAGAGGTAGAAAAAGAAATAGAGAACACAGTGGCACAGATTGAGGTAATAGAAGATACGCAAGAAAAAACTGTTGCGGAGCAGGAACAACAACTTCAGCAAAATAGACAGGCTGTAAAAACTATTAATACAAAACAGTTTGTCGAACAGCAGAGAAGGGTAGAGCAGACGCAACAGGCTATGGATCGACAGGAAGCCGTACTGCCTGGTGGTCGTTTCGACTTTAACCCAAAGTAGATAAAATCCCTCGACCTGCTGGTCTGCTCCCTTTAAAAAAGGGAGAATGGATGCAGACCCCTTCATTCTTTGATAAGGTGGGCCGTCTACAGATGTCGATCAGCGAATGATCGACTTGTTTGCGTATCATTCTCCCTTTTTTAAAGGGAGCACCGCCAGTAATCTGGCGTGGAAGGATTTCGTCTTTTCTATACCTAAAGAGAAATACTTAAAATCTTTGACATTTATGTTTAATGGGTGTATAATAGGGTTTGAAGTATAGGAATGGTTTCTATACGCACTCTTACATGTTTTTATGAAAATAATGTTCTCGGCACTTGTTGCCACGGTCATGATCGGCCTCGGCACCGGCTGTGTTACAGCTGATCGCACCTCTTTGGTCGGTCTCCCAGTCCACACCACTCCTGTTGGCTCTACGGTTAAGACCAACGGAGTCGCTGTTGGAGTCACTCCGGTTACTAT
Source organism: Candidatus Tayloriibacteriota bacterium (assembly GCA_943354385.1). Classification (GTDB taxonomy): domain Bacteria; phylum Patescibacteriota; class Minisyncoccia; order Phycocordibacterales; family PALSA-1337; genus SCTV01. The sequence continues at coordinate 44,363 of CALRBR010000001.1, forward strand.
CACCTTGCCTAGAATGGCAGGGAAGAAAGGGAACGAAGTCGCGGTCACGGTGATCCTCGAAGGTTACCAGACACAGGACTTCGTCATGCGGTCCCGCATATCCTGGGAGGGTTTCTTTTTCCTCCTTCAACGCTTCCCAGTCACACTTATTTTCGGGAAGTCAGCCTCCGAGCCAGGGTCAGCACTTGACCTGGTCCCTAGGCAAATAGACACAGTGCTTATCCCACTTCGTCCCGCAGATTAAGCTCGGTGAGAGGCTCATATCTCACCAAACTCCCGCGTACCCCAAGGTCGCGGGTTTTGTTTTATCAATTTATGTATACATATACTTAAGACACAGGGCGCTATATGAATAGCTTGCCCAGTAAATAGACGCGCACCTCGAGTGAGCGCCGCATTTTTAATTCTAAATATTTTTAACATAACACCTGCACCTAGTTCTTCTACATTAATATTGCGACCGCAATATTAATGTAGAAGAGGCGTGTAGTTAATTTTTTAAATTAAAATACTTACAAATCATCTTGTCACCCTCGAGTTGATCGACTATCATATAGAGAACATCTTTGCCGATACGCAAATCTGCCTTCAAAAGAGACACGAGTTTTTCGCACGGATATGGGTATATCCAGACGCTGTTCTGAAGTTTTATAAAGCCGATTGACATTAATGTTGATCGAAGTTTTTCCCGAATAAACTTCTTTCTTTCTGGAATATCGAAAATAATCACACGCCACTTCTTATCCCACCTTGGCGGATGGTTATTTTGTTTTGAAAAAAGAATTGCTCGGTCGAGCATCTTTTTGCCCCTTTCTGTGAGTTGAAGTACCTTGCCATGAACTGTGACCTCAACTTTCAGGAAGCCATTTTTGATAAGATTATCTTTCGTTCTCAGTATACTTTTGTGTTTGTAATTATAGGCTTTCCTGTCTCCAGAACCGATCTTCAATAATTTTAAGGCATTTGGAGCAAGAAGTCCGAGTGCAAGTATTCCGGTGGCAGATACAGTTCCAAGTATTATCTGTTGGAGTTTTGTTGTTCGTATCTTGTTCCTCTCCCGTTTTTCTAGTAAGTTGTTCATTTTTGTATATAATTTTTCAGCTAAGACATCTTATGTACATATGTGCATATAAATGTTGCTGATACTAATACATAAAGTATATCATACCTCTTCTACATTAATATTGCGGTCGCAATATTAATGTAGAAGAGGTAATTTTTAATTTTGTCGGACTAGAAGAGGGACGAGAAGAGTTTTGGATCCCATATTACTCTTGTAATACGGGTGTTATTTTGCTATAATGGGTGATACTATGGCTAAAGAAAAAGACGAGAAAGCAGTTCCCGAAATCAATCCAAAATTTGTACCCACTCGAGGAGTAATCGACCGAAACATCACGACCGAAATGCGTGAGTCATACCTAGACTACGCGATGTCCGTGATCACTTCTCGTGCACTTCCAGATGTTCGTGACGGTCTTAAACCTGTACATCGACGCATTCTTTTTGCGATGAATGAAATGGGTCTCACCTCGTCTTCTCGTTTTAGGAAATCAGCGACAGTTGTAGGAGAGGTGCTCGGTAAGTATCATCCACACGGCGATGTGGCTGTGTATGAGTCCATGGTAAAAATGGCTCAGACTTTTTCATTCAGGTACCCGCTTATTCTCGGTCAGGGAAATTTCGGCTCAATCGATGGAGATGGTGCCGCAGCCCATCGATATACCGAGGCAAAAATGTCTCGCCTTTCGAGTGAGCTTTTAAAGGACATAGACAAAGATACAGTAGATTTTCGACCCAACTATGACAATACCAAAAAAGAGCCGACCGTACTTCCTTCGGCTGTGCCAGCACTTCTTTTAAACGGTACTCTCGGTATTGCTGTCGGTATGGCGACCAACATCCCTCCACACAATCTAAGGGAAGTGGTGGATGCGACCGTACACCTCATCGAGAACAAAGAAGCAACCACTGATGACCTCCTTCAGTTCATCAAAGGCCCAGACTTTCCAACTGGCGCTATTATTTACGGAGAAAAAGATATTCATCATGCTTACTCTACTGGACGCGGAGGTATTGTGGTGCGTGGCGAAGCTGAAATTATTGAAGACAAAAAAGAGAATTTTCAAATCGTCATTACCTCCATTCCATATCGCGTCAACAAGGCCGAGCTTATTATGCGCATCGCAGACTTGGTACGAGAAAAAGAAATCGAAGGCATCAAGGGTCTTCGTGATGAGTCCACAAAAGATATTCGCATCGTGATCGATCTAAAAGGTACCGCACACCCTCAAAAAGTTCTCAACTTTATTTACAAACATACTCAGCTCGAGGAGAAGTTTCACTTCAATGTGGTGGCTCTTGTCGACGGTGTGCCAAAAACTCTGTCCCTCAAATCTATTCTTGAGGAGTTCGTATTACATCGACAGATTGTGGTGCGTCGTCGCACTCAATTTGATTTAAATAAAGCAGAAGAGCGAGAGCATATCCTTCTTGGCCTAAAAAAGGCACTCGATTTTATCGACAGGATTATTAAGATAATCCGTGCTTCAAAAGATGCACCAGAGGCACATGTAAATTTGATGAAGGAGTTCAAGTTTTCAGATAAACAGGCTACTGCTATCCTTGAAATGCGTTTACAAAAGCTCGCTGGCCTTGAGCGATTGAAAATAGAGGATGAGTTGAACGAGGTACAAGCACTGATTGTCGCTCTCAAGGATATACTTGGTAGTGCAAAAAAGATTTTGAGCATTATTAAAGACGAGCTCAAAGAAATTGCTGATAAATATGGGGACGATCGACGTACCAAGGTTATAAAAAGAGCAGTACAAGAAATGTCAGATGAGGACCTTATTCCTGATGTTGACTCAGTACTTGTTTTGACCTCAGGTGGATATATCAAGCGCACCGCTCCAGAGGAGTATCGCAGACAAAAAAGAGGTGGTGTTGGTGTGGTAGACCTTGATACCAAGGAGGAGGATTTTATTACACATATTATCAATACAAATACCCACGCTGATCTTCTTTTCTTTACAGACAAAGGTAAAGCGTATCAGATAAAGATGCACGAGATTCCTGAAGGAAAGCGTGCCACAAAAGGGAAGTCAGTGGTCAACTTTATTCAGATTGCGGAAGATGAGCGAGTCACCTCTATTTTACCAATGTCAAAAGAGGTAAAAAAGAGTAGCCTCAGTCTTTTTATGGTGACTAAAAACGGCGTAGGTAAAAAGTTGAAAGCAGAATCATTCCATGATGTGCGTCGAAGTGGGCTCATCGCTATTGGTCTCGATGCTGGTGACAGTCTGGTGTCAGTTCGATTTGTAGAAAAGGGAGATGATATGGTGCTTGCGTCTAGCGAAGGTCAGTCTATTCGATTTAAAGAATCCGATGTGCGAGAAATGGGCCGTACTGCCATGGGTGTGATCGCAATGCGTCTCGAAAAGGGTGATACGGTGATCGGTGCTGATGTGGTCAGAAAAAACATGAAAAATCCTGCGCTTCTCGTAATCATGTCAAATGGTTATGGCAAGCAGACTGAGCTTTCAGAATACAAAACACAAAAGCGCGGAGGTTCGGGTATTCTTACCGCAAAGATTACAGATAAAACAGGGAAGGTGATTACCTCAAGTGTGGTAGAAGGCGACGTACCAGAAGAAGAGTCTGCTGAGCTTGTGGCTATTTCAAAAAAGAGTCAGGTGATCCGATGTACAATTAAAGAAATACCGGTGCTCGGAAGACAGACTCAGGGGGTACGTATCATGAGACTGAGAGATGGAGACTCTTTGGCTAGCGCCGTGTGCCTCTAGAAGAATGTCCAAAATTAGCTCATCTGCTTTGTCGCCGATTCCGTATTCTTCCGCAATGTCGATTTCGCGAAATCGCGTCGCGCACCGTCCACTGAGACGCGACGTACATTTTGGTCGCATTACTCATCAGCTTCGCGCAGCTAATTTAATTTTGGGCATTCTTGATTCCCACCATAGAATAAATTAAACGAGACTCCCACGAAATTTGCTAATACAAACTTCGGGAGATTTTCGCTCAAAACACAAAAATAGCCTCACGCAGTGGCCTAGTTTGGTGGAAGGGCTCAACGGTACTGTTGTGCTGATAATGAGTCTTGCTGGAATCGTTATCTTCGTCGTCTCCTCTTCGGGCCTTTTAATTAGAATTCCCCGAAAATCTGCTGATTTTCGGGGAGACTGTCCTGTCTTTAGCTTTCCAAACCTATCCCCATTTTTCAGTAGCACTTCGCACGTGACTGCGTTATACTATGATATATGTTTTCCAATCCAGAACGGAATATTGAGCAGTTTGACATACAGTCTGGTATGTCCGTCGCTGATTTTGGCGCCGGATCGGGTTTCTATACTATTGCCTCGGCAAAAGCAGTGGGCGGTGCTGGCAGGGTTTTTGCCGTAGAGGTACAAAAAGAGCTTTTGGAAAAGCTCAAGGCACAGACAAAGCAACTTCATCTCGGTAATGTAGAAGTAATCTGGGGCGATATCGAAAAAATGGGAGGCACCAGACTTAAAGATTCATCTATAGACCGTGTCATTGCATCAAATGTTCTTTTTCAGCTTCATGATGCTCAATCATTTTGTAATGAAGTAAAGCGAGTACTAAAACCAGGTGGCAAAGTTCTTTGTATTGATTGGTCAGATACTAGCCCGCTCGGGCCAAAGTCTCTCGTCACCCCAGACTCAGCAAAAGCACTTTTTCACACTGCAGGATTTACCTACGGTACGTCTATTATCGCTGGCGAGCATCATTATGGACTTATTTTTATAAAACAATGAGTAATTTTCAAACAATTCTTCTCGGTATCTTTATCTTTTTTATTGTTATTGGTGTGGCTATATTTGCTACTTTAAAAGGCTCGTCAAATAAGGAGTCGATCGGTATCGTGATGTGGGGCACGGTCCCATCAGACACTTTTGGGCCATTTGTAAATAAAATAAACGAAGGTTTGGAAAAACAACTTAAAATTACATACATTGAAAAAAGACCCGACACTTTTGATCAGGAGTATATCGAAACACTAGCAAAAGGTGGCGGACCAGACGCTATCCTGCTCTCGCAAGATTTAATTTTGCGACATCGGGACACGATTATTCCTGTTTCGTACGCCACATTCCCAGAGCGTGATTTTAGAGATACGTTTATTGCAGAAGGGGAGCTTTATCTTGCGCCACAGGGAATTATTGCTTTTCCATTTAGTATTGATCCTCTCGTGATGTATTGGAACAGAGATAGTTTTACTAATGCCGGTCTCGCTACCTATCCTCGGACATGGTCTGATATAGCCGCCCTGACTGGTTTTTTGACCACACGAGACGCTGCTTCAAATGTTAGTACCAGCGCGGTCGCTCTCGGTGAGTTTAGAAATATAAATCATGCAAAGGAAATCCTTGCAGCTCTGATTATTCAAGCGGGTAATCCAATCACCAGCTATACCGCTGAGGGTGGGGTAGACAATCTATTTGCAGACAGACTCAGTTTTGCTACTGCACCGACCGAGACCGCGCTATCTTTTTATACTAAATTTTCAAATCCTACAGATCAGCTATATTCATGGAATCGCGCGCTACCTACTTCAAAAACCTATTTCTTGAGTGGCAACCTCGCAACCTATTTTGGTTTCGCTTCAGAACTTTCAGATATTCGTACCAAAAATCCAAATCTCAACTTTGATGTGGCTGTACTCCCACAGGCACTTTCAGGTAAAAATCGTGCGACATTTGGAAATATGTTAGGTTTGGCTATTTCAAAGAGCACAAAAAGTCCAGATAACACTCTCTCTGTGCTTGCAGGTCTTTTCAACAGAGAAGCGATCGCTATTTGGTCTGAGTCTACAAAGCTTCCTCCGGTACGACGTGATCTGCTACTCACTCGTCCACAGGATCCATATCTTTCTATTTTTTATGATTCAGCTCTTATTTCAAAAGCATGGCTCGATCCTCGACCAGAATCGACGGACACTATTTTCAGGGATATGATCGAGTCGGTCACTAGTGGCAAAAGTCGAGCAGGAGAAGCTGTCAGCACGGCGGGTATACAGATAGATAATTTGTTACAATAAAACTATGAATATATTTGTTCTCACAAATACGCAAAAAACTTTTTTTAAGACTGGTGTGGTTTTTTGTTTAGCCCTTGTTCTTTTGGCAGTGCCTGTGTTGGCACTTGCTCAAGGTCCTTTACCTGGAGATCCAGACTTTGTGGGTCCAGTACAGCGTGGGGGACTCGTACCATGTGACGGGCCTTCTTTAGATAAGCCCGGATTGGTGTCACCACCCGGCTATGTTCCATGTGATTTTAAAGCTCTACTCAATGGTATCAACGGCATTATCAACTGGCTCTTTATTATTGCAATACCTGTCTCACTTGTCGCTTTTACTTATGCTGGTATTCTTTTTATGTCAGGCAAGGAGGGCAATATCACCGAGGGAAAAGAGATTTTCCTAAAGGTGGTGCAAGGAATAGCGATCATGGCGGTCGGGTGGCTTTTGGTTCACACGATTATCAGAGCCCTTCTCAATCCCAAGGCGGATCTGGGAGCGTATTTATTTGGGTTATAGTGGGAAAAGGAGGAATAAGACCAAAAAGATTAAGCTTTAAATAACAATGAAAATCACACAAAAATATAAGAGCATGTTATTGGCGACGGCAGTGATGGCAATGTTGGTTTCGGTGAGTATCGTCTCGGCTCAAAGCACAGGCTCGTTTACGCTACCCAATCCAATCAAAGCCAACAATATCCAAGATCTCGTTTTTCAGATTACCGATATTGTTTTGATCATCGCGATACCTATATCAGTTCTTCTACTCATTTATTCGGGTTTCCTTTTTGTAAAGGCACGGGGCAATGAGACTGAGGTCACTGAGGCAAAAAAAACATTTTACTACACCATCATCGGTATTGCGGTGCTTTTTGGTGCCCGTTTCTTGTCAGAAATAGTCCGTGGTACAATTGAGCAATTAAAGGGTTAATTATTATTAAGAAATATGAAAAAAAATACTTCATTTTTAGGGAAGGTAGCTATGCTAGGGGGAGCGCTCATGCCAGCGCTAGTTTTTGCTCAGGGCAAGATTACGACTTTTGAGGGTTTGGTAAATAAATTTATTTCGATTATCAAATATGTAGTACCACTTATTTTTGCTATTGCTCTCGTCGCCTTCCTTTGGGGGGTTTTCCAGTATTTCTTTTCTGGTGCAGAGAAAAAGGAGGAGGCCAAGGATTTTCTACTCTACGGTATTATCGGGCTGTTTATTATGGTTTCGGTGTGGGGACTAGTGCGAATATTGACCGGTACTTTTCTTTTAGAGAATGCTCAGCCGAATTTACCCGGCCTGGGTGCCGGTAGTAGTTCTTCTGGATCTGGTAGCGGTGGATATTATCAGGGTTATCCAGGGGGTGAGAACTACCGACCTACTTCTGGAGCTGGTAGCGGGGCGTCTCCGTTTGATTCAAATGCGCCTATTAGTGGATCTGGATCAACAAGTGGCGGCAGTGGTGATGGTAGTGCTGACGGATCGGGAAGTGGGTCCAGAGATAACCCCGGAACAGCTGAATTGGATAAGGCGGCAGGGGATTTTCCCAGATAGCTTATCCACAACAGTGTTTGTCGATAGGTCCCAGTATGCTACAATTAGTCCACAGACCTCGTGTCTCATTAACAGATTTTATTATTAAGAAGTAATATATACAATATGAAAAAAGCGTTTATTGCACTTTCAGCGTTTGCACTTCCTGCCCTAGCTCTTGCTCAGGCAGTACGAGATGCAAACACCCTTTTTAGTAAAGCGACCAACATTTTGAATGCAATCATCCCGATTGTTATTTCACTGGCGGTAGTAGTGTTTATTATAGGTATCTTCCGATACATCATTGCAGGAGATGAAGAGTCAAAAAAAGGAGCAAAAAGCTTGATTCTTTACGGTATTATCGGTATTTTTGTGATGATTTCTGTCTACGGGCTTGTGCGAGTATTGGTAAACACTTTTGGACTAGAGAAACAGCTCGATAACTCAGATATACCACAAGTGCTGCCATTCCGAGGAGGACTCTAAAGATATGTTTGAGTTAGTACCTATAACCAAAGCGAGTATGGTGTCTGACCTCATGGGTCGGGTCAATCAGTTTGTCTTGGGGCCGATTATGCAACTTCTGTTTGCCCTGGCTTTTATCTATTTTCTCTATGGTGTGCTAGTTTATTTTATAAACCCACTGGATACGGAGAAGCGAGCGGAGGGTAGACAGCATGTGATGTGGGGATTGATCGGGCTATTTATAATGTTTTCGGTTTATGGGATTATACGCCTTGTGTTGGGGACATTTGGGATTTCTTATTAGAGAAAAGACTAGCAGGAGAAATACAAAACCCCCGCGACGTAGTCGCGGGGGTTTTGTATTATGTGTTTATATATATCTAGCAAAAAATAAAAAACCAGGGTCTGAACAAATTCAGATGCACCTGGCTCGCGTTGTTTGGGGGACTCACAGTCAGAGGCCGGTAAAGACGACCCGGACTTCTTCCCGCTCGGTGCCGGAAGTGAATCGGAGTGCCCGCAGGACCTTGGGGTGTGACTCTCCCCGGTTATGGGTGTGCCACACAAGGTCGAAGTCCTGCCACTCGTTCAGCACCGTCCGCTGGGTTTCCCATCGAGCACTTGCTCCGAGGGGGACTACGACCTCGACGCTACTGTTTGGCGCCAGTTTCAGTGTTTCCCGAGAGGTCGACTTGACCTCGTGGGCGTTGGGATTGATGATCACATTCCGGCTAATGGCGTTACCATTGCCTGCTGTGAAAACGTCTCCTTCCGTGAAGTGCACCGTGGGCGTGGGTGGGACCTCGGCCTTGGCTGGCGCCGGAGGGTTTGTGGCCAACTGCTGAGTCGGTGCCGGTGACTGAGCCTGGGCACTCGCTCCCCACGAGGGGAGGGGCCCTTCATAAGACGACACCCTCCAGAGGAACATCCACCAGAGGCATCCTGCCAGGACAATGCCCAGGAGTATTGCAACTCCTTGTGCGTTGTTGTGTTGCACCGCGGGCACTGCGATGACCGCCGGCTTTCCACCGCAGATCCAAATCCAGATTTTTTTCATAGGCTTTTTTTTGAGTTTGATTTCCTCCGACACTGCCACGATGGACAGCCCTAATTCTGCGTGTGTATTGCCCACAGATATAGGAGAGGGGACGCTTCGTTGAGAGCGTATCATTCCCCCTTTTCTAAAGGGAGAATGACTCGTCTGAAGTGCCTCTTCTTCTATATCTGTGACTTGTGTGCCAAAGAACTGTAATTTACCTCTACCTTCAATTATAGCATACTATGTATACATTTGTCAAGTGTTTATGTATAATATGGCTCAAATAAGCCAAAAAGCTTTGTTTTTAGGGGGGGGTAGAACTACTCTAAGAGAAAATAAGCAAAGCTTTTTTCAACTTCGACTCGAACGCTGTAAACGAGAGTACTCGCTTACGCGCTTCTCGCTTGTTGAAATAAAAAAGCCAACACTCGGGGCGTTGACCTGGGGGAAAGAAGAGTGGATCGGTCTAGGCCTGGGCCATGGCTGGCGTCGACCCTATGAGGCGGTCAGGAATTAGTATTGCAAAAGATTCGATGAGTTCGGCAAATGCGACCGGCTTCGTGAGGAGGAGATCCGCCTCATGTCCTTCGGCGTTATTTGGTCGACCAGTCCACATCATGACTGGCGTGTTCGGTGCGATGACCTTGATACGAGCCGCAAGCTCAATGCCATCCATTACCGGCATTTCCATGTCAGTTAAAACGGCATGGAATGGCTCACGTTGTTCAAGGATCGCCACTTTGGCCAACTGACCATTTTCTGCACAGACAACTGTGGCGCCACACATCTCCAGCATTCTTCTGGCGTTGACCCTGAGCGCATCATCGTCGTCAACGATGAGCAACCTTGTTCCTTCTACGAATCTTCTGGGCATAGTTTTGATTGAGTCGATTGTTTACCAATTTTGTAGACCGGCCATTTGTCAGTAAATCATGGATAAGGTATAAAGTCAAGTTTCGAAGAGCGAAATAAAAGTGGTGAGATGGATATGCTCTACCAGCTGAGCTATGGGCGCATAAAATAAGCTAGAGAATATAGCAGGTTTTACAAGAATTGGCAATCTAGCTGGGTGTAACTTTTCGGTTCTTGGAGGCGGGAAGTTCGAAACTTACAGTTTCAGTACCCCGATTGGATTTTTTCTTCATGTTTCGCAATTGAAAAAACGCTCAATCGGGCTTCGATTCCCACCGAAAGCGTCCCCACGCTTTCTCCCGAGTACAATATCACTGCGTTCGTCTGTGCTCGGGGTGGGAATCGAACCCACACGGCCTTGCGGCCAACAGATTTTAAGTCTGGCGCGTATACCAATTCCGCCACCCGAGCGTATGAATTTTGAAATTTAAAAAAGAGGCTTAAGGCGGGTATCTCACTCGGAGCAAAGCTCCTCTTTAGAAACCCACGGTTTCTAACACTCGAGTACTCGTTGTTTTCCTCCACGGGGAACTCCCGTTCCCCGACCCCCTCCCACGGTTCGAGACCGGCCTAGGGGCGGTAAACCGAACGGTTTACTTGAGGCGTAGGCCGGGATCGAACCGGCGCATAACAGTTTTGCAGACTGTCGCGTTAACCAGCTTCGCCACTACGCCGTGGTTGCACAGAGTATAGCACTACTGAACACTATTTGAAATACGGTCAATCTTCTGACGGTTTTTCTCGCCAATATCAATAACAAAGTCGAAAAAGGGAATACGCATGAGGCGCGAGTTATCCTTTACATACTGACGAAACTCGCTTCTCTTGCGTCTAACAAAATCGAGTACACCCTCTTCCTTATTTTCAGGAAAGACCGAAAAAAGAATCTTGGCAGACTTACCATCATCAGAGATAATTACATCGGTGACAGTGATGAGTGAGGTGCGGTTGGACTCTATCTGCAAGAACTTTGCAGCAAGTATTTTGATAATATCTTTTATTTTTTCAGTTCGTACTTCCATAGTATTATTTAGTTATTGTTCGGTAGGATTCTATTTTATCACCGACGGCTATTTCTATCTTTGACTCAATCATTGCACCAAACTCATAGCCTAATGCTACTTCCTCTGCACGTACTTTTTGTTGCTGTAATTCCTTAATCTTACCTCGGCCTATCTCCGCGTCCCGTCGTAGAATGATCACGTCCCCACCGAGTGTAATACTACCTTCCTGGACTTTACCCCCGAGGATCTGACGGTCTTTGTTTTTGCTAAAGACACGGAGGATTTTTGCTTTGCCAGTGACTTCTTCTATTTGGACTTTGGGAGTACGAGCAAGTATTACCCCCTCTAGATATTCTACAAGTTTGTAAATGATTGTAAAAGATTCAACTTTAATCCCAAGTCTCTCCTGAGCGCTTTGAGCCTTTGGGTCAGTTTTTACGTTGAAGCCGAGAATAAGGGTCCCTGCGGTACTACTTGCAGTTTTGATATCATTTTCCGAAACTTCGCCGATACCGGCGTGAACGATCTTTACGATTACTGGGCTATCTTTGATTTGTCTATCCGCAATCTTTTTAAATTCACTTTGAATTGCTTCGAGACTACCTCCTGCATCGGCTTTGATAACTAGAGGTATAAGGATTTTAGAATCATCGGTGGCAGAGATGTCCCTCGATGTATTGACCTGACAGACACAGCCTTCATTATATTTCTCAGCTTCTTTTTTAGTAGCAAAAGCTCGAAATGGTGCACCTGCAGATGGCATGGTACTAAGGCCAATGACTTTTACTGGCATCGATATGGTTGCTTCAGATACTGTTTTACCCTGGGCGTTTTCGAGCATGCGGATAGGGGAGACAGCACAGTCGATGACCGTAAACATTTGAGTTTTTAGTGTTCCTTCTTTTACTATGAGCGTAGCAGAAACACCCTTTCGTTTGTCGAGTGTGGCTTCGAGTACTACTCCGTGTGTTTCGGCGCTTGCATCAGCGGTAAGTCCTTCGAGCTCGGCCATGAGTACGATCATATCGAGTAGGGCGGGAATACCTTCGCCAGTGATAGCGGATACTGGTACTGCGGGAACGGTACCACCATATCCTTCGATATAGATTTCATTTTCAGCGAGCGCTTGTTTTGTGCGCTCAATATTTGCCCCAGGCTTGTCTATCTTTGTCATTGCCACAATATATGGCGTGTTGCTTTCGGTGATACATTTTAGTGCTTCGAGAGTTTGCTTTTTGACACCATCTTCAGCGGAGACTACTAGAATAGCAATATCTGCCACTTGGACTCCACGAGACCGTATACCACTAAAAGCTTCGTGACCTGGAGTGTCGAGAAAGGTGATGGTCTGGGCTTTGTCAGCTTCTCCAGGGTGCGCGACTTCATAAGCACCGAGATGTTGGGTGATCCCGCCCGCTTCCTTGTCCGTGATATTTATTTTTTTGATGTAGCCGAGAAGGGTAGATTTGCCATGATCAATATGCCCCATGATAACTACCACAGGTGGTCGAGGAGAGAGCGTCGGCTTTTGTGCGGGAGTTTTTTTCATTGTGGTAGGCTTTTTTATTATTCATGACGAATCGACTTTTTTGCTGAAGCGATAGCCTCTTTTTCTTCCTTGGTGAGCTCGTATTCAGATGCGTGTTTTTTTAATGGTTTAGCAAAGATACTGCTGTGTTCGCGAGTATAAATCGTAGAGAGTACCGCACCGTCACCCTTTTCATCGATAAGAGCAGTAGCAAAGCTTTGATTGCCTCCTGATCCGGTACCTTTGAATGGGTTGAAACGGATGGTCTGTACACTTTGAATACTTCTACTGAGTCGTTTTTCTACATCTATTAGGTATGTTTCAAGTGATTTACGAAAATCAGCAACGTCTTTGAGCTCGCCTCTAAAGTGTTTGAGGGAGTCTTCGAGGTTCTTAGCTCCCCCGCCAGCGAGGAGTCGATGAATACGTATTTCCAAACAAATAACCCAAATAAGGAGAAGGAAAGCGAGTATCCCAAGTCCTATTTCCACAATCTGTGTAGTATCAAAAATCATACTAAATGAGTGTACCATGTTTTTAGGATTTTGCAAAAAGTGTGATTATGACTATAATGGCGGGATGAAACAGGTATATCTGGATAATGCTTCGATTACTCCCACCGATAAAAGGGTGTTAAGGGTGATGAAAAAATACTATGGAGCGGAATATGGCAATCCGTCATCTATTCACAGTGTCGGGGTAAAAGCGAAGATTGTGGTAGAAGAAGCCCGCAAAAAGTGTGCTCACTTTTTGCGGGCCCATGCTGACGAAATTATTTTTACCGCGTCCGGTACGGAGGCGAATGTTTTGGCGATCGAGGGTACGGTGCGAAAGCTTTTTGAAAGTGGCCGAGCCTATGACGACATGCATATTATTACTTCGAGGGTTGAGCATCAGTCTATTTTGGAACCGGTAGCATATCTAGCACGTCTTGGGGTACAAGTAGATTATGTTGGGGTGGATCAAATGGGTCTTTTTGATCTCGTTGATTTGAAAAACAAACTTCGACCAGAGACGGTACTGGTATCACTCATGATGGTGAATAATGAAATAGGTGCGATACAGCCGATTCGAGAGATTGCAAAAGTGATCCGACGTTTTTGTACTCACGACTCAGGACCTACAACTTTCGAATCAGGTATTTTGAACCCAAAACCCATTCTCCATACTGACGCTAGCCAGGCGCCACTTTACCTGGAGCTCGATACGAATATACTCGGGGTAGATATGATTACTCTCGACGGGCACAAGGTTTATGGGCCAAAGGGCATCGGTATGCTGTATATAAAGAGAGGTGAAGAGCTCGCGCCGATCATCTCTGGTGGTGGGCAGGAAAGTGGTCTGCGCTCGGGTACTGAAAATGTTCCGGCGATTGCAGGCCTTGCTGTCGCATTTGAAATCGCCGAAAAAGAAAGAGGAAAAGAATCTGCGCGACTTACTATTCTACGTGAGCTAGCTATCTCAAATATTATTTCTGAAATCCCTGGAGCAGTTTTAAACGGAGATAAAATTCATCGATTATCAAATAATATAAATATCTCTATTCCCAATATCGACGCAGAATTTTTGGTTCTTCAGCTCGATGCTCGAGGGATATCTTGCTCGACAAAAAGTTCTTGTCTCAAAGATGAAAGCGAATCGTATGTGATACGGGAGCTTGGGGGTGAACATTGGCGAGCCAAAAATTCTATTCGTCTTTCCATTGGCCGAAAAACAACAAAAAGCGATGTTGAGTATGTGGTAAAGGAGTTGGTGAAGGCGGTGCGGAAGCAGAATATTAAAAAGTAGTACATTTCCCTTGCACTTCGCTCCCCACTACTCTATTATAGTGGTATGGAAGATCTCACAAAACAACAAGTTGTACTGCTTACACTTTTGGTGAGCATCATCACTTCTATTGCGACCGGTATTGTGACGGTTTCTCTCATGGATCAAGCACCGACTGGTGCTACTCATGTGATCAATCGTGTGATTGAAAAAACGGTAGAAAAAGTAATTCCGGCACAACAGGGTGCTGCAGTGATTACAAAAGAAACCATAATAGTGAAGACTGAGGACCAAGCGGTAGCAGTAGTAGAAAACATTACACCGAGTTTGGTAAAAATCTTTTCTAAAACCGAATCAACCGCAAAAGAGGTGTTTGTGGGGATGGGGCTGGTGATTTCGAGAGATGGCGTGATTGTAACAGATGGCACCCTTGTCTCGGCTACTGGTGGTGAGTATGTGATCGTAACTTCTACAGGTACTAGGCACATGGTGTCTTCAGTACAGATCGAAAAAGATACTTTGGTCGCACGACTTATAGCCTCGAGTACTCCACTGGTGTCTGTAGATTTAGCCACTTCAACAAAACAAATTAAATCTGTGGTCTGGAAGCCAGCTGTTTTGGCAGGAAGTGAAGGGCTAAAACTCGGTCAAAGCATTATTACTCTGAGTGGAAGTGAAAATCTATCAGTATCACTGGGTAATATAAGAGCATTACAGGAAAAAGAAAATGTCGCTGGTGTAAAAGAAATTACATCAATACAAGTGAACGCTGATTCGTATGACGCAGTAACTGGCGGACCACTACTCAACCTCTCTGGTGAGGTGATAGGTCTCAAAGTTTCTCTCGGGGTGGACGGCACAAAGGATTATTATGTACCGGTGAGTAGTATCAAAAGTCTAATTACAAGTTCTTCGAAAAAGCCTTAAGTAAGGTGTTGAGTTATTCTCCCTTTGTAAAGGGAGCACTTCACTACTGTGAAGGAGGGATTTCCTCAGTACTCAAAATCCTCCGCTCTCTATGGGGCACCGAGTCGATCGTTTGTGATCGACACCTGTAGACGGCCCTTAGGAAAGGAGGAATTGAATACTCTACCCTTGCCGACACTAGACATTTAATGTATAAATAAACTATGCCTCCATTCAATCATTTTACAACTAAAGCCAAAGAAGCCATCAGACGAGCTCATGAGCTTGCCATAGAACGTGGCCAAAATCATGTCAGTCCGATGCACCTCCTTCTTTCCCTTATCTTACAGGAAGAAAGTATGGTCAACTCTATCCTCGAAAAGCTCGAAGTGGATACTATCTTGTTGACAGACTCTATTCTTGAGACTATCGAAGCACCCCAGACTTCACAGACAGTTTCGCAATCATACCAGATATTTCTCACCCCTGACTTAGCTCAGATTATTGAGAACGCAAGCAAGGTGGCAGCAACCCTAAAGGATGAGTTTATCTCTACTGAACATCTCTTTATATCTATTTTTGACGTGGCTGGTGCGACACGTGATTTGGTGGGTAAATTTAAAATTGACCGCTCAGCTATCATTCGTGTAATCGATGAGCTCAAAACAAGTAAGGTGGCCGAAGTAGTACATCCAAAAAAGTTTCGAACACTTTCAAAGTATGCTAGAAGTCTCACCAAGCTTGCCAAGGAAAATAAACTCGATCCAGTCATAGGTCGGGACAATGAAATTCTTCGTATCATTCAAATACTTTCTCGTCGTACTAAAAATAATCCGATATTAATCGGTGAAGCTGGCGTGGGAAAAACCGCTATTGTCGAGGGGCTAGCAATCCGTATCGCTATGGGTGACGTACCCGAGTCTCTCAAAGACAAGGAGCTCGTGTCACTCGATCTAGGCTCACTTATTGCGGGTACTAAATATCGCGGAGAATTTGAGGAGCGTCTCAAGAACATTTTGAAAGAAATCGAAAAATCGGACGGTAAGATTATTCTTTTTATTGATGAGATTCACACTCTTGTCGGTGCAGGAGCTTCTGAGGGTTCAATGGATGCGTCAAATATGCTAAAGCCAGCACTCGCTAGGGGTGAGCTCCGTGCTATCGGTGCGACCACTCTCAAAGAATATCAGAAACATATTGAAAAAGACCCTGCACTTACTCGCCGTTTTCAGCCGGTCTATGTCAACGAACCGTCACTTGAGGATGCCACTGCTATTTTGCGAGGGCTGAAAGAAAAATACGAACTATTCCACGGCGTGCATATTACCGACGACGCTATTTTGTCAGCGGTCAATCTAAGTAGTCGATATATCACGGATCGATTTTTACCTGATAAAACAGTAGACCTTATTGATGAGGCGTCTTCGGCATTAAAAATATCTCTTGAAAATATGCCTCCTGTACTCGAAGAAACTCGCCGAAAAGTATTGCGTCTTGAGATAGAGCGAGAGTCTCTCAAAAAGGAAACAGGTAAGGTGGCAAAAGCACGCACAGCAAAAATAGACAAAGAAATCGCCGATCACAAAGAACAGACCAGCGAGCTTGAGCTAAAATGGAAAAATGAAAAGGCGACAATTGCTGAAATAAAAGATATCAAAAAAGAATTAGAAAAACTACGTCTGGAGGCTGAGTCTGCTGAAGCGCACGTAGATCTAGCAAAAGCAGCGGAAATACGGTATGGCAAAATTCCCGCACTCGAAAAGGATCTCGATTTAAAAGCCAAGCGCCTCAAAAAACTTCAGAGCTCTCGTCGTATCCTCAAAGAGGAAATCAACGAGCAAGATATTGCTGATGTTGTATCTCGCTGGACAGGTATTCCAGTATCCCGAATGCTCGAGGAGGAGGCGGTCAAGCTCACTCGCATGGAAGAGGATTTGAAAAAGCGTATCGTTGGTCAAAATGAAGCGGTCAAAAAGATCGCCGATACCATCAAACGTTCCCGGGCAGGTATTGCAGATCCCAATCGGCCGATCGGCTCGTTTATGTTTCTTGGTCCGACTGGTGTGGGTAAAACTGAACTTACGAAAGCTCTCGCTGAGTTCCTTTTCAATGATGAAAAATCACTTGTACGTATAGATATGTCTGAATATATGGAAAAGCATTCGGTTTCAAAGCTCGTCGGTGCGCCTCCAGGTTATGTTGGACACGATGAGGGTGGAGGACTCACAGAGATTGTACGACATCGACCGTACTCAGTGATTCTCTTTGATGAAATAGAAAAGGCACATCCAGAGGTGTTTAACATACTTTTACAGGTGCTCGATAACGGCCGATTGACTGATGCAAAGGGGCGAGTGGTAAACTTTAAAAACAGTGTCATAATCATGACCTCAAATATCGGTGCCCAGTATATTCAAAGAATGGAAAAAATGGGTTTTGGCCATAGTAATGACGAAAAGAAAAATTATGATGATGTAAAGACAAAGGTGACGAACAATCTCAAGGATTATTTCCGTCCAGAGTTTTTAAACCGTATTGATGACATTATTATCTTTGATATTCTTTCTCCTCACGCGGTGGCAGATATCGTAAAGATTCAGGTGGAACTGGTAAAAGAACGTCTTGCCCTAAAAGAGATTTCGCTTGAGGTGACGCCAGAAGTCTTGGCGTATCTTGCAAAAGAAGGATATGATCCCCAGTACGGTGCCCGACCACTCAAGCGACTCATACAAAATAAAATACTGACTCCAGTCGCATCTCTCATGGTTTCTCGTGGAGTGATGCAGGGAGGAACTATCGCAGTGACCCTCAAGGGTGAAGAATTTATGTTTGAGGTAAAAAAAGTAAAAAAGAATGGTAGGGAAGTGAGGGTTTTTGAGAGTAAGGAAACGGTGAGAGCATAAAAGTGGAATTTAGCTAAAAAGTGTGCTATTTTAGTATGGTGCACTTTTGCGCCGGTCGAATAGCGGCCATTTCAGGAGACTGTAAATCTCCCGCCTTCGGGCATCGTCGGTTCGAGTCCGACCCGGCGCACCAAATAAAAAAACACCCTAAGGTGTTTTTTTATTTGCGCCCGGAGAAACTGCTGGGGAGCAGTTTTGTGTTGGGCTTGAAGCCTCGCTGAGTACTTTTTTGAGTGTACTCATGAAGAAAAAGTCCAGCGACGGGGACTGAAACTGTAAGTTTCGAGAAATGTAATCATGGTCCGACCCGGCACCCAGTATTTTATTTTTCTTTCCCCGTGCTATAGTAATCTCATCTTTATGAAAACAAATTACTGCTATCTGAACGGAAAAATACTGCCAGTCCAAGACGCTATGGTTTCAGTGTACGATATCGGATTGCTTCGAGGATATGGTATCTATGAAGGTATTACTACTTATAAAAACAAGCCATTTCGGCTTGCGGATCATCTGGCACGTTTCCGTTCGTCCGCAAAGGAACTCGATCTCGCGATTCCATCTTCTGATGAGGAAATAGAAAAAGCAGTCCTATCCTTGGTTGAAAAAAACGGTTTCGAGAGGACAAATTTACGTGTAATTCTCACTGGCGGAAACACAATTGCTGGGATTGAGTTTGATGCAGATAAACCAACTTTCTATATTCTTGCAGAGGAGTATAAATCATTACCGAGTGAGATGTATGCTTCCGGTGCATCTCTCATTACTCACGAGCACCAGCGAGCCTTACCAGAATACAAGACGATAAATTACATCACTGCAGTACAGGTACAGAATGAACGAAAGGCAAAAGGTGCTATTGAAGTGCTCTATGTTTCAAACGGTAAAGTTCTTGAGGCTGCGACAAGTAATATTTTTATAGTAAAAGACGGTGTGGTAATTACGCCTAAAAATAATGTATTGGCTGGCATTACTCGTAATGTGGTGATTGAAGTTGCTCAGAAAAAATATAAAGTGATTGAAAGGGAAGTGACCATCACTGATCTTTTGTATGCCGACGAAGTTTTTCTAACGGCGAGTTATAAAGAAATCGTTCCAATAGTAGAGATTGACGGTAAAAGGATTGCTCAAGGAAGTGTCGGCAAGGTGACGCTGGTACTGATGAAAGATTTTCAAGAATATACCGAAAAAGGTGACTGGTAGGCAGAACAGTTGATTTTTCTAACTATATGCGGTAGACTATACCGACAAATAAATTTATGTCACAAGACCGACTATTAAGACTAAAGTGTAAGGATTGCAAGGAGGCAAACTATTACACCTCAAAAAATAAGAAACTCGTTGAGCGAAAAATCGAGCTCAAGAAGTTTTGTAAAACATGTAAGAAGACAACGATGCACAAGGAAGCGAAGATTACGGGGTAGGGAGGGGAGACGATTACAAAAAAACCGCCTAGGCGGTTTTTTTGTTGTCTTATAAATATGAATGCGGGCCCACCTAGACTCCTGGGGAACCCACGGTTGATAGTCCGCTGAGTACCATCCTTACAGGAGCTGTACACCTTTCGCTCTCTTTGGAGTACAAAGCGCTCAAGGTCTTGCGAAGCTCCAGGTATTCGCTTCTCACCTTACATGAGTAGTATCCATCGCTGGACTTTTTCTTCGCGAGTACACTTAAAAAAGTACTCAGCGAGGCTTCGAGTCTCAGACACCTCGTAAACCCACGGTTTTCCGACGCTCGTCGGGCTCGCTGCCTTCCTCCACGGGAAAACGCCATCTTCCTTACAGGAACTGTACACCTTTCGCTTTTTGAATACAAAATACTCAAGGTCTTGCGAAAGTGTCCCACACTTTCTCACCCGACCCCTTTCCATGTCTCATCGTCCATTTGTTCGCTTCGCTCTCTGCGGGCCCGCTGAGACTCGAACTCAGAACTTCAGTTTTGGAGACCGATGTTTTACCATTGAAACTACAGGCCCAGTAGGGCAATCATAGCATGTATTTGCTCTGTATCACAAGGGATATTTTACTAAATGGCTCATTAGAAGCCTATTTTGAGTAAATAAGGGAGCTGTCCTTGACTTTATAATTCAAGTATGCTATATTTAGGTTTGACAACACAGGGTCGGAGGATCCTGATTTTTGTTGGCTCATTGTCAGTTCATGTCGGTAAACGTTGTTTGAAGAAAAAGCCTATGAAAAAATCGCTGTTGGCGCTGGGAACCATTGTGTTCCTGGCAATAATCGTTCTGATCGCCCGAAAGCATCAGACGAAGCCACCCATCGCACTGGCCCAGCCCGCAAAGATTGCGGTCGGCAAGGGCGAATACATGCGGCCGCAGCGGACGAATTCCGTCCCGGCTCAAAACGGTCCGGTGGAGATTCACTCCAAGGTGCGCGTCACGCAGTAAAAATGTCGGTAAAAGAAATAAACACAGAAACTCGGGAAAACAAAAAGAACTCAGAAAATGAAAGCAAAACTCCTTGCAGTCCTCACACTGCTCAGTCTCATAACGGTCACTGCCTTCGCGCAGAACGACTTCACCATGATCACCTCGCCGGCCGCATTGCGGTCTTACGCCTACAGTCAGGTGGCTCGTGGGCAGGTCAGCATTGGCTCGCAGAGCATGTTGAACGGCAGTAAGAACTACGTCAACACCGAACCCCTCTCTGGAGGGGCCACGGTGGTGATGGACAGTCTGAACTCCCTCGCGGAGTTCAAATACTCGGTGGCGGATGTTCGCGACCCGGTCGGCTACTACGGTTATCTCATGAATGAAGAGTGGGACACGCTGTTTAGTGGTGGCCAGCAAGGCAACTTTCAGTTTGACAAGGGACAGGGCCGGTGGGTTGTCCCTCCGGAACTGGAAAACCTTAAACTCTCAACGATGGTCTCGCAAGTGCCTATCAAGGTGAAAGGAGTTCTCTCTGCTCGTGTCATTGTTCGCGATGCGAAGGGTAACGTCATCCGTGACGATTATCTGAATGTGCGGAATGAGAAGGTTTACTATCCTGAGGGTTATACCGAAAGGACTGGGGAAATCATTCTCACTAAGCGCGGTGCTGATGGTTCAGTCGTTGACGAGGTTTACGACCTCAAGACTGGCCAGCAGAACACGCCGACGTCGGTCTCAAGTCGGGCTTATGTCTCGATTGAAGGAGTGTTGAACTTTTACAACTCCTCGGTCATGCTGAATCAGCAGCCGAAAGACACATTGTCGATACTCACCGTCACGGTGGAGTCGATGATTGCTGCATTTTCGGCAACTGCTCCTGGCGGTGAAACTCCTCGAGCCGTGTTGATTCGCAAGTCTGATGGCCAGCGATGGTATCGTCAGGCTATCGAGATTGGCAACATCACCTGCATCAAGATCCCTGCCGGCGAATGGCACGTGATCTTCGAATGGATCACGGATGAATATCGGGAACTGCCCATCGTCGAACACTGGGATTACGATGGTGGTCGGGGTTAAAATCCCAAGAAACAAACGCAAGCTGATGTACGCAAGTGCATCGGCTTTTTTATTTAGATAAATGTTATGTGTTTTTTTATGTTACATACATTCTAGTACAATATATCGTACTAGAATGTATGATTCAAAGGCTCAGTCCTTAAAAATAGTTTGACTTCTGTTTCCATTTTTTCCATTTCCCTCGGATTAAACCACTGAATTCGTTTATCTTTTCTAAACCATGTCCTTTGTCTTTTCGCATAATGCCAGATTTCAGATAGAAGCTTTTCTTTCATTTCGCTTTCAGAGATTTCTTTTTTCAGGAAGCTTGCAACAGAGCGGTACTCGAGTCCAAAGGTGTGAAGGCGTTCCCATGAGACTCCTTGCTCGACGAGCTTCTCGACTTCCTCAACCATTCCTCTAGCCAGTCTTTTTTCTAGACGAGTTTTTATTTTTTCTTTGAGCTCTTCGTCAGGTAAATCGATACCGACTTGGAGAACATTGTGGGGTGAATTGTTGGAGATTGGAGGTACTTTTCCTAGTGCAGTTGCTATTTCTATAGCACGGATCAGCCGGACCGAGTTTTGAGCGTCTATACTATCAGCACGGTCTGGGTCGAGAGTTTGTAAGAGAGAAAATAGATCGGCTGGAGTTTTTTTAGATAGTTTCGATCGTAGAGTTTCATTTTGGGACACTTCGACCACAGATACATTATCAATGACGTAATGTATATAAAAGCCCGTGCCACCACAAATGATGGGGAGCTTTTTTCTAGAAATAATATCGGCGATGGCTTTTTGGGCGAGAGTTTTAAACTTGTCTACACTAAAAATATCCTTTGGATCAGCTACATCGAGTAGGTGATGTGAGATGCCACCCATTTCTTCCTTAGTTATTTTCCCACTTCCAATATCTAGACCTCTATATACCTGACGAGAGTCGGCGCTGATTATTTCGCCATTAAATTTCTGTGCTAATTCTACCGCTAGGTCACTTTTTCCGGTAGCGGTGGGGCCACATATTACGAGGAGGCAGGGTTTATTTTCTTTTAACATAAGTACACACTAGCAAATATAGTCCTTTGCTTCAACGTCTTTGCTGGCCAAGCCTCATCTCTTTTGCTAGTATTGTGCTAGTTGAACAAAGGAGATACTTATGGCCGACAACACCGAAACAATACCTGAAGATCTGAAAACACTTGGCCTGACTGCGGAGCATATCCGCAAGATTAGGGAGGTTCGCTCAGAAGTTAGAGACCTAGCGGAACAACTTTCAGATCCTACGGATTTTAATACTGTCGAGGATTTCAGGATCGTTCTTCTTTCGTCACTGGATAAACTCCATCTCTTGAAGAAAGATCCTCTTCCATGATCACCGCTTCGGGTGATTTTTTATTTATTTGTGTCGAAGGAGAGACTTGTCCGCGACTAAATTTTGCTACCCGCAAAATTTGTCTGTATATTGTGGAAGGGGGATGGCCGAAGGAGAGAGTCGAACACCTGGGGAACCCACGGTTCTCCCAATCCTTCCTCCACGGGAAAACGCCATTTTTCCCGACCCCTTTCCGGTTCGAGTAACCTCTCCTTCGGCGCACTTAATAGTGAAATCTTTTTAGGTTAAAAAAGATTTCACTTATTGTGCCGAAGGAGAGACTCGAACTCTCATGGGTTACCCCGATCGATTTTGAGTCGATTGCGTCTGCCATTCCGCCACTTCGGCATATTTGTCGGGCGAGTTTGTTGCAAATATCTTTTGCTTCGCACACATAAAATCTTGCTAGATTTTTTATCTGCTCGGCTACCTGCATGTGCAAGGCTCACCAAAAGACATTTACAATAAACTCACATATCACCAGTCTACTTAAAAAATGACCAAAAATCAATTTTTGCGTTGAAGACCCGGCATGTTATCATATAGATGTACTTTTTTAAATATTATTTATTATCATGGCAGAATTTTTTGGAAATTCCATATTTTGGATTGAGGTAGAGAAGATCAAACCAAACCCATATCAGCCGAGACGAGAGTTTGATGATGCGCGACTCAAGGACCTCGCCGAGTCTATTCGTATGTACGGTATTCTCCAGCCACTCGTGGTCACTCGTACCGAAGTGCAAAAAGAAGATGGCGGACTTTCAGTAGAGTATGAGCTGATCTCAGGGGAGCGACGACTCCGTGCTTCCAAGCTCGCGGGAGTACCTTCTGTGCCGGCTATTATTCGAAGTAATACCGATGATGCTCGGGTAAAGCTTGAGCTCGCTATCATTGAAAATCTCCAACGTGAAGATTTAAACGCGGTAGACCGAGCGCGATCTTTTAGACGACTGTTGGATGAATTTAATCTCAAACACATTCAGATTGCGGAAAAGATGGGCAAGAGTCGTGAATATGTTTCCAACACTCTCCGTATTTTGGCGCTCCCGGAGGAAATGCTGAACGCGCTTTCTGTGGGTAAAATTACCGAAGGTCATACTCGACCACTGCTTATGCTTATCGATCGTCCCGCGGAACAGCTAACGGTGTTCAAGGAGATTATGTATAAAAAGCTGACGGTACGTGAGGCAGAGTCTATTGCACGCAAGATTGCGTATGACAAAGTGCGTAAAAAAGAGTATGCCCGTGATCCAGAGCTCAGTGACCTCGAACAAAAGTTGACCGACTCGCTCGGTACTAGGGTACATATAGAGCGCCGAGAAAATGGCGGTCAGCTCCTCATCGACTTTTTCTCAAACGAAGATTTGCGCATGATCCTTGACATTATGAATTCCAACAAAGGTAGGAAGGGAGGTGATGAGCTTTTGCTAAAACATATTGCAAAGTATGGAGGGGGAATACCAGCCACTGTACCTGTCTCGCTCGTCACGGATCCTGCTCCAGTAGCAATAAATAGTGATGAAGTAGCTAGTCCTGAAGTTTCCGCAGACCCTTTTGCTCCGGTGTCAGACGGTGAAGTGGTAAGTGAAGCACCAGCAGACGATCGTTCAAAAGAAGAAAAGAATGCAGATGACAACAGTGATGAGCTTTACTCAGTAAAAAATTTCAGTTTGTAAAAACACTTCAGGCCGGCGCACTTCTTTGTTACTTCGCCCAACTTGCTCCCGCAACGTATTCATATACGTTTTGGTCGAAAGTCGGACTTGCGCCTCGAATTGCATCCAACCTAAAGTGTTTTTATTACATTAAAAAAACCTATCAACAGGGTCATATTAAACGGCTCATTAGCTTAATGAGCCTTTTAGACTATACAGTTTTATTTAACTTTATCTAGTTTATGCGGATTGTGATTCGCACAGACCTTGTTACTGCACCTCTCCGGGATAGTTTTGGTGCCATCCATCATCAGCGCTTGGCACATTGGGCAGATGTTGCCGGTTGGCTTGGCTTTGATCGCATTTTTACATTTTGGATAGTTTGAACAGCTATAAAAAAGACCAAAGCGTCCTTTGCGCTCGGTCATCACGCCAGTCTTACATGTCGGACACTCCACTCCAGTAGAGTTTTGTCTTTCGAGCTCAGCATCCTTTTTTATAAACTTACATTTCGGGTACTTGTTGCAGGAAATAAATCGGCCAAATTTACCATCACGCTCAATGAGCTTACCATCTTTACAAACGGGGCAGGCTTCACCAGTTTCTTTCGGTCCAGCGAGTTCTAGTCCGTCTATAGTACGAGCACCGAGACAGTCAGGGAAGTCCTTACACGAAAGGAATCGTCCACCTTTGCCGAGTTTGATCATCATTCCTTTACTACATTTTGGACAAATGTGTTTTGGGTCAGCTTCACCCATGTCAGTGATTTTTGCTGATTTTTCTTTTGATTTTACATCTTTCAAAAATGGCTTGTAGAAATCACCAAGGGTTTTTTCGTAGGTGCGGTCGCCGTTCGCAATATCATCGAGCTTGTCTTCCATCTCTGCGGTAAAGGTGTCGCTGATGTAGTCTTTAAAATTATCCTCAATAAAAGTACTGACCACATCCCCTGTGTCAGTCGGGCAGAGGGCCTTATTTATTTTTTCTACATAGCCACGCTCCTCGAGAGTTTTAATAATTGCCGCATATGTAGACGGACGGCCGATACCTCTTTTTTCGAGCTCCTTCACGAGACCAGCTTCAGAATACCTCGGTGGCGGTTCGGTAGCTTTTTCTTCGGTATGAATATCTACAAAAGTAAGTTTTTCTCCCACAGTCACTTTTGGAAGCTCCACATCTTCACCACGTGCATCAGGGTCGGCGAGGAGCCAGCCGGGGAAAAGCGTCCTTGAGCCGTTGGCAGAGAAATGGGGAACATCTGACTCCTTGCGCAAGGACCGTCCTTGCGCAAGGCTGTCTCCCACCGCCACTTCTATTTTGCTCCGTAAAATTTTTGCATCAGCCATTTGTGAGGCGATGGTGCGTTGCCAGATGAGCGCGTAGAGCGCTTGCTGTTCAGGTGTGCTTCCGGCGCTGTCGTGTGCCATGTGTGTCGGGCGGATAGCTTCGTGTGCTTCCTGCGCGTTTTTACTTTTCTTTGTAAAAGTACGAGGGCTGACTAGCTCTTTGCCGTACTTACTTTCTATAGTAGAGAGGATTTGCTCTACAGCTACCGCACTGAGGTTTGTACTATCGGTACGCATGTAGGTGATGAGACCGGCTTCGTAGAGTCGCTGTGCCACACCCATAGTACGAGATGGAGCAAAGCCGAGGCGGGTACTGGCGGTTTGTTGAAGGGTCGAGGTGATAAAGGGCGCTTTCGGTGAGCGCTTGGCCTCGGTCTCGGTCACGTCCACTACTATCCAGGATTCTTTTTTGCCAGTCTCGACGATTTTATCTACCAGATTTTTGTCTCGAGGTTCTTCACCGCAGGTCAAAAGCAGTGCAATTTTATTTGCGGTCTTGGTGTCGGCAGTAATGACCCAGAATTTCTCGGAGATAAAAGCGCGGATTTCTCGCTCGCGTTCCATAATGATGCGGAGGGCGGGGGACTGCACGCGACCAGCGGAGAGGCCGTAGCGTACTTTTTTCCAAATCAGGCCTGAGAGGTCGTAGCCTACGAGTCGGTCGAGCACACGCCGAGCCTCCTGTGCCTTGCGGAGATTTTGGTCGATGTCTCGCGGGTTTTTGATGGCCTCTATCACTGCCTCTTTGGTGATTTCATAAAAGACGACACGTTTTGGTTTCTTGAGTCCTGTAGCCTCAGCAATGTGCCACGAGATCGCTTCGCCTTCTCGGTCGGGGTCGGTGGCGAGCAGTATTTCATCTGCTCGCTTCGCCAAAGATTTGATTTCTGCCACTACTGATTCTTTACCTTTAGAAATTTCGTAGGTCGGTACAAAGCCCGCTTCAATATCGATCGCTTTTTTATTACTCTTTGGTAAATCGCGAATGTGACCCACCGAAGCGACCACTTTGTATGCGCCATCCAAATATTTTGAAATAGTTTTTGCTTTCGCCGGCGACTCAACGATCAGGAGTTTCATCTCGCTAGTATTACATGATATGGGGATGATTGGCAAATGTGGGTCAAAAATGGTATAATTGACTCTATGAAAAACTTACAGCAAGGTTTCATTGTGCCAGTGATATTAGCAATTGTCTCAGTATTGGTAGTAGGTGGTGGTGTTTATATTTATAAAAATAAAAAAATAACAGAAATACCTACAGTTAATAATATAGAAACACAGCGAACAAGTGACCAGATTTCACCAATTGTTATAAAACAAGATACTTCTAACAATAAAATATATAAACACCCATCTAATCTATATGGTTTCTCATACCCATCAGATTGGATTGTTAGTGAAGTAATGGGGGGGATTGTTTTTTCTGATCTAGGAAAAAAAGAACGAATTGGAGAAACTTCAAACTATACTTATTACGACCATGAGTTTGGGATCTACATTGTTGATAAGGACCCTAAAATAAAAGCAAAAGCCATGGCTGAGTATCTTGGTCAATCTTATATGGAAGAAGACGTAAAAATAGGGGGAATTAGTGCCAAACGAATGGTTTATAAAGAGACTAGAGCTGAAAATCACTCATATGTTATACCTCTTAAGGGCGAGAAATTTATTGTTATTTCCGTCACGGCCAGGGACGGTTCTGATGCGTGGCTCTCAAAAGGTTATGGGGTAACACAAACTATGTTTATTGATACCGGTAGGGATAATATCGATAAAGCGGAGAACCAGGATAATAAAATTAAAATAGCTGAAGATAAAAAAGAAGGCGATCGAGTTGATCTTATTGTAAAAAAATATCTAATGAATATGCCTGCTACAGCTGAAATATATCTTGATTCACATAAAAATTATGCGGGTTTTTGTAACTCAAGAGAAAGATCTAACTATATGCCGCCACAGAGCGTAAGGGATATGCTGGGGGATCGACCTTTCAGTTGTACTGATGGGGATTCATTTGCGGTATCGGCTAAATTATATAACGGAGAATATTTTTGTGCAGACAGTAAAAATTTTTCAGGAGCTATTTCTTCTCTTCATACTGCCAACGCTTGTAAATAGTATTCAACAAAAATAAATCTATGGAAAGCTTAAAAATAAAAAATATTCTCTTTGTTCTACTTATCACTTATTTATTTTTTGTAGCCCTGATCGTATCGAATATTTATCCCAATTCAGCTGGACTAGGAAGAGTAAATATTCTCGATTACAGCTTTTTAATTGCACTTCGCTATAGTATCCCATTAATTGTATTCTTAATCCCGATTCGGAAGCTTATTATAAAATTAGGCTTGTATACAGTCGCTCTGTTTTTGCTGGGTTACGTGATTCCATTGATACCTCTTGCGGACACTGGCTCAATAGTTTATTTGATATTTTATTTCCCCATCGGCCTTATAGCTGGAACCCTCATTTATTTCGTTTCAACATCGAGGTTTACGCAGTCTTCAACAGTAGTAGTGTCTATTTTCATAATGGGAATAATAGCTTGTATTGGTCTGAGCTATCTATCTATAAATTTGACGAAGGCTACTGCCGAAGAATATGCGAAGTTCTACGCGTACGACTATCTAAGATGTAATGGTAACAGCGTATCACCCGATAATTTTCAAAACATTTGCGATAATCTCACGGGAAATTTCTTTCAGCCTTATTATCAAAACATCTGCTTTGCTCAAGTTGAAAGTTTGAAGACAACAAAAAGCATGACAAAAGATTTTCAGGCATGTTATACGTTCGATTCTTTTAAGGGTTCAAAACACAAATTTTCGAATTACTTCATGAATTATTGGGGACTAAAATCAGCTATTGGTTTGCCTAATTCGAGTTAAGTAAAGTGGTTAGCATCCGTCCTTGTTAAGTCCCAACGGCTCAACAGCCCTGTTGAGCCGTTTAAATGGCTTTATTAAAGGGTCTTTAGGGGTATTATTTTATATGCTAAATCAGCCTAATCTCCCCACCCCTATCTACAATCATCCCTTTTATTTCCATCATTGAGAGGAGTGTGTTGGCGTCGCGGATGGGTATGTCGATGGAGCGGAGGAGATCGTCTTTGCTACAAGGTGAGGTGAGAAGGGTGACCACCTTCATTTCATCAGGCGAGGCGTCGGCATAGCGTTGTTCAAACGGTAGGCTCTCTTGCGTATCAAACCCAAAGGCTTCGAGAATATCTTTGCTGTCTCGTATTGGTGTCGCGCCCAGTCGTATCAGCATGTGCGGGCCGGCAGAAGTTTGAGAAAAAATAGATCCAGGTACAGCAAACACGTCTCTATTGTATTCGGTGGCAAATTTACTCGTGATAAGTGTACCAGATTTTAGCTCGGCTTCGATGATGAGCACTGCATGGGAAAGTCCGGCCATGATCCGGTTGCGCTGAGGGAAGCT
>CALRBR010000002.1 GCA_943354385.1 Candidatus Tayloriibacteriota bacterium
CCCACGCTCGCATCGGCCGTACAGATCACGCCGTGAATATCTTTTGGATCAATAATTCGCTCCATGATTTTTTTCACCGCAGGGACTACTTTTTCTATCAAATCTTCTCGCACTTCATACACGAGCTCATCATGCACTTGCAAAAGCACGCGCACCGAATCCTCCATTCCCTCTTTTTTCAAATACTCTTCGATCTGAATCATCGCCAACTTTACAATGTCCGCCTCTGTTCCCTGTATTGGTGCATTGATCGCCATGCGTTCAGCTGAAGCACGAATAAAAGGTAATTTTGACTTTATCCCTTCAAAATATCTGCGGCGACCAAAAAAAGTTTCGGTAAATCCAAGGCGGTACGCGCTGGCTTTCACTTCATCGAGGTATGTCGCGAGGCCGGAGAAATTGGTAAAATAATCATTGTAAAATTTCTGCGCATCAGCTCGACTGATCAGTGCTGGCGCGACCCCATCTGCGCTTTCTGGAGCGAGATTACTCTGGAGTGCGGTCACACCCATGCCATACATGATACCGAAGTTGATCACCTTGGCCTGACGTCGCATATCTTTGGTCACGGCCTCGCGTTCAACGCCAAAGACTTCGGA
The DNA here is from genome assembly GCA_943354385.1 of Candidatus Tayloriibacteriota bacterium. Classification (GTDB taxonomy): domain Bacteria; phylum Patescibacteriota; class Minisyncoccia; order Phycocordibacterales; family PALSA-1337; genus SCTV01. The sequence continues at coordinate 600 of CALRBR010000002.1, forward strand.
GGCCACGGCGGTGTGAATGTCCTCCCCATTTCTAAAAATAGCAAGCATCTTTTCATCTCTCGAGAGAAAGGCTGCGATACGGAGCTCGATCTGTGAGTAGTCAAAGGCCACAATTTTGAAACCTTTTTCTGCTACAAACGCATGACGGATCGCTCGGCCGAGGTCCCCCTTGTTGGGAATGTTCTGCAGGTTTGGATTTTGAGACGCCATGCGACCAGTGGTACTGCCAGCAGGAATAAACTGGGCATGGATACGTCCATCATCACGAACAAGCTCAGGAAGTGCATCGATATAGGTACCAAGAAGCTTTGAGAGCTCGCGATGTTTGAGAATAAGCGGAATGATCGGATGCGCGTGTTTTATTTTCTCTAGCTCTGATTCTTTGGTAGAGAAATTGCCAGTAGAAGTCTTTTTCTGACGCTTGCCTGCGAGACCCATCTTCACAAAGAGAATATCTCCGAGCTGTTTCGGTGAAGCCACATTAAACTCCTCTCCGGCGAGAGAAATAATTTCCTTTTCTATCTTTGCAAGCTGGGCGTGATAGTCTACGGAAAGTTTTTTGAGATACTCAGTACTTACTCGCACACCTACGCGCTCCATTTTTTCGATAATAGGAATAAGTGGCAGTTCTATCTCATCAAAAACCTTTTTTGAGCCAGGCTCTTTCTCCAGTCGTGCAAAAATAATTTTATCGGCCTCCGCGAGAGTCTCTGTCCGAGCATACGCCAAAATATCTTCCCTTTCTGGATTAGTTTTGTTGGAATCGAGCACCCAGAGAGCGACGGCCAGGCGTTTAAAGGCGTCCGGTGGAAAATTCTCTGTCGGGAGGATAGATGGGGTGACAGAAGCGGAGGCATCAGCACCTGCGTCCCCCGCCGGCGTGGTCGCCGGCGGTTTGATACCAAGCACCGCCTTCAATCTCGCACTCAATGTCCGAAACTCAAGCTCTGTGAAAAATACTTCCGCCTTTTTCACATCCACCGTCTCACTCCACTGCTTTTCTGGAATCACAAACTCTATCGGCGCATCACGACGTATCGTACCGAGCATTTTACTAAACTCCGCCTCCTCTTTTCCCGCTTCAAGCAATCCGATAATCCTTTCGCTGATCCCCGCATCCACAAAAGCTTGCCGATCTTTTTTCAGCTTTTTATACATCTGCTCAATCGAACCAAACGTCGTAATAAGCGTTGTCGCTGTCACTTCACCAATACCTTTGATACCAGGAATATTATCCGACGGATCCCCTCTTAGCCCTTTGTAATCTGGCAAAAGCTCAGGCCCAAATTTAAACCGCTCCATCACCCCCTCTTCATCGTACAAAATCGTATCTTTAATCCCCTTTTTCAAAGTATACACCTGTACTTTTTTGTCTGACACCAGCTGGAGTGTATCCATGTCACCAGAGGCAATCACAATATCAATATCTTTTCTTTTCTTGAGCTGTTCTACTATTGTGCCGAGCATGTCGTCTGCCTCAAAACCAGCGAGGTCGTACATCGGAATACCAAAAGCCTCAAACACCTCACGCGAGCGTTTCATCTGTGCTACGAGCTCATGATCGGCTTTGGCCCGACCTGCTTTGTAGTCTTTAAATGCTTCGTGTCGGTAGGTCGGCTTTGGGAGGTCATATGCGGCGGCAAGATAGTCTGGCTTTAAATCTCCGATGATTTTGATAAGCATTGTCGAAAGACCAAAGAGTGCCCCGGTCGGCTCGCCTTTGCTCGAAACAAAATCCGGCAAGGCATGATAGGCGCGATGAAGGATGGCGTGAGCATCGAGTAAGACCAATCTTTTTACCCATTCATTCCCTTGCCCCTTTTGCTCAGACTTTTTCATATCGATATTGTAGCATTTTAAATTAAAAAAGCGCCCTATTTGCAAAATAGTGGCGCCGACAATCTTCAAACATTTAGCTTTCCAGTTAGACGACGAGGGGTGCTTTGTTCAGGAGGATCAGGTGGCTGACTTTCCTGCGACCACCAGGACAATAACAAGTTGAAGAGACTCCAAAATGCCCAGTGCCCGACAGTGTCGATGAAAACAGCCAAGCCAATGGCCGAGAACAAGAAACCAACGGAGGTCATCGGATGTTGAAAGACAGGGTCGTTAGGATTAATCAGCATCATCACATACACCGGAAAAACGATGGTCAAAGGAGATGAGGCTAAAACCGTTCCCCAAAGAGCACGCCGTTCCTTCTGTTTCGGAGAATTCCACGCCCAATCAGGCAGTGACCGTGGCTGAAGATTGTTAGCCATAAACGTTTTTACCAAAGAACCGGAGACAGAATAGTGGCATGATTGACACCGAGCTCTGTTACCGTTTCTTCTATCGTACTCCAAATTTTTCTAATGTCTAGCTACTGACCTACCACTTCTATCGTCTTGGTATTTTCATCTACAAATTCAAATTTGAATTGAATATGATCTTTCGGCATAATCTCCTCGACGCGCTCTGGCCATTCTATTAAAATGAGATTTTTAGGATCACATAAAAGAGCCTCAAAACCAAGTATGCGTAGCTCGTCACCCTTTTCGAGTCTATAGGCATCTATGTGTATAAGCTGTGTAAAAGGCAGTTTAAACTGGGGAAAACTTTGTGGAGAAGTGGTCTGATAACCCTGTGGAAAAGCTGTAGGTGAGATGTGCTCTATCCTGTATATCTTTTCAATGACAAATGTTGGACTAGTAATCATTTCCGTAATACCGAGCTCTTTCGCAAGGCACTGTGTAAAAGTAGTCTTCCCCGCTCCGAGATTTCCGTAGAGACCGATGACGGTGGCCGAATCTGTGGATAAATTACTCGCTCGCGAAGCGAGTGTTTGCAGAAACTTTTTGGCGAAAGCGGCTGTTTCTTCTCTTGAGTGGCTTGTATATTTCATAAAATGTATTGTAACAGAAAATTAATTAAAAAAAGGGAAAGGGCTTTCGTGAGAAAGCCCTAACTTGAAACTGTTGCCCTATTGGGCCGACTATCGGAGATAGTCTCCGTAAAGCTTTTGAACGACAATCCTTGGTGTTGGACTCCGGTAGCCTCCACCTGAATAGGGGTCAAAGATCGGCTCGAGGTATATTGATCCTGCTTCAACCTTGAGCTTCCGGCCGTCTGGACGAAAGTAAGTGACCGAGTAGGCCACCTGCATCCGCTCCGTCACTCGGAGGTTTTTCCGAGAAGTCGAGAGAGCCTCGACCCGTAGAGGAGTAAACTGGGGAAACTCAATGAGTACATCCTCGTGTGACTCGTTCACCACCAACACCGTCTGGATAATCGTGCTCGAGTAACCGACTCCGCCACCAGCGGTGATCGGGACACCCCCATGACGCGGAGCATGGAAATCACTCGTCGAGCACCCTGCGCCGAGAAGCACCGAGGCCAACGCGCCAACTAACACCAACGTTTTAAAGAACCGCATAGTTTTTCTGTGCCTTTCCGTAATTTGGTTGTTTACCGCATATCTGACATCAAACCCTATTATACACCCATTCATATCTTTTGTCAAGTAGTGTCCCCCGACTCTATATAGTGGTATGATTACTTTGCAAACCAGTCTAGGATAACGAAAAAATTCGATGAAGGTGTATCTTTTTGAGAGACTTCGGAAGCGAGTAGCTGAGGCGGAGAAATTTTTCACCAGAAAAATATTCGTGCTTTCAAAAAGATGCACCAAGAAAGAATTTTTTCGTTACCCTAGCCAATAAAGTAATCCCCCCATGGTCCAATTTGACGAAGATAGACAAAAATTAAAAATAAACGATCTTCTTAAAAAAGAGGAGGAGGAGCTCGCCCAGCTTCTCGCCAGTCGCTATGGCATCAGCTACATCGACCTCCTCACCGTCGCTATCAACACCGATGCGCTCGGCCTGATCAAAGAAGAAGATGCTCACCGTGGCAAACTCGCAGCCTTTGGTATGGTAGATAAAAAAATAAAAGTCGCCGTACTCTCTCCAAAATCCGATACCACAAAAGAAGTGCTGACCGAGCTGACCGAGCGTGGCTACACCACTCAAATATTTATGTCGAGCACCGCGAGTCTTGAAAAAGCATGGAACACCTACAAAGACGTGGCCTTTGCACACGAAACCAAAGCCGGCGCACTAGAAATTTCCAACCAACAAATCCTCGAGGTGATCAACCAGGTCAAATCTGTGGGAGACATCAAAAAACTCATTGAAGATCTCCTTGCTTCAAATAAATCTTACCGTATTTCCAAAATCCTCGAAATTATTCTCGCTGGTTCCCTTTCTATCGGTGCCTCCGACGTGCATATCGAGCCCGAGGAGAAAATTGTCCGCATTCGCTACCGTCTCGACGGAGTGCTCACCGAAATCCTCACCTTTGACTCCGAAACATTCGGCCTCCTCCTCTCACGTATCAAACTTCTCTCGGGATTAAAGCTAAACATCAAACAGGACGCGCAAGACGGCCGCTTCAGTATTAAGCTCTTAGAGAGCGACATCGAAATCCGTACCTCCGTCCTCCCTGGTGCCTACGGCGAGTCTATCGTGCTCCGAGTACTCAATCCAAAAAACATTGCCGTTCCACTTGAGGAGCTCGGCATTCATCCAAAACTCTTAAAATTACTAGAGCAAGAGACCGAGCGCCCAGACGGTATGATTCTGACCACAGGGCCTACCGGCTCTGGAAAGACCACCACACTCTACGCTTTTTTGCGCCGGGTTTATAGTCCAGGTATTAAAATCATCACTATCGAGGACCCTATCGAATACCACCTTCCAGGCATCGTGCAAACACAGACCAACGACAAAGGCTACAACTTCCTCGATGGCCTCCGTTCAGCCCTCCGCCAGGATCCAGACGTGATCATGGTGGGAGAAATCCGAGATGCTGAGACTGCTGCTATCGCGATAAACTCAGCTCAGACTGGCCACCTCGTTTTCTCGACTCTCCACACCAACAACGCCGCCGGTGCCTTTCCCCGCTTGATCGACCTCAAAATCAATCCGAAGGTGCTCACTTCGGCCATCAACATTTCCCTCGCCCAGCGCCTCCTCAGAAAGCTCTGTATTCATTGTAAAAAAGAGGTGTTGATCGAGGGCGATGCAAAAATAATTATCGATAAAGTAATAGCGACTCTCCCACCAGACGAAAGGTTTCAGCTCAGAAATACTTCCAAGATGTGGGTACCTGCTGGCTGTGAAAAATGTAACTCGACCGGATACAAAGGGCGTATCGGTATTTATGAAGCGATTCTTACTGACGAGGCCGTCGAACAGGTTGTCATAAACAATCCAAGTGAACGAGAAATAAAAAAGGCCGCGATACCCCAGGGCATCCTCACTATGGAGCAAGACGGCGTGATTAAAATCCTCTCTGGTGTTACTGCACTCGATGAGCTCGCCAGAGTAATAGATGTGACGGAGTAATTTCTTTACTCTCCCATATCCCCAAAATAAAATTGACAGGTCTACAAAAGCGGAGTACCCTTTTCTTTGGTAAAAAGCTCCAGTTAAAAAAACTAAACATATTATGGCCATCAAAGAACTGTTCGACATTGCTAAGAAAATCATCGTTTGCAAAAAGTCCAAACGACTGATCTTGGAACCCGCCGTCCGTCTGAAGGACAATCTCACAGATGAAACGGTCTTTGCGGAATGTGTTTCCCTGAGGCGTAAGGATAATCCTCACATCCGTCTGCGCGACAACACCAGAGTTACACCACGCTGGATGCCTCTCTCGGAATTCAAGCCCGCCACCAAGTGATCAGACCTCCCCACACAAACGAGTGTGCTGGATTTTTATTTTGTAAAAAACTTTTCCTCAACAAGAACCATCAAACCATCTCTGTCAATTGTATTTTTCTGAAAGAGGAGTACTATTTTAAGTAGAAGTTTGTTTTGGTAGGTCAGAAAAATCTGTCGAAGGCGCATGTTTATAGGAGGCTTCGGAGACGGGTAGTCGAGACTTGAGAAATTTTTCACCAGAAAAATATTCGTACTCCTAGAAACATGTGCCGAGAAAAGATTTTCCTGACCCACCAAACGAAAACCGTCCGCCAAAGGCGGACGGTCAGTTCCAGGTCATAATTCTCTAAGCAATACTTTTAATACGGATACCAAAAGCTAAGCAAGTTTCCTAGGATAACCCCAGAAAGGTTACCGAAGTAACAACCAGAATGTCCTGAGATAAGAGTCAGTAAAGCCCCGCGAAGGACTCAATTGCTTAGAGATCTATGACTTGGAATTTCAAAGCCTTAATGAAAAGTGTTTTTGAGCATAAAAAAACAGCTCGTGAACAGGGGCGCAACTCCATTTGATGCGCACCCTTATTTAAGGCTCTACCCCTTAGTCTAGCATACAATAGTTTTAATGTCAAGTACCTCCCCTCACAATTCTCCTACTCCAGAAAAAGACGGCTCGGTTGAGGCGTATCTTGACCAGACCCTCCGGCCCGACAAATGGGCTGAATACATTGGTCAGAAAAATATCAAGGATAATCTCCACATCCTTCTCACTGCAGCCAAGGGACGCAAACACCCTCCAGAACACATCCTTTTCTACGGTCCCCCAGGTCTCGGCAAGACAACGCTCGCGCATCTTATCGCAAAAGAGACTGGAGCGCAAATCAAAATCACCTCAGGTCCTGCTATAGAAAAAGTCGGGGACCTCGCATCGATCCTCACCAACCTTTCCCACGGAGATATTTTATTTATTGATGAGATCCACCGCCTAAACAAAACCATCGAGGAGGTGCTTTACCCTGCTATGGAGTCTGGCTCGCTCGATATCATCATCGGCAAGGGCCCATCTGCTCGCACCATCCAGCTCGAGCTCCCTGCCTTTACTTTGATCGCTGCGACCACTCGTATCGCCATGCTCTCTTCCCCACTACGCTCACGATTTGGTGGTGGAGTATTTCGTCTCGAGTTTTATAGCCAAGACGAGATCGAGCAAATCATTGCTCGGTCGGCTCAGATTTTAAAAATTAAACTGGAGAAAGATGGGGCGCAACAGATTGCGAAAAGAAGCCGTTTTACTCCTCGTACTGCCAATTATTTCCTCAAACGTTGCCGAGATTTTGCCGAAGTACATGGCACGGGAGTACTCGATAAAACAAGTGTCGAAAAAGCCCTCTCGCTCCTCGGAGTAGACAATGTCGGCCTCACTTCATCAGATACAGCACTTCTCAAAACCATGATTGAAAAGTTTGGTGGTGGTCCTGTCGGTCTCAACACTATCGCAGCAGCACTTTCCGAAGAGCAGTCTACCGTGGAGGAAGTGCACGAACCATACTTGATTCAGCTCGGCTTTCTCGAACGTACTCCGAGGGGGCGCACTGTCACCACCAAAGCCTACGAGCATTTGCACATCAAGGGTTCGCCGAAGTTGATTTAACTACGAGCTATATAAAACAAAATCCCCCGCACTAGTGTGCGGGGGATTTTTTTAACTATCTCTTCTTAGAAGTCTTCTTTGCTGTCTTTCGTTTAGCGGTCTTCTTTGTCTTCTTTGCAACTTTCTTTGCCATGTGAGTTTGAATATAAATATTAAGATGCGTTTCGAAATAAAAGTATACAAACTATTTTCTCCGACCTTAGCACACGCTAAAATAAAAAATAATTTACATTGACTAAACACATTATGTGCTTATCTACAGAAAATACAATGGAAAAATATCTCTAAGCTGTGGACAACTTTAAAAAACTTGTAGTCTACCGACTTGCGTTTAGAGCATGAAAATTATAAGCTAGAAATACACACCACCATAAACACCATGTCCGGACATAATAAATATTCAAAAATAAAACATCAGAAAGCTAAAACTGATGCACAAAAGAGTAAAATCTTTACCAAAATGGTGCGCTTGATCAGTGTAGAGGCCAAAAAAGCTAAGGGTAATCTGAGCTCGCCAGGATTACGTGCAGCGATTGAAAAAGCCAAGACTTTTAATACTCCCAACGACACGATCGACCGAGCGGTGAAAAAAGCTAGTACCGATAACACCGCCGTCATGGATGCTGTGACCTATGAATCATACGGCCCTGGGGGATGTGCGCTGATTATTGAGGCACTGACAGACAACCGCAACAAAGCTGCCCAGGAAGTAAAGTTTATTTTGAGTAAACACGGATCGGAGCTCGCCGGTATGGGTAGTGCGACTTGGGCGTTTCAAAGGTCTCACGAGGGATGGACCCCTACTACCACCGTGCCCCTTTCTGAAGAAGATGGGGTAAAACTCTCTGCGCTCATAGACGAGCTTGAAGAGAATGATGAGGTGCAGGAGGTGTTCACCAATGCGAACTAAACTAAATTAGTAAATTTGGTTTAGTTCGCACATTTTACTAAAAATGTTTTAGGCGTAGCAAGCACAGAATCCCCGCGCCGTAATCGGCACGGGGATTCTGATATACTTATCCTATGAGAATTTTATCCATCGACCCAGGCTACGAAAGACTCGGTATCGCCATCATCGAGAAAAACCCGGGCAACAAAAAAGAAACTCTGCTCTATTCAGACTGTTTTAAAACGAGTGCTAAGCTGGCTTTTGTCACACGTCTCGCCCAGATAGGAAAAGAACTCGAGAGACTAATAGATGAATACCAACCAAAGGCCCTCGCCATCGAATCCCTCTTTTTTACCAATAACCAGAAGACGGCCATGCGCGTCTCCGAGGCGCGAGGAGTGATTATCTACACCATGGCTTCTCAAGGATTTCCCATCCACGAATATACCCCTCTCCAGATAAAGGTCGCTGTCACCGGTCATGGAAAAAGTGACAAAAAACAAGTAATCGGTATGGTTCCTCGCCTGATCGATATCAAAAAAGAAATTGCTCATGACGACGAATACGATGCGATAGCCATCGGCCTTACCTGTATCGCCTCCGAGTATCGCCGGTAGGTCTTTTTTAGCGATTCCGCTAGTCCGACTATCATCAAATGAGCACTTCAAAGGCTAAACACAATGTTTAGCCTTTGAAAGAGGCTCTACAGAGCCATTTTTAAATATACCGCTTATTTCCACAAGTTATCCACAGGTATGGCAAAAATAGACGAGTTGCAAAAAATCTATAATTTGTTAAAAATATGAAATCTAGGATTTTAAATAGGCCATGTGTCTGCAAATCCAACGAAGCAAACATTATCATCAATAACGCAACAATGAAGAAGAAAATCGCTACAAAAGAAAAAATCGTTGAGAAAACCAAACCAGAAAAACCTCTTATCGAGGAGGAAGAGCTTGAGGAAAAGCGTTCAGAGGAACCAAACCCAGAAGAGCTCTCTGACGCCAGCGATGATGAGGGCTTTGTGGAAGATTCGTACGAGGACGTTTCGGATTTCTAAATAAAATTCTCACGAGAGCAGTTCCTGAGAGACCTCAAAAAAATTACTCGCTCCCCCGACTCTACATCTACGCCATGGCGTAGATGTTATTTTGGGAGACACCTATAGTCGATCGGCCAAATGTACAGCATTAAATCGAATAGCGTCCAAAAAATCATCACCATGGGCCTCCTTAAACTGCTCCTCGGTGATCTCTTTTTCTGTAATAATCTTTTCTACAATGGCCAAAGAGTGCTGATATACTTCCACTAGCCTTGGCTTACCCACAGATTCTGCGTACTTTGCAAACGCACTCAGTTGAATTCTTATTTCCTCCAAAATCTTCACCTGTGCAGGATGTTCCGCCAGAGCTTTTTGATCTTTTTGCGTCCAGGCTTTTATCATGCTAAAAAGTGTCGGCCTGTCCACCGCAATCACCACACTTGGAATCAGACTTTTTTCTCCTTTAAAGTTTCCTGCGTCGGTTGCAAAGTATTTAATTTTAGTCAGCTCCCCCGTATCAATCGATTTCTTAATATGAGCAAATTTATCACCAAAATGTCCACTGATAGTGACGTCCATCGCCAGTGCCAAGTGAGATGTTGAGGTAGGACTCTCTTCGATTTCGACAATACAATCAACTTTATTTATAATATCATCATAGTCAGATGGCTGAATCGTATTCGCATTTTCACCTAGCCAATTACTCAGCTCAATCTGCTCAAAAATAATCGCCTCAAATATTTCCCCCAATTTTGCAGATTCCACTTCTTCTGGACTCGATCCAACAGCATCTCTTTTAAATTTTTCTTTCAATTTATCGACGTAGGCCTGATCCTCTTCCCAATCACGGTAATTGGGAAAATCTTCTAGCAAAATTGGGTTTAAAAGGACTTTTTCGCCCTTTTGTGTGCCTCATCAATCTCTCTCGGACTTACATATATTTCTTCCTGATGTTCCCTTGAAAATTCATACTTATTCATAATTGTTGTTTGATTAAATTGTCATTAAACCTATGGCTACTTAACCATCACCTTCAAAAATCTTTTCTTTCCTATTTTAAGAGTTACATCTTTTGTAACCATAAAATCAGCGCTTATAATAGCCTCCCCGCGCACTTCACTGACCGCGCCTTCTTCCACCAAACGACGGAACTCTGTTTTTGACTTTACCACACCGTTTGCAAGTAACACATCCACCAAAGCTGTTCCTGATGTCACCCCCACCTCTTGAGTATCGTCTGGTATGCCTCCCTTTTTAAAGGTATTTTCAAAATTGATCACTGCTGCCTCGGCAAAAGCGCTTCCGTGATAGAGTTCCACGATTTCCTTTGCCAAGCACACTTTTAGATTCCGCGGGTTTTCCCCTCCCGTCAAACTTTTTTCCATTTCAGCAATTTCAGCAAGAGAAACGTCGGTACATAGTAAAAAATACTTAGTAATCAATTCGTCCCGCAAAGACATCACTTTACCAAACATCTCGTTTGGCGCATCGGTAATGTTGATCACGTTACCCCAGCTCGAAGACATCTTTCGGCCATCGGTCCCTTCGAGCATCTGAGTGGTCAAAATATCCTGCTCGGGCATGGCATACTGTTTTTGGATAAGTCTTCCCGCCTTGAGATTGAAAAGCTGGTCAAAACCGCCGATCTCAATATCTGCCTTTACCGCCACCGAGTCGTAGCCCTGCATGAGTGGATACATAAACTCTCGCAGAGACACCTCTTCTCCTTTATCAAATCGGTCTTTAAAATTTCTCCGCGCTGACATTTGCTGTACTGAAAAAGTTTCAGCGAGACGGCAAATTTCCGCAAAACCAAGCTTTGCGAGCCAGTCGCTATTGTATACAAACTCGGCCCGATCCACATTGATCACCTTTCCAATAATTTCTTTGTAGTTTTTGAGATTCTCGGTGACCTTGCTCGCGTCGAGCATGGGGCGTTTATCGAGTTTGTCGGACGCATCCCCTATCTGCGCTGTAAAGTCCCCAACAATAAGCACCGCGATGTGTCCAAGGTCTTGGAATTTGCGAAGTTTATGTAAAAGAGTCGCTCGGCCTAGGTGGATGGAGGCACTAGTTGGGTCAATCCCGAGCTTTACTCGCAACACCTTGCCCGAAAGCAACTTTTTTCGGAGACTTTCTTTGACAAACACGTCCTCAACACCACGAGTCAATATTTCGTCCACTTTTACTTCATTAGTATCGACAATGTCTGGTTTCCTACCAAATAATTTCATCCCATTACTCTATCACAATTCGCAGATTTACGAAATTCGTTGAAGATGTGTCTTTTTAGTAGGGTTCACAGGCGGGTAGCCGGGATTTCAGAAAAATTCTATCAGGAATTTATTCGTACTACTAAAAAAATATCGAGAAAGAATTTCTTAAATCTTAAGTCCTAATTCTTAAATAAAGCCAAAAATATGCTATTATGGTATCACTGTGAAAAAAATAAAACACCCCCTACAGCACACCGTGTCCCATCATTATCACAAGGTGGTAGGTTCAATAAAAAACCAAAGGCACTTTGTCAAAAAACATCTACCTAAGGTAAAACATGGGGTAGTTTTAGCCATCTCATCTGGTTTTGTACTGCTCGGTCTTTTCGCCATCTGGGTTTCTACCTTCAAAATTCCTGACTTCAAATCTTTTGATGCTCGAAAAATTGTTGAGTCGACAAAGATCTACGACCGGACAGGTGAAATCCTCCTCTACGACATCAATCAAGGCACCAAACGTACCATCGTGCCTTTTGAGGACATTTCCCGCAATCTCAAAAACGCCACGGTAGCCATAGAGGACTCTGAATTCTACCAGCACCTCGGCATTCAACCAAAAGCGATTGCTCGAGCAATACTCGTAAACCTAAGACTCAAAGATGGTATTGTTGGCCAAGGAGGTTCAACTATCACTCAACAGGTAGTTAAAAACACCATCCTTACTGGAGACAAAACTATCACCCGCAAACTCAAGGAGTGGATTTTGTCTCTCAAACTCGAACGAGTAATGTCTAAGGAGCAAATCTTGGCCCTTTACCTAAACGAAACCCCTTACGGTGGTAATATTTACGGCGTGGAAGAAGCGAGCCGAGCTTTTTTTGGTAAGAAATCAAACAATGTTACTATCGCAGAGGCTGCCTACATAGCCGCCCTTCCACAAGCCCCTTCTTTTTATTCACCCTACGGACAAAATAAGGAACGGCTAGAGGTACGTAAAAATTTTGTTCTGCGACGAATGCTCGATAACAAATTTATCTTATTAGAGGATTATAAAAAAGCCCTTGAAGAAAAAGTTACTTTTTCACAGAAGGACAACAAAAATATTCGTGCTCCTCATTTTGTTTTTTTCATAAAGGACTATCTTGATAATAAATATGGCGAGCGCGTTGTTGGAGAAGGGGGTTTTAAAGTTATCACGTCGCTCGACTATCCCCTCCAACAGAAAGCTGAGGAGCTGGCAAAGAAACACTCCGACCGCATTCAAGCTGAATTCAAAGGAGACAATGTTGCACTGGTAGCGATCGACCCAAAAACCGGCCAGATCCTTTCGATGGTCGGCTCGCGAGACTATTTTGACACAAAAATTGATGGAAACTTTAATGTAGCTACTGCTCACAGACAGCCTGGCTCTTCCTTCAAGCCGTTCATATACGCGACAGCTTTCAAAAAAGGTTACACTCCCGAGACAGTGGTATTTGATGTGGAAACCGAGTTTTCACTTGAGTGTGGTGCTGATGGATCCACCACCACCCCAGCGGCCATTTGCTACTCACCAAAAAACTTTGACAATCGTTTCAGGGGGCCTATGACTCTCCGTAGTGCACTCGGACAGTCCATAAACATTCCCGCCATCAAAACACTTTACCTCGCTGGACTTATAGACTCTCTCCAGACCGCAAGGGACATGGGTATTGAAAGCCTTTCTGATTCAAATCGTTATGGCCTTACCTTGGTACTTGGAGGTGGTGAGGTTAGCCCACTTGAGATGGCTGGTGCTTATGGTGTTTTTGCAAATAACGGCATCCGCAACCCTTCTACTGGAATAATTCGGATCGAGGATGGTCGGGGAAACATTATTGAAAGTTTTGAACCAAAACCCTCAGTGGTTCTCACTGAAAATGTCGCCTTACAAATATCTGACATTCTCTCTGATGATACAGCTAGGACGCCTGCATTTAGGCCTCGCTCATCTCTATATTTTTCCGGGCGACATGATGTTGCTGTAAAAACAGGTACTACAAACGACTCTAAGGATGCCTGGATTGTGGGTTATACACCAAATATTGCAGTGAGCATTTGGGCAGGAAACAATAGTGGTTTACCTATGGAACAACATGTTGCGAGCACTATAGTTTCTGGGTTTTTTCACGAATTTATTAGTGAGGTGATACGAGGTACTCCAGACCAACCGTTTAAAAAACCACAATCCTCCCCCGATGGATTGAAGCCTGTACTTAGAGGGATTTGGCAGGGTGGACAAACCTATATCACCGACAGTGTTTCAGGCAAGCTTGCCACTGACAGTACCCCCCAAGAAACACAAGTGGAAAATGTCTTTACACAGATACATGATATTTTATATTGGATAAATAAAAACGATCCAAACGGACCAATTCCTACAAACCCAAATGATGATCCTCAGTTTGATCATTGGGAGTATGGTGTGCGGGAGTGGGTGAAAAAACACAAAATACCAGAAGAGGCCACCTCATCTATACCAGTTCTCTACGACAACATACATGTAGTAGAAAATGTGCCGAGGGTGACAATTACCTTTCCTAAATTGGGAAAAATCTATCCAAGTAACTCAAAAATGACGATTGACATAGAGACTTCTGGTAAATTCCCTGTTACCAAAGCCGACTTCTTTATAAATGGCGATCGTATCGGTGGAGTTGACCAACCACCACTCAATTTTTCTTTTATTCCTGAAGGGATAGATAATATTCAAAGTGAGAATGATTTACAAGTTGTGGTGTACGACAGCGTATTTAATAAAGCTGAGGTGACACAAAAATTACTTCTAAATACTGCTCGTCAATAGGGAGAATCTGGCAGGAAAACACCCCACGGCGTACTCGCCGTGGGGTGTTTTCCTGCCAGAAAAGCCATTTTGCCTATTTTTACGAAATGGCTCTATAGAGCCAAGCTAAACGGCTAAACGTCACGTTTAGCCGTTTAGCTTGTGTAGCCTGGGCCATAAATTTTCAGTAGAAAATTTATGGGGTTAAGTTATACCGAGCCTATAAGGTTACTTCGCTTTATTGGCCTTGACCGAAGATAATACTTTGGTCTGCTCGATTTATATAGTCGCTTTGCTCCTTATAAATCGGCACCTACCTCACATCCTTCACCACCATTCCCACCACCTCCCTCTCGCAACGCTTTAAAATCTGCCCCTTTTTAATATAAACCTGACTTTTTTGGGATAAAGGAATCTTTAGGCTAATCACACCATTTTTATACTGAATCATTTCAACACCTACCACTACCCCACACTCCTCCGATACGATTTTTGATATCGTCTCCTTCGCAAAACGCTCCTTTAACCCAACATTTTTAAATTTTTCTAGGAAGGAAGCAATGTTGTACATTTTTGTAGAAGTAAGACTTAAGATTAAATATTTAAGAATGGATACATGGGCATATTCTGAAGGCAGTTTTTGGTTCCCAACCTTGAATCTGGATTCTGGAATCTATATTCTACTTTACCGGTTCATCGGCATCACTAAATACATAAATGTTTTATCAGAAACACCTCTAATCACAACAGGACGATTTATACCATTGAATTGTAGGCAAATGGCCTCTACATCGATTGATTGAAAACAATCCACAATATATTTATAGTTAAAGTTAATATCAACATCCTCTCCAGAAACTGTCGCAATCAGTCGACTAACATTCTCCCCCACCTCGTTACTTCGTGTTTTAAGCTCAAAAACCTTCTGTTCTGGTCTCACACTCACACTGATCTGATTAAACTTGTCTGAGAAGATTGTGGCGAGCTTGAGGCTATGTAGGAGGTCTTGTTTAAGTACTATCGCCTCGGTCTTTGTTTCCTTTGGAATAATTTGTTTGTAATCAGGAAAAATTCCATCAATAACTCGAGACACTAGATAAATTCCGTCTGCTGAAAAAGAGATTTGGTTTTTGCTCAAGTGTACTGTGGTACTATCCTTCATTCCTTCCAAAACACGAATGATTTCAGGGATATTTTTGAAAGGTATTAATATTTGACCAAAATCATTCTGCTTCTTTGTTTTAATTTTCTTCTCAGCAAGTCGAAATGAGTCTGTGGCAGCAAAAACCAACCCTTCGTCCTCTGAAGAAATAAGAATACTTGATAGTTCAGGTTTTATTCCAGAAACAGAAGAGCTGTACCAAACTGATTTTAATCCTTTCACAAAATCTCCCGGCACAATTTCAAATGATTTTTCTTTTGGTACCATGGGGATGGTTGGAAAATCCTCAGAAGACATCGATTTGATTGTGGTTGAGCCCATTGATGATGAGATCGAGAGGTTTCCGTCTACTACTTCAAGTTTTATATTTTTATCTCCCTGAATATTGTTTATAAACTGAGAAATGGTTTGACCAGGAACTGCCACCGCACCTTCCTTCTCTATTTTTACAGGGATATGTATTTCAATTCCCAAATCAAGATTGGTAGAGCGTATGGTGAGTGAATTATCTTTAGCCTCAAGAAGAATACACCCAAGAACAGGTAAGGTCAGGTTTTTTCCCGTGATGCGTTCTGCGTATATAAGTGAAGCTGACAATTTTTCTTTAAGACATTCTATTTTCATATATCCACAAGTGTTACTCTTTATTATATATTAAATCTATTATTACTATTACTTCTGTGTATAAGTGTATAAGTCTCTAAAACCTTTGCCTACCAAGCTCAAACAGATTTTATGAAACTATCTAAGTGTGGATAAAAAATGTCGGTGTGGATAACTTGGATTTTATTTTAAAAAGGTCATTTTTTATCCAGTTTTTATTCCTATGTTTTCCTGATACTATCCCTCTATTCTTCCCCATCTTTTCCCCAGACTTATCCTAAACTAACATTGTTCGAATCTCAGCAATCTCCTGGACCAGTAAATTATCACTCTTGAGCTCCTCTTTTATTTTTTCACAAGAGTGGATGACGGTGGTGTGGTCTCTTCCCCCTAGTTTTTCACCGATAGATGGGTAAGAGATATTGAAGTCTTCCCGAAGCAGAAACATAATCACCTGCCTAGGTTTCACCACTTCCTTTTTTCGGGTTTTATCATAAATACTGTTTTCTTCTATTTGATAAAAATTAGCGATTATTTTTATAACATCTTTCACCGCGACCATTTTCTTTGGTTTTATGCTGTTTTTAATGAGATTTTTTATCTCATTAAGGCCGAGCTCAAGCCCCTTGAGCTGAAACTGACACACTATGGAGTTTAAAATACCCTCAAGCTCACGAATACTACCTTCTACTGAGGAGGCGAGGTATTCCAAGGCCTCTGGAGAGACCGGTATATTGTTTTGAAGCACCTTTGATCGCAAAATAGCTAGCCGAGATTCCATATCTGGGTTTGGAATATCAACAATCATACCAGCACCAAAACGAGACTTGAGGCGTTCCTCAAGGTTTGGGATAAAGTTCGGGTGTTTGTCTGACGAGAAGATGATTTGCTTGTTATTTTCGTAAAGGCTGTTGAATAGGTGAAAGATTTCCTCTTGGGACCTGTCTTTTCCAGCAAAAAATTGAATGTCGTCGACAATAAGGACATCATATTTTCGATATTTTTCTTTAAATTGATTTACTTTTTGACTGTTGACCGAAACCGCATTCATATACTCAATTACAAATTTTTCTGACGTGAGGTAGTAAACCTTTTTCCCTGGGTGGGCTAGCTTGATATGATTCCCTATCGCTTGGGTGAGGTGTGTTTTTCCAAGACCTGTGTTTCCGTAGACGAAGAATGGATTGTATGCAAAGCCGGGCTTTTTTACTACGGCTTGAGCGGCAGCGTGGGCGAGCTCATTGAACGGACCTACCACAAAAGATTCAAAGGTGTACTTTGGATTGAGGTTGTCCTCTTTGTTTATATAGAAGTCGTGGAGAGGTAGTTCGGTGTTGGACTGCTGGGTAAAAGTTCGAGGAGCTTCTGAAGATTCTTTTTTCCTCCCCTCTTCCTTGGTGACTATGTATTCAAGAGCGCGTACCTGCTCACTAAAACTTCTAAGAATTTTTAGGATAGTGTTGTGGTATTTGTTATTAAGCCAGTCTTTTACAAACGCATTTGGGACACTAACAAAAACAATCCCTTCTTCTTGTTTGAGAATGTAGGTTCCTTTAAACCAAGTACTAAAGTTTGCCTTGGACACCGCTAGCTCCACTTCAACAAGTACATTTTCCCAGAGTTTAGAATTATCGACGAGAGTGTGAGGCATAAGTAAAAAAGATTTGTGTGTGCACTCTAGTATATACCTTCTGGAAAAATACTGAACTTGTGGAAAAGACACTTTTATGTGCATATGTTGGGGATATGCTGGGGATATCGAGCGATACTGGTCGCGAAGACGCTGAGCTCACCAGAGCATAGTGCAGGTCGATGGGAATCTGAGCGAAGCGAAGATACGAACAATAATAAAATTAAAAATTTCGTAATTCATGGCCAGATACAAAACCATAAGGTTGCTTCGCTCTACTGGCCTTCACCGAGGGAAATACCTAGGTGCTCTCGATTTATATAGTCGATCCGCTCCCTATAAATCGGGGGGTTGATTTTTTAGCCAAGATGGCGTATGCTATCCCCTATGTCGTTTACATACAAACCAAAAAAGCGAAAGAGAGCGAGATCACACGGCTTTATAAAGCGCCGACGTACTACTGCGGGTAGAAAGGTGGTAAAGCGCCGACGAGCTAAGGGACGAACACGATTGACGGTCTAATTTATAAATAAACTCATGCTCCCTAGAGAAAGGAGAGTACATAAAGAAGAGTTTGGAGAGGTCTTGAAAAAAGGCCTTTCTTTTCATTCTGCGCATATTTCCTTGAGAGGGATTAAGAAGGACGATGTCTCCCCTAGCAAGTTTTCTGTAGTGGTCTCAAAAAAGTTTGCTATGCTGGCAGTGGATAGAAATCTGATTCGGAGACGAGCGATTGCTGTCATTGAAGCACATGTAACCGGTATGAAAAAAGGTATTTCAGCTATTTTTTCTTTTAAAACAGGTGCATCTAAACTTTCATCCCAAGAGATAAAGACGGAGATAATCACTTTGCTCAAGCAGTCTGGACTAATTTCGTAAATCCCTCGACTAACGTCTGCTGAGTCGATCGTTTGTGATCGACACCTGTAGACGGCCTCTATGAAAGGAAGAACGTAACCCGAATTAATTCCTCCTTTTCTAAAGGAGGTGGTGAGTACTCGAGACGGAGGATTTTATTATTTTGATTGATTACTCAGACTTAGTGCGCTAATATTACCCTTATGTTCACTTTATATCACGAAATAGTTTATCAGCCATTATATAACGGTCTCATTTTCCTAATCGATGTAGTGCCTTGGGCAGATGCAGGTATTGCGGTGGTGATTTTGACAGTATTGGTAAAACTTATCCTCTTCCCTCTTTCTAAAAAAGCTATCGTCACTCAGGTGCGGATGAAAGCGCTTGAGCCAGAGCTTGCAAGTATTCGTGTAAAATATAAGGACGATAAGCAAACCCAGGCACAAAAGACGATGGCTTTGTATAAGGACAAGAAGATCAATCCTTTTGCAGGTATTGTGGTGATTTTGATTCAGTTCCCTATCATTATCGGACTCTACTCTATCTTTTTGAAGTCTGGATTGCCGACCATTACTACCGACTTACTCTATTCGTTTGTCTCGACTCCAAGTGTTGTGAATATGCACTTTTTGACTTTGGTAGATATTGGTCAGAAAAGTCTCTGGCTCGCACTCATTGCAGCAGCAACGCAGTACTTTCAGATTAAATTTGCAATACCGACGATTACCCCTGCCACATCTACCGGAGCAAAGCCGACTTTCCAGGAGGACCTTGCTCGCAGTATGCAAGTACAGATGAAGTATGTGTTTCCTGTCATGGTTTTCTTTATTTCGTACAATATTCTCTCAGCAGTAGCGCTTTATTGGACAGTCAGTAACCTGTTTGCGATCGGTCAGGAGATTGTGGTGCGAAGGAAGTTTCACCTTGGGGAGAGTAATAAGTAGAAGTAGGATATATGGACAAAGACTCAACGGCCGACCCCACTGGGGTCGGCCGTTGAGTCTTTGTTATAGGTGGCATGTTTAGTAAGAACCGTTCTTGCAAAGATAGTAGTGAGGCTAGTCTGACTAGCCTCACTACTACGATAGTCCGACTATCATAAACCTGAATCAATCTTCTACCTCAGATCAAAACTCCACAGCGTCAGGTCAGCTTTGTTGATAAAGACCAGGAGGTCCTCCCTACCACTCAGCATGAGGTGGGTAATGTCGATATCTTGTCCGGAGAGATTTTTGAGGTCGGCTACCCATTCAAATACTCCAGAGAGTGTATCTATTTTCCAAATCTCATCACTAAATAAAACCTTGCCTTGATACCAGGCGTCAGGGTATTTTCCGGCAGTGATTACGAGGGGTACCCCACAGTACAAGACGGTTTTTTCTTTTTTACTCCAAACACATTTTTCAGGCAAGGTGGTTAAGCCAGCGGGCTCCACCCTATTTTTCTTAGTGTCGTATACAAACAAAGCCAATCCATCTTCTGTGCTATTTGAAAATAAAACTTTAGAAGTGTCGGTGTTGGTGAGTGTGGTCAGGCCGTTTATTCCACCGAGAATTTTGGTGGTTGCATTAGTTAGTGTCGATACAAAATAAAGGAAGCCCGGACTATTTGAAAGCGCTTTGGTGGTAAAGGTCAAGGTATTTTCGGTAGGCCATTCAACAAGCCAGCTTTTGAGCGAAGAGTCGAAAATCTGCACCTTTTTTGAGCCGTCTGTTTTTGAAATAATTCCTACTACCCCGCCTGTAGTGTTTGAGGTGAGGTATGCCATACGGTCTTTTGCTGGAGATAGTACAAAGCCTTGAATATTTGAGCCTAGGAAACTCGGAGTGATTTTGCTCGAAAGAGATCCTTCGAGGGAAGTGCTAGAGGCCTGGAGTAGAGACGGACTGCTCATGGTTACCAAGAAGCTGTCTATGGTCTGGGCGTCGTCTTTTAGTTTTTGTACAATAAGAGCATTGTTTTTGTCTGTCCAAAACGCATCATAGATTTTTATCATTGGCGTGTTGGAAAGTTTGATGGCTTCAGTCCCCCCTACCTTGTTTTGATAGATATAACCTGTGCCTCGCTCAATATATCGAACTACAGTGCTACTACCACTGGTATATATGCCGGCACCAGCTACAGGGACAAGGGAGAGGTGTTGTAGGATCGGTCGGGTCGTTCCAGAAACAGGAGGCTTGTTGCCAGAACCCGTGCCTGTGGACGTGGTTCTATTCCCCCCACCAAATATGCCACTACCAAATGGAAATGGATTGCTGTCGCCATCCTCAACGGTATTTGTATCGACAATAGTAGAGGGTTTAATTGATAAAAAGAGGTACGCAATAGCTCCCCCAAAGAGGATGAGAAGAAAAGTGACTAAAATAATAAGGCTTTTTTTGGACATGTCTATGGATTACTGCTAACTTGTGCGTTTGTTAACGCTCTTTCTCGGTCAAGTCCTTTTTGATAGGCTTCGTCAATCTTTTTTATTCTTTCACTGGTGTATGCCCTTATCGCTTCTGCCTCAGCGGGGTATGTTTTTAAGAATTTATTATACACTTCGTTACTTCGTTTGCTGACATCTCTTTTGACATTCCTGATATTTTCCTCGAGCGCCTTTTGGTTGGTTGTTCCACCAGGAACATAAAATCTGGACGCGGCAGTAAGTGCTTTTTGAATGTCATACTCTTGATCAAGTTTTGTAAGGTCGATAGCTTTTTGGGTCTTGAGCAGGTCGATATTAGAGGTTATTTCCATTGCACCATCAGGTTCATCTGATTGTTCAATTTCTGATCGTTCTTTTTCTAACTTAAGAATTGCTTCGTTGTAGTTTCTTTCTGTGTTTCTTTTTCCACCGTCGATAATATTTTTAATTGTTTCCGCATCCTCTTTAGAGGTATCTTTTGAAAAAAACTGAAACACATCATTCTTTATACTTACACTTTCTGCCTTTGCAAGAACGCTGTCTCTTGCGACGTTGGTTTTACATTTTAACTTCGCGTTATTTGCGGCAACCTCATCTCCTGAGAGTCTTAAATCTTCTGCTTTTTTATTGCATTCGTCGAGCGCTGCTCTGACAGCGTCGAGCTTTCGATTATTTTCAAGGTATGGATCTACATACTGAATTCGCTTCGCCAATTCTTCTGTTTTTATAGGCTCCAATCCCCCGCTAAACTCTAGTAGCTGTGGGTTTATGGTATTTAAAATAAGGAAAGAGCCGAGGGCGAGGCCGAGTCCCCAGAGGGCACCCTCGATTTTTTCCTTTCCCTCGCTTTTTCCCCTGACAGCATCGGTACTCATATACTGGAATCCTCCCCAAATAATCATAAAGACTGCGAAGACACCCGCGAGACCGATACCAATCTTGAACATTTCTTTGAGATATGTAGCGATATTTACGCTAGGCTTTGAAACACCACCCACCACCAGAGGCTCGAGGAGGCAGTATTCGTCTTTTGAAGATACACACGGTGTTTTTTTCTCAGTAGCTGTTGAACCTGTTGTTTTGGAAACATCTACTTGTGCCTCTACATCTGTTGGAACAACAAAAAAAGCACTGATATAAAACATCACCATCGTAGCGAGTAGAGTGGATGCGAATACTTTTTTAAGAAAGAGGGTTTTAAGGTTGATATTAATTCCTCCTTTTTTAAAGAAGGCCGTCCACAGGTGTCGATCACGAACGATCGACACGGCGAGTACTCGAAACGGAGGATTTTGAGCGATGAAAAAATCCCTCCTTCGCAGTAGCGAAGTGCTCCCTTTAGAAAAGGGAGAATAATTCCCGTACAGTCGACATAGAAAAGGGAGAATGGGGAGCGAGTCAGTAAAAAATTTTTTAAAAATAATGTTTTTCATCTTGTATTAAAAGGCAACCTCTTTACTCTTGGCATCAAAAGATATTGAAAAGTCGTACCCTGCATTTTGGAGAATGTTCCTACTATTTTCTATTCCCACACTTACCCCCACACTTCCAGCTTCGGCCTGACCACTCCTCCTTAGAGTGACACGATTTTTCTTTGCTACTCCACTGATATCAGCACCGTTCATGCTCCAGAGATAGTCAAGGTGTGTTACGGCCGGTGTTTTGCCTGAAAAATAGTATGGCACTGCCACAAAAGTCGCCTCGTCATTGGATAACGTAAATGTATCCAAAAGAGCTTTATTGTAAAGCACTCCATAGATAGGGTCATCCTGGTAGACCAAAATAGACGGTCTCTCTGGATCGAGCTCAAGATCGGCACTAGCACGAGTCCCGTCAGCCATAGACGAAACCTCGACAGAAATCTCAGTCGCCTTTGGCAAGAGGGTTCCTAAAAAAGAAAAGCTGTCCTTACCATACCCTGAGTCACTTCCCTGCACCACTCCATCCATACTCCACTTATATACGAGATTTTTAGCGCTCAATTTTTTGCCATTGACCCCCAGCAAATTTGGAATAGCGACCACGGTGACAAAGCCCTGATTGACATAGGGTGACCGGCCTTTGTAAAAAGGCGGGGTGTAGCCACTGGTCTCCCAGACGAGGTCGACTTCTCCGGGACGGATGGGAATGTTTTTGCGAATCGTTCTACCCGAAACAGTAACGATGACAATATCGATAGATGAAGGGGTACCGAGAGACCCCGTGCGGAACTCAAACCGATTCAAACCAATCGCTTTTTGCATTTGTTTACCATTTAAAAACCAGGCGATGGTAGCGCGGTCGAGATCGGTAGAATAATTTTTAACAGTAACACTGACGAGTGTATTTGGACCAGGGCGACTCGGTGACACTTCTATTTCCAAAGCATCGGGGATAGCGGTCATGAGCTGGGCGTGCAAAGGTGTAAGAGGAGTGCAAAACAAAACCCCAGCGAGTAAGGCAAATCCAAAGATACAAAATTTTTGAGAAACGAAAGAATAGGAGTTTGACCGCACCAATTCCTCCTTTTTTAAAGTAGGCCGTCCACAAGTGTCGATCACAAAAGATCGACACGGCGAGTACTCCAGACGCAGGATTTTGAACGTTGAGAAAATCCCTCCTTCACAGTAGTGAAGTGCTCCCTTTAAAAAAGGGAGAATAAGAAAAATTCTTTGAGAAAGTTTCCATTTCATTGCATATATTTTATCATACCCGTGGTCGGATGTCTTGCATCGATCTCTCGGGTGGCTGTGGAGAATTAATCGGCATGTTTGTATCTGGAGAAGATGTGTCATTTGGTAATGGAGGTGGACCAGATCTGGGGCTGTTTTGTGCTGGACCTTCTTGACCTTCTTGTCCTTTTGCATTGGCTTCAGCTACCATTTTACCTCCAGGGACTTTCGCTAGGGCCTCCTCCGCCTTGACGGTGCTCCAGGTAAAGAGTATATCCGCAGTCCACAGTGGGAGTGCATCTACACCTGGAATCATTTCACCCACAAAAGCGCCAAGCATTGCCAGCATTCTTTTTGGGTTCGCGAGTTTGACACCCTGGGTTCGCAAGAAGAGTGGAAGCCCGACCCCAATAGCGATGTCTATAAAACGATTAACCACAACCCCAATAGCAAAAAAATCAAGGACAATCTGTAGAATGTCTATTATTACAAATAGACCAACGAGCAGTCTCCACCTAGTTTTAGTAAGTCTACAAGCCATTTGGGAAGTTTAAAGTTTAAGGATTTTGAGTTATTCTCCCTTTGTAAAGGCCGTCTACAGGTGTCGATCTCGAACGATCGACTCAGCAGACCAGCAGGCTGAGGATTTAGGAGATTCGGGTTTCAAATCCCTCCTTCACAGTAGTGAAGTGCTCCCTTTAAAAAAGGGAGAATAACCCACTACTGGTTCGCCAGCTCGTCTTTTGCTCGCTTTATAGCGAGGACCTGCTCGGGGTTGGTGGTGATGATCTGGTCCTCGGTGTATGAAGCGATCACCTTGATAGCCACATGTTTGAGGCCGACAAAGAAGATCCCCTCTCCAATATCCGACTCGAGCAGGAGATACTTCTCCTCGTCGGTAAGGTTGAAGGTTTTTTGAAGTATATCCATCGAAGACGGCGACTGCTTGAGCAATATCTGAATAGAAGAGTTGGTAATAATCGGCAATCCGTAAGGAGATTTTAGAAAGTCGTCCACGTCTTGAGTAATAGTCGCAAGGCCGAGATAGTATTTTCGTCCTCGTTTTGCGAGCCCAAGCAAGAACGATGCGGTGTCATCGGATTTCATCATCCACCATGCCTCGTCGATGACGAGTAGACGCTTTTTGAGATTCTTGCGGATAGCGTTCCAAATATAGTGGGTGACAATGTACATGGCTACCGGCTTGAGCTCGTCTTCCATGTCGCGGAGAGAAAAGACCACGAATTTTTTATTGATATCTACATTTGAAGGTCGATTGATAAAGCCCGACCAAGTACCTTTTGTATATTTACTGAGCTTTTGTACCAGCGACTCCCCTCCTTCCATGCCCGCAAGCACGAGCTCAAAGTCAGAGAGAAGTGGTGGCTCAACACTTTTAAAATCAGACTCGGCGGTGATATCTTTGAGTGCGTATGTCTCGGTAATAGCTCGGTCGATGATCGCGTCCTCCTCCTGAGTCAGTCCCCCCATCATGATACGGAAAAGGCCCACGAGATTGACAATGTTTGAGCGGAGTACATCCGAGGCCGACTCGTCTTCTCGAGGTATTGGAAGGTCAAAGGGATTTATATGGTGTTCTGAAGTAAGTGAAATATTGAAATATCTACCACCCACTGCTTCAGACATGTACTCGTATTCTTTTTCTGGGTCGATGACGATAACTTCAGTTTCAAACATTAGTGTTCGGAGTATTTCCAGCTTTACGGCGTAGGACTTACCAGAACCGGCTTTGGCAAAGGTTACTGAGTTGTAGTTTTCTAGCAGGAAGCGGTCAAAAAGAACGAGGCTGGAGTTGTGACGGTTGATACCATATAGAATACCTTTGTCAGAGGTGAGGTCAAATGAGACGAATGGAAAAAGACTTGAAAGTGGTGAGGAGTTGAGCTTTGAGTGCACATTGAGCTCATCGGTAGCAATAGGTAAAATACTTTTGTACCCTTGCTCCTGCTGGAAAAGGGCGGGCTTGAGGTAGACGAGCTTTGATTCCAGTACTGATTTTATCTCGGACTCTGTTTTGTCGAGCTCCCCTGCACTATCTCCATATATAGTAATGTATACACCGACGTCAAAAAGTTTCTCCTGGGCCTGCTGGAGATTGTCGCGAAGCTGTTCGAGATCACGATAAGCGGTGTCGAGCATCGGATCGCGCACGAGACCTTTTTCTTCTCGTACATTGATCTGGCTTTGTACCTCGGCTACCTTTTTCTGAAATGTTCGGAGAGCTTTGGCGGTATCTACCGGGTGAATGAAAATAGAAATATTAAAAACTTTGTCGAGGTTTATGATTGGTGCAAACCAGCTATCGGAAAGAAAGCGAGGGTATGAGATCACGAAAAAAGTGCGGGCAATTTTCTCTCCTAGATTGAGTTCTTTTGGACTGACTTTCAGCGCAGATGGAGCAATAATGTCTTTTAGCTCGAGTATGCCAGCCTCATATATTTGCTGTGGCAAAATAGATGCGATGGGCACCTCTTTTTTACTTCCAAATAAATTAGAAAATATTCCCATGGGATAATTATAGCTTAAATGTTGACGAGCACGAAATTCTTTCTTGGAGTATATTGTGGTTTTTCATGAGAGTTGTTGTCATTTTTTTGTATTATTCCTCCTTTTCTAAAGGAGGTGGCTCGTACTCGAGACGGAGGATTTGTGTCTTCTGGTAAAATCCCTCCTTTCCAGTAGTGAAGGGATCCCTTTAGGAAAGGGAGAATAATACAGTGCCTACGTCAACTGTATTGGCTTTTCCATATCTCCTGGATTGAAAATGCGGTAGTAGAGCTCGATAATTTCTTCGGTACCGAGCTGTACCACGCGAACACCAGATCTGACGAGTCCCTGCTCTACCACACTCATTCTTTGCTCTAGCTGACTGCGGTGTTCCTCAAAATCCTCTATTTTCTGCTTACCAGCATCTTCGGATACAGAAGGTTTTTTTCCTAGAAGCTTGCCCATGAAGTTATCTTTTGTTTGCAGGAGCGGTGGTGAGTATGGGATAACAACAAAAAAGCTTTTGGTCATGATGCTCGAGTTGTCGGTAAAGTTTTTGATAAATTCGATATATTCTCGCGTCTGAATTTTCATCAAGTCCCCCATTTGTTCCTTGTATCTGTTTTCGAGGAGTGCAATATAGGGTCTGATGTCTAGGCGTTTTGATTGTACAAATATTTGTATAGAAAAATCTAGGGAGTTTAATAAATTTTGAAACTGATAGATGATGGAGTTTTGCTCGTCGGTCGATTTGAGAGCGAAGTTTAGAGATGAAGCCATGAGTATTCCACGCATACCACCGTCTTTGAGAATGACCACGCCATTTTTGACCTCTTTGATCGGAACAAAATCTTGAGTTGTTTTTGAGCTTGCAGTCGCCATAGGTAAATTATATCATGAGATGTCCAGAAGTATGAAATGCCTTGCATCATTCCTCCTTTTTTAAAAGGAGGCCGTCTACAGGTGTCAATCATAAACGATTGACTCTGCTGGTACTCCAGACGGAGGATTTTTAACTCTAACAAAATCCCTCCCTCACAGTAGTGAAGGACTCCCTTTAGAAAAGGGAGAATTAGTTCTCGTAAATCTTGCTTCTACCCAAATCTACCTCTGTCTCTTATCCGAATATACACTGTTGTTTATATCCAAACTCCAAGTAAGATCCTTGAGCTTACTGTCGGAAAGCTTTGGTACAGAAAGCATTGGAATGTCCTCCGTCGATTCGTCGGGGACACCACTTACTACTGGCCGATCATGTTTTTTCCAAATATATAATTTTTCATTTACCACATATTTGAACGCAGATTCTACCAGAGCAGAAAAAGGCATCGGGCTCGGATTGTAGGGTTTATAAAAGGCTAGAGCTCCTGCAAAAGCGAGGATAGGTAGGATCAGGATAAGACTAATATAGATAGGCACAGGCAGAAACTGGTACACCATAAAAGACATTCCTAGTCCCCCACCCATATATACAAACTGTTTAAAGGTCAGCTGGCCAAATATCTTGTCTTCTATTTCTATAAATTGTGGGACTTGGAAGCGCATGGGGCAAGCTTAAAATTAAAAATGCAAAGTTTGAGAGTCTTGAGTTATTCCTCCTTTCCTAAAGGAGCTGGCTCGTAATCGAGACGGAGGATTTAATCTCTCGCACGACACTCTCTATATTATACCTCACATCCGCATCACTAAACCTAAGGAATCGGATACCTTTTAATTCTAACATATTCTGTCGAATAATGTCCGCTTCGACTTTACTATCATGACTCACCCCATCTATCTCTATAGCTAGGTTTAAAGTGTGGCAGTAAAAATCAACGATATATTTATTAACAGGTCTTTGTCGTAAAAATTGATATCCAAGTTTTTTCTTTTTTAACTCTTTCCATAATAATACTTCTGCAAGATTGCCTGATTTGCGTAGGTTTTTTGCAAGAGGCTTGAGATTTTTATGATAGATGAGCTTCATTTTTTAATGAAATCTAAATCCTCCGCCTTTCAGGCACCTCCTTTAGAAAAGGAGGAATAATTCGGAATCCATACCCATTCTCCCTTTCCTAAAGGCCGTCGACAGGTGTCGATCACGAACGATCGACTCAGCAGGCTCCAAGCCGAGGGATTTGAGCTAAAAAGTCTCTCGGTAAGGATCTGCTTTATACGGTGCTTGAGGCGCAGAAGGCTTTTGGGAGATGACTGTGGTGGCCGTGACGACTACTCCACTGAGCTTGGCGCTGACGATGTTGTTGGCTGGGGCGGCGGGTGTTTTGGGAGCAGGTTGAGTTTGAGGAGGTGTGGGGTAGGAGTGATTGTTTTGCGGGACGATCGCTGGCAGATCATTGTCGTTATGTGCCACAGGGAGATTTGATGGAGCGGGAGAGGTTTTGGCTACAGCAGGTGAAGCCACGGTATTATTCCTAGCAGGGATAGTCCTTGCTAGGGTTATGGGAGCTGGGTCCTCGATGTCGTTTTTAGCAAGGACCGTCCTTGCTAAGGTTGTTGGAGCCGGATCCTCGATGTCGCGGAGGATATCTTCCCTCTTTAGAGTCGCGTGATGCTCGTCGGTCTCGACGGGATGCTCGCTGTCAGGGGCGAGATTGGAGGTTTTATCGTCTGATAACGTTGTGTTTGTCGTGCCAGCTCCCTCTTCCTCAAGAAGTGGTGCTTGTTCGGCGAGCTTTTTCAATGATTCTCTAATGGCTAAGAAAATCTCATTATTTACATCTCTGGCAATCATTTCGGCTACACCCTGAGATACTTCGAGCTTTTTTCTAATACTTGTGACAAAATTATTGGGATGAGTGAGTCCGAGCATAACCATATCTGTAGTGGCGTACAAAGCACCAATTTTGTCGACGTGCAAGGAATGTTTTTCACCTATTTTGTTTATTTTTGATCCCAGATTAGAATATTCTATCGCCCGCTGTATCTCGGGAGGTAAGGAAGCTATTATTTCTTGTCGAGTTTTTTGTTGAGACATTTTTTAATATGTGTAACTAGAGTAATATTTTATTCTATTATACACGCCAGCGATCCGTTTTTCCTATCGGATCACTGATGTAATTAAAGGCGGGATGGGTAGGAATTTGACCCATTATTTTATTTCCAATATCTATCTTTATAGATTCATCAAGATCATTAGTTAATTCCTTTAATTTGCCAATTTTTAATTCTTTAATAAAATCTGGATTGTTGACGATCGCGGCTCTGCTGGGACCTTCAATTATTTCTATAAGGTCTTTTGCGGGCAAGGAAGCAAGCATTTTTTTAATCTTAGCGGAATCATTCGAGATTAGGGCATCATTTCTCTGCTTAGACATCTCGGCTTTAATAGCAATTTTGGTCGGTTGTTCAATGCTACTACCCAGTAACTTTTTAAGCCTGTCTGGGTTTTCAGAAATTGCTTCTACGAATTTTGTACTAGACAGTACTGCGGGATCAAGATTTTCAATCTCGCTATCACTGAGCTTGTCTAATTCTTTGGTAACATCTGTTCCTGCTGTGGCCCCATCTTTTATGTTTTTTAGACGTGCGGTTCTAAGCTCCGCTTTCCTTTCTTCAGGAAGCTCACTCTTTTCAGACATATGTTCTGCCTGACCTTTATTGAGATGTGGCATAAGTTTCTCTAATTGTTCTTTTTTTAACCCAAGTGATTCTATTTGCTTACCAGACATATTTTTAACCTCATTGAGCATCGCTAGGTGTTCTGGGCTAGTAACACTCGCACCTATACCACTTACTATAGTAGCTCTTTTCTTTATGGAATCTTGCTTGGTCGCATTTTCCTTATCTCTATCCCCTTGATCCTTGAAAGATCTTTCCCCTCCAAATTTATTTTTTGCCAAAGCACCTATGCTACTTTCACGTAAAGATCTACCGAGGCCTGTGTTTCCAATCCAGGTGTTTCCCGCTAGTTTATCTAGGTTAGAACCAGCCCATCCAAGGGTATTTCTCGCTGCCCAGCTACCCCCAAGTCTCGGCAATGCCAAGCCAACATTCTTTGCCCACCCTTCAAATGTAGCCGCTCCCTTCACCCCAAACTCCTTTGCAATAATGAGTGATGCCATGAGGAAGATGATGATGACGCAGTAGTTGAAGATCACAGCAATAGACCCTCCACCAGTCAAGGCCGAGATGGATCCATTGCCGGGATTGACCGCCGCCTGAAAGCCAGGAGAAGCCACGATCTTGATTCCCACATAGGTGACCGCGAGATAGACAGGCATAAAGAGGCATTGGTCCATAAGGGCAGACCACCATTTGTCAGCTTGAGCTTTCGCTTTACCACCGAGGGCTTGCCCCGCAAAGGCAATCGGCGAGGTAACCATGAGTAGGAGGAGTATGACGATACGCACCATAAAGAAGAAGGCGGCAGCCAGGAAGACGATGGAGGCAATGAGCATGACGATGGAACCCATGATGGTATTGATAAGAAGTCGAACGAAGGGTGGTGCTTCAGCACTCGATGCCGAGCCAGCGAGCTTGTCGTTTTTAAGGCCTGGTTTTAACCCGGATGGATCATAGGTGGTCTGGATGTAGAGGCTGTCCATGAAAATGGCGGAAAGGCCGGTTCTCTTAAGCCCAAATACTTTACTAGTACTTAAGTCTCCATCAGGATTCGGTACCAATGCTTTATAAAAACCCAGAGACACCACGTTAGACGCGTCGATCACCAGCTTAGTAAAGAAAAGACTGAAATTTATAAGAAGACCTGCGATGACAACAGTCATGAGTACCTTCTTGGCATTTTCTTTGCCCCCGCCGACGCCCAGGATGGTGGTGATGGCGGTGTACAGAAGGATAAAGATAAAAAACATGGTACAGAGATCACGGAAGACTTTCCAACCGGTCTCGATGGCAGGAATTTTTTCGACCAGACTGGCGATATTGAGAGTCCAGTTGAGCGAGTAGTCGAGGAGCAGTCCAGAGATGTAGATAAAGAAGGACATGGCCTGGAGGACCATGTTTCCCATAAATTGGGCAATACTTTCGATCGGGCTATCGGCAAATTTTAATATTGCTAATGCTTGTGCGTGTGCTTCATGTACCCCAAAAACCCCGGTCCATCCGAGGATAAGTGCAACTATGAAAATGTGAGGAAGATATTTTTTCATACTTTAATTTGGTCGTAAGGGCGAGGTGTTTGGAAAAGATGCACACTCTGTGAGTTTGCGAGACGTCTCGACATTTAATGTATCCATTGTAGCAGAGATGGCGGTTTTTTGTTGCTTGGCTTCCCCAATATCTAGCTCATTATAGATTTTACCGGGGCCGTCGTTGGTAGCCATAGTTTGATATTCGGTGGTTGCCGCCAGAGTGTCCTGGAGCGATTCTGTAGCACTTATTTTTGTTTTAAGTTGTTGTAATTTTCTAAGGACATTATCGGCTGAGCTGATGTCGTTCGCGATATCTGATTTTGGTTTATCTATATCTGTTTGTATTTTAGTGCGAGCATTGGCTGATCGAATAGTAGCCTCTGCAATATCAGAACTTGAAAGAGGTGGTGTCTGAGGGGTAGTGATTTTATTGGTATAGCACGATGCTAGCTGATTGAGTTTGCTTTCGGCACCGGTGAAGGCGCTAAGAGTGCTTTCTTTTTCAGTTTTAAATTTGCCGACAGTAAGGATTGACTTTTCGACACCTTGCTTGCCCTTTGCGTCAATATTTTTAAGGGTATCCGTATCCTGAGCTGCACCGAGCTTGTCGAGATATGATGAGCCATCGTATTGGGTATCATTGGCACCTTTGAGGCCACTTCCCCCACCAACCACCTGGTTTACCAGCTGGGCAAAAAGGGCGTTCACTATTTCATTGAACTCATCGGCAAGACCGAGACCATCGATACTACTACCGAGCACTTTGCCGAGCTGGCCTTCGATGACAGAGCCAGGGGTGTTGATTTTACAGCCAGTTTGCTCTTCCATTTTAAGCATGTGCTTGTAACCAGCGGCAGCTTCTTTGTCGTAATTATCGCTGTTTTTGTCCCCTGTTTCTGCCAGCTGGCTACGGTATTCTGCTGCATTTTCAGAGTTTTTACCGGTGCAATCACTTTTAAATGAGAGAAACCCTCGGCCTTGGCCGAGCTCGTCTTTGCCGAGAACTTGTTTTTGGTTGATGCGTAAAGAAAGCTCGTTTTGAGCCATCAGTGTGGCACCGTAGACATTGTTTTGGGGCTGAGTAGTGAGAGAAAGCCAGCTGTTCCAGCCACCATTTTTGAAATTGCCTTTGGTAAAGCTTCGACCGTTTATACTAGCGCCGTCGATTGCACCGCCTACATTTTTGACGATATCTGTGAAAGTACAGGTAACTCTTTTCTTGAAAGGCGAATATTGAAAGGCCAGGGCGATACGAAGATCGATATTAAACTCTTTACAGAGAAAATTGAGGTCAGAAGAACCCTCGATAAATTTACCAATCTCTTCACTTGCGATGTTGGTAAAAAAGCCTGCAGGGTCGGTGACAAAGGACGGGCTACCCTCAAAGCCAGTGTTGATCCACTTGACCACGCTGGTGGTGATCTGCCGGAGAATGGCTTTGACGATATATGTGACCAGACCGTCGAGGACGAACTCTTTGTACTGGACGGCGTACGTAGCAATATTGGATCCGATAGCGCCCAATGCGGTAACGGGAGCAGATACCGCAGTAACTGTGTTCTGGACCGTGTTGGCGACATCGGCCGTAAGAAGTTGGGCACTCGCTTTCTGAGATTGTATAAAAAAAGTCGATGAAAAAACAAAAGTGAAGATAAGTGCTGCTGATATGATTTTGTGAAAGATGTTCCCAATCATATTATTTGGTATTGCTAAAAAGATACCCCTGTTCCCCTTCGGTAAAGACCATCCCATTTTCTTTGAAGTAGGTGCTGACCCTCTGGAGGGAGGTAATCATATTGCCACGAACCTCGGGGAAACGCCCAGCAGCCTGGAGGGTGGAAAGCGGATCTGTATGAATTCGGCTCATGCCTTGCACGACACTAAGTATATCACTAAAACTGTTCACTAGGGCGAGGTGGATAAGTGAGGCGCTCACAGGGACTTTGGTTTTGAGGAAATTGGTCAGCAGGCTCTGGTACGCCTTGATGATAGGGTCGAGCTCTTTGATAGATTCAGGGTCTTCTTCCTTGACACTGTCACGAAGAATAATCCCCTCATCTCTGGCGGAAATCGAGTAGGTTTTAATAATCTGACCGAGCTCATTACCGTATGCTCGGATAGTTTCTGGCGAGCTATCTTTGGCGATCTCAAGGTCAGTCCGAGCGTATTCTACGTTTGTTAAAATAGTATCACTTTTGTCGAGTAGATTGAGGACGATTTCTTTTTGCTCGGCAGTGGTCAAAGGAGTCCCTCCGTTGGCCTGCTTGGTGGTCATGTATTGGGTAAAGACATCTCGGGCAAATTTGTCGGTCGCGGTCAGGGGCTCGCTTTTTGTACCGTCTTGATTTTGGGCAAAGGGATGGTTTGCGATTTTGTCATTTGGGCCTTTGACGGTCGGGTTGCGTTCGAGCTCGACTTCTTTGCCATCTGATGTGCCATCGCCATCGGTATCGGCCTTTTGTGGATCAGTGTGCCAGAGCACCTCTTCCCAGTCTTTTAGACCGTCTTTGTCAGTGTCCTTCTCTGCGACGAGGTCGATATTTTGCTCTTCGATACTGACGGCTTGGATGCCTGTCGAGGTTATTGGTTTGGAAGAATCTTTTTGAGATTTAGTAGCCACGAAAAATATCCCGAATGCAACAATTCCGGTGGTGATAATAATCATTACCCCTTTTCTGGTAGGTAGTTTCAAAAGGTTGAGTGTGGTCTAAAGCTTAAGGTGGGAGCGTGGTATCCATTCTCCCTTGGTAAAGGGAGTACCCGTAGGGGGAGGGATTTTATAAAATTCAAATCCCTCGGCCTCTCGGCCACTCCCTTTAGGAAAGGGAGAATAATTCACCACCCCTCGGCACTCCTTTATCAAAGCGAAATAAATACCTATTTATTATATCAAATTATTTCAATGCGTGTGCAAGAGTTTTCCACTGTTTTAGATCTAGGTCCTCGGCGCGAGTGTCGATGGCTATACTGAGGGCAGAAAAAGTGTTTTCGAGGGTAGTTTTTTCGGCAATTGTCTCGAGATTTCTGATTAATTTCTTTCTTTTGTGAGCAAAACCAGCTTTGATGAGTTTGAAAAAGAATTCTTGTGAGTCCATTCCTCCTTTTTTAAAGGAGGTGCTCAGTACTCTGGGCGGAGGATTTAAAATCCCTCCCCCTACTGGTACTGAGTCGATCGTTTTTGATTGACACCCGTCGACGGCCTTTATGAAAGGGAGAATGGGGAGAGATGCTGTCTGTCCCGTTGTGTTACTTTCTATAAAAAACTGATCTGAAATGTTGTCGATAAGCAAAATAGCTGAGTCAACAGACGGCACAGGATTAAAAGAACCAGCACTGACTGTCTGTATGTATTTTGGAGAGCCGTAGGCTTTTACTGAAAGCGACAAAATACTCTCTTTTGCATCCTTTGCCACAATTCTTCTCGCCACTTCTTTTTGGAGCATAAGAGTCATGAGAGATGGCTGTGTGTCTGTCTCGAGAAACTTTTGAATGAGCTCGCCAGTGATGTAGTAAGGTATATTGGCGACGAGTTTGTATTTGCCAGCCAAAATACCTAGGTCTTTTGGGGACATGTCGAGAATATCGCCGTGAATGAGCTTTAGTTTACCAGAAGTCACTTCCCCTCCAAAACGTTCCGAAAGATGAGGGATCATGCGGTCATCTTTTTCCACTGCGATCACTTGAGCGCCAGTTTTGAGTAGAAATTCTGTCAGAACCCCTTTTCCAGGACCAATCTCCAGGACAATATCATCTTTTGTCACTCGCGATGCTTCCACCATAGCGTGCACTGCACCCATAGAATGGAGGAAATTTTGACCGAGAGACTTTTTGGCGGGGATCATGGGTATAGGGTAGCATACTAAGTAGTCGAAAGTCGAAAGTACCGAGTCGAAAGACCTCGATTTCTGGATGCAAAAGTCATGGGCAAAACCGTCACAAATTTAAACGGCCAGCTATTTTGTTCGTAACACGTCTTGCTAGACCTGTTATCTTCGTCGCCTTCGCTCCTTGAGCCTTTCAGCATGGCTACACAGAGCCGTTTATTAAAAAAAAGCTAAAACGGCTATTTTTAGGGATTTTGTCTTAATTAGCCCCCGAAAATCTACTGATTTTCGGGGGAAACACCCATGAACCATGAATCAAATATCATAATTCTATCTTTACCCTTTCCCGTGTTATGATATCCCTCATGACTCACCTCGAAGGACTCAATATTCAACAAAAAAAGGCGGTAGAACACACGACTGGCCCCCTGCTCATCGTTGCCGGTGCTGGAGCGGGGAAAACCAAGACCCTGACTCACAGAATCCTGAATCTCATCAAGTCCGGCGTCGCCCCACATTCTATTTTGGCTATTACTTTTACCAATAAAGCAGCCAAAGAGATGCGAGACCGCATGGGCAGGCTTCTCGAGAGTGATAAAACCCTCAATCTCCCCATTTCTTCTTCCGAACGGCCATTTATTTCTACTTTTCACTCACTCGGCGTCCATATTATCAAGGAAAACGCCTTAAAACTCGGCCTCACCCGCCACTTTACTATCTACGACCGCAACGATTCAAAAAGAGCAATCAAAGAAGCGATCGAAGCCTGCCAGCTCGACCCAAAACAGTTCGAACCAAGCAAAATTCTTTCTGTAATCTCTCGAGAAAAGGGCAACCTCATGACCCACACGACCTACGCCGACAAATGGGGTGGAGAATATTGGAATGATATGGTGGCAAAAATCTGGGAGAAGTATGAAAATATTTTGAAAAAAGAAAAGTCGCTGGATTTCGATGACTTACTTTTAAAGACCGCACTCCTTCTTAAAAATGATGTAGAAGTGCGCACAAAGTATCAAAATCTTTGGCAGTATGTGCACATCGATGAATATCAAGATACAAACGCCGTACAATATCAGATCGCTTCCCTTTTGGCGGACAAACACCACAACCTCTGTGTGGTCGGTGATGCCGATCAGACAATTTACAGCTGGAGAGGCGCAAATATTCAGAATATTTTGAATTTTGAAAAAGATTATCAAGATGCGACGGTGATTGTGATGGAAGAAAATTATCGCTCTACCCAAAACATTCTCGCTGCTGCGAATCAGGTGATCATAAAGAATGTGATGCGTAAAGACAAAAAGCTATTTACTAAAAATATCGAAGGAGAAAAGATCACAGTCTTCTCTGCGTACGAAGAAGGAGAAGAAGCCAATTTTGTAGCGGAGACCGCAAAAAAAATAATCGCAGGTGGCGTATCTCCGAGAGAAATCGCCGTGCTTTATCGTGCCAATTTTCAGTCCCGTGTGCTCGAGGAAGCTTTTTTGCATAAGAGTGTCCCCTATCAGATTTTGGGCACTAGATTTTTTGACAGAAAAGAGGTCAAAGACGTCTTGTCATTTATAAAAGCATCGCTCAATCGTGACAGCTTTTCTGATGTCGGTCGGGTGATAAATATTCCTCCGCGAGGGATTGGAAAAGTAACTTTGCTAAAAATATTTGATCCTGGACATGGTGCACTTCCGCCGGCAATGCAACAAAAAGTCGCTACTTTTATGGCTCTACTCGAGCGTATAAGGCAGGCATCACTCACACTCCCCCCATCACAAGTAGTCAAAATGATTATTGCTGACAGTGGTATGGAAGCGATGTATCGAAAAGACGGCGAGGAAGGTATGGAAAATATCGAGAACATTCGCGAGCTCGTGACTTTGGCGAGTAAGTATGATGTCCTCCCTCTCGGCGAAGGCTTAGAAAAAATGCTTGAGGAAGCGGCACTCGCAACGGATCAAGATGAGCTTACTAAAGATAAAAATGCGGTAAAACTAATGACCGTACATGCGTCAAAGGGCCTGGAGTTTGATTATGTGATTATTCCAGGACTGGAGACAGATCTTTTTCCTCACAAAAAATTAAATGAAGATGCTTTGGATAAAAATCAGGCAGAGGAAGAGCGCCGGCTTTTCTATGTAGCACTGACACGAGCTCGAAAGAAAATATATTTGACTCACACGGTAGTGCGCACTATTTTTGGTGCACAAAAAGTTAATACACCGTCTGAATTTATTTCGGATATCGATGCGGATTTAATTGAGAGTGGAGAAAGAGAGGAGGTGCGAGGAGTGAAAGCGATATTTATTGATTTTTAGCACGCCAAATTTTATATTTCTTTCTCGGCATATCTTTTGAAAGAGCACGCATACTTTTTTGGTAAAAAGTTGCTCTGCTCGGCTACCCGCCTGCGTAAGGCTTTTCAAAAGATGCGCCTTCAACGAAATATAAAATTTGGCGTGCTAGAAATCCGTTATTAGGATCGCTTTTCCCTCGCACATGTGCCGGTGTCGGATAAGGGGTAAATAAAAAGCCGCGAAGAGTATTCGCAGCCGAGGTTTGGTGTTAGGAATTAGCACCGGGGCAAGTCTTTCGAGCTATCCTTTTTGGTGGCCAGACTAAATTCCAGAAGACTCGCATATAGGAGACCCAGGCCACTTCCCAGTGCTGCCAGGGTGATTCCGCTGAAGAACCAGGCAGGAATCTTGGGTCCACCCTGTCCCCAAGAAACGTAGCCGGTTAGGAGGAACAGAGCACTGAGGCAGGCGAATAAAATCACCCACCCGAACTTTTGCAAGTTTTCTTTCATTTTTTGAGCTGTCTTTCCAGATGCATGATTTGGAGCATCTACCCTTTCGAAGAACTTCGCAACGTATTATAGCAAATTACACTTCAAATGTCAATAGGTACCCTTGACATCATCTAGCCTTTATTAGTTATCCACAGCTTCTCCCCTAGGTCATTGACTTTGTGGGTGTAAAAGCCTAGTATGGATAGGTGCGTGTACCATGGTTTTCAAATATACGGCTCAACAAAGCCGTCACAACTATCACCTCCGAGCTTTTTTCAAAAAAGCTTTTTTTGCTATTTGTACTCATTGCGATACCTTTAAAGACCCATGCAGGTCTTATTTCTTTTATTACAGAACTCTTCGAAGACAACACTTTTCCAAAGATTGAAGTGTTAGAGAAAAATGCCCAGACCATACCTCTTTTGCAGGCCGCTTTAAATATCGATCCCAACCCATCAAAGGGTGGCGGTGACATCACTATTGTAGGAGGTACGGCTCTCCTTCCAGAAAGTGGACCATCGGGTACTATTGCAGATGTGGAGGAAAACCCTGTATCAGATCAGATTAGTATCTATGTTGTGCGCGATGGGGACTCACTCGGTGCCATTGCTAAAATATTCGGTGTCTCGACCAACACCATTCGTTGGGCCAACGACATCTCTACTGGAGGTACTATTAAGCCGGGTCAGACCCTCATCATCCTCCCTATTTCCGGAGTACGTCATTTGGTAAAGAGTGGTGATACCATTAAAACCATTGTTGCAAAGTATAAAGCCGATATAAACGAAGTACTTCAGTATAACAGCCTGAGAGTCGGGGCGGTTTTGGCCATTGGAGAGACATTGATCATTCCTGACGGAGAGGTTTCAACGGTGCACCCGGCTTCTGCAGGTGCAAAGAAGGGCTCCTGGCTAAAATTAAAAGGCACGAACGGCCCAAATTATCAGGGTTACTATATGAGACCTGTTGCAGGTGGGTACAGGAGTCAGGGTCTCCATGGGTATAACGGTGTAGATATCGCTGCCCCATATGCTACTCCTATTGTGGCTGCGGCTCGCGGCGAGGTGATCATTAGTCGTGTAGGAGGTTGGCATGGAGGCTATGGTAACTATATCGTTATTGCTCATGAAAATGGCACTCAAACACTCTACGCACACCTTTCTCATAATATAGTTTCTGCTGGTCAGGTGGTGGAAAAGGGACATCTGATAGCGCTCATGGGATCGACTGGTAATTCAACTGGACCGCATGTGCATTTCGAGATCAGAGGCGCAAAGAATCCGTTTTAGAGTTTTGAATGAGCATTATTCTCCCTTTGCAAAGGGAGCACCGACAGTACTCTGGCGCGGAGGGATTTGAAACTTAAATCCCTCGGCCTGGAGCCTGATGAGTCGATCGTTTGTGATCGACACCTGTAGACGGCCTTTACAAAGGGAGAATAGATCACCATCTCAGCTACTCGCTTCCGAAGCCCTTTTAAAAGATATACCTTCAACACATTTCGTATAATTCGAACTAATTTTTTATTTCTCACTATGCTATACTGTCGAAATGTGTGGATTTGTAGGCTTTACTGGCACAACTAAAGACAAAGAGAAAGCGCTTTCTCGAATGCTTTCTACTATAGTACACCGTGGCCCAGACTCCCACGATTCTTTTTTCGACTCTGGTGTATCTCTCGGCTTTCGTCGACTTAGTATCATTGATCTTTCAAACGGCTCACAACCTCTTTCAAACGAAGACGGCACCAAGGTGCTGGTTTTCAATGGCGAAATATATAACTACAAAGTATTGCGTGAGGAGCTGGTTCGGTGCGGGCATATTTTCAAAACCCACACTGATTCTGAAGTGTTGCTTCATGGATACGAGGAGTACGGTGTTACCCTTCTCCAAAAAGTGCGAGGCATGTTCTCTTTTGTTATTTGGGATTCACAGAAAAAAGAACTTTTTGGAGCCCGAGATTTTTTTGGTATCAAACCTTTTTACTATGCTACTGTTGGTAATGAGATTTTGTTTGGATCAGAGATAAAAGCTTTTTTACCACATCCAGATTTTAAAAAAGAGTTACATGAGGATAAATTATCCGATTATTTGACATGGAGCTGTGTCCCGAGTAACGAAACCTTTTTTAAAGGTGTTTACAAACTACCACCGGCTCATTATTTTATTTTCAAGGCAGGTAAAATGGATATTCAGCGATACTGGAGACCAGAATTTCAGATTGATTCTGAACATACAGAAGATTATTTTGTAGATAAGGTTAGTAATGGTGTCAGTGAATCAGTAAAGGCTCATATGGTTGCCGATGTGGAGGTGGGGTGTTTTCTCTCGAGTGGGGTGGACTCGAGCTATGTAGCATCCGAACTTTCGCATCTCAGTAAAATTAAAACCTACACCGTTGGGTTCGATGATTTAAAATATAGTGAAGCGCCAGATGCACAGAAGCTCGCCCACGAGCTTGGTGTGCAAAATAAAGTCACGATAGTGTCATCCGAAGACTATTTCGGTAGTGTTGGTAAGGTTCAGTATCATCTCGACGAGCCACTCGCAAATCCCAGTGCCAATCTTCTCTACTTTGTTTCCAAGCTCGCCGCAAAAGACTTGAAAGTGGTGCTTTCTGGAGAGGGCGCTGACGAAATGTTTGGTGGGTATAATGTATACAAAGAACCGCTTACTATTGCCCCATACCAGAAACTTCCATTTGTATTGCGCCACGCACTTGCCAGTCTCGCGGGTAAACTTCCAGATTTCAAGGGTAAAAATTTTATTATTCGAGGTTCAAAAACGATTGAAGAGCGATATATTGGAAACAGTAATATTTTTACCAATGCAGAAAAAGAACAAGTACTACTTCGAAAGTATCCATCTAAAAATCCGACAGAGTATCTCGCACCGTTTTATAAAGAGGTGCAAGGTCAGGATGATGTAACCAAAATGCAGTATGTAGACATGCATTTTTGGATGGTGCAAGAAATCCTGCTCAAAGCCGACAAAATGAGCATGGCTCACTCACTCGAGCTCCGAGTTCCTTTTCTAGACCGAGAAATTTTTGATATTGCAAAGACTATTCCGGCTCGATACAAGGTTAGTAAGGAAAATACCAAGCTGGCTCTGAGAAAAGCTGCGGGCAGACAGATCAATAAAAACTCTGCCGAAAGGGTAAAGATGGCCTTCCCCCTACCGCTTGTTGAGTGGCTACGCGAGGACCGATACTACATTAAGGTGAAGGGCTATTTTACGAGCGACACATCAAAAAAGTTTTTTAATACGGATGAAATCACTAAATTATTAGATATTCATAAAAGGGGCAAGAAAAATAACGCCAGAAAAATATGGACGATCTTTACCTTCTTGGTTTGGTACGAAGAATTTTTTATCAAGACTCATTAGTGGGTGGGATTTTACTTTAACGGCTCAATGGTTTCCGTTGAGCCTTTCTCCCAAATCGAGCCTATACATGGGCTTATATCTGTTAGAATGCTCAAACCTACGAAAATCACCACTGACCCTAAATTACGAAAGGATTTCTCGTTACTTCTTCGACGAGTTGGGAAATTTAAGGTACACTAGCGTAAACAAAGACACTTTATGAAGATTCTGGAACAAGATTTTGTACCGCTTTTATTTGGGAATGATATCAATTCCTACAGTATGGCCCGCGCCTTTCACGAGGCGTATGGTGTCAGGTCTATCGTTGTCGGTAAGTATCTTTCAGGTCCAAATGTAAATAGCTCTATCATTGATTTTCGAGCGATTGAAAACATTGATGAAGATGCTATTTTTATTTCCACGGTTAATACATTTGCGGAAGAGAAAAAAGGTAAAAAGATTCTCGTGATCGGTTGTGGCGACAACTACATCAGTCTTATTAGTAAAAACAAGCCAAAGTTTGCTTCAAATGTCGTTGCGCCGTATATCGATTTCGCTTTTCTCAACGCACTGATTAGGAAAGAGAAGTTTTACGAAATTTGTCGGCAGTACGAGATTCCATATCCAAAGACTTTTATCTATCGCAAGGAGCTGGGTAACACTTTCGATCTTGACTTCCCTTTCCCGGTTATTACAAAGCCTTCAAATAGCGTGGAGTACTGGAACTTCCCATTTGCTAGTCAAAAGAAGGTCTACAAAGCCGATACCAGAGACGAGCTTGTGAAAATCCTCGGTGATATCTCTACAGCTGGCTACAAAGATTCAATGGTTATTCAGGACTTTATTCCTGGAGACGATACCTACATGCGAGTGCTTACTTGTTATTCTGACATGCAAGGAAAAGTACAAAGAATGGCACTCGGACATGTATTGCTCGAAGAGCATACCCCACACGGCCTGGGTAACCACGCCGTGATTATAAACGACTATGATGAAACACTGATGTCATCAGTAAAAACTTTTCTCGAGAAGATTCAATTTAAAGGTTTTTCAAACTTTGATATTAAATACGACACACGAGATGGTGTATACAAGATTTTTGAAATAAATGTTCGTCAAGGTAGGAGTAATTTTTATGTCACAGGCGCAGGAGACAATATCGCTCAGGTGGTGGTGGAGGATGCTGTATATGGCCGACCACTAACATTTAAAAATACTACCGAAAAACATTTGTGGCTCGTTGTCCCCTTTTTGGTAGCCCTTATCTATGTACGTTCAAGGAAGTTGAGATTTGAAATGCTCGGTCTCTTTTTGAAGGGTAAAATGGTTAATCCTCTATGGTATACTGGTGATTATTCGTGGAAGAGAAACAAATATTTGTGGAAGTCGCATTTTAGTCACTTTTTCAAATATT
The DNA here is from genome assembly GCA_943354385.1 of Candidatus Tayloriibacteriota bacterium. Taxonomy (GTDB): domain Bacteria; phylum Patescibacteriota; class Minisyncoccia; order Phycocordibacterales; family PALSA-1337; genus SCTV01. The sequence continues at coordinate 43,206 of CALRBR010000002.1, forward strand.
TTAAATACTACCGATAGATGAATAAGGCTAATGGATTATATAAAGTGGGAGTTATCGGCGGAATGGGTCCCGCTTCGACTGTTTTTTTCATGGATAAAGTCGTCCAACACACCGAAGCCTCAAAAGATCAGGACCATATCGATATGGTGGTTTTAAATCACGCTACTCTCCCAGACCGGACCGAGATACTTGCTTCAGGAGAGCATCAGCCTTTTGTGGAGGCAATGATAAAAGATGCGCAGATGCTACAGTCACTCGGAGTTTCATGTATAGCCATTCCTTGTAACACCGCGCACTATTTTTACAATGAAATCCAGAAATCAGTCGAAATACCAGTGATCAATATGATAGAGGAAGTGGTTTTGTATGTCAGTAAAATGCCGTCTGTAAAAACTGTCGGTATTCTCGCCACTAACGGCTCTCTCCGCACCAAGTTGTATGAAAATGCTTGTGCCAAGGTAGGTCTCAAGGCAATCGCTCCGTCCGAAGGGTCTCAAAAAGTACTAACAGATATCATCTACAAAGGTGTTAAAGGCGGTAACGAGAGTAACTTGGCTGAATTTCTGACATTAGTCGAGGAGCTTCGAGATAGGGGTGCCGATGTAGTGCTTTTGGCCTGTACAGAGCTATCGTATTTTAAAAGTAACACCTTACCCCTCTACTGTGTCGACGCAATGGATGTTTTGGTGCAGAAAGTAATAGAATTGTCGGGTAAAAAGTGGAAGTAGGCCATTCTCGGTTTGTTCTTGATAAGAACAAAACCCCCGACCGTACTCGGCCTGGGGCTTTACTATCTTTTCCTGGGCCTATATTGCAAAGCTTCAAGAATATGTGGTGTGAGAACACGGCCGCTTTTGTCGAGGTCGGCGATGGTGCGGGCGAGCTTGATGATTTTGTGATAGGCGCGAGCAGAGAGGTCGAGCTTTTCGGCGGAAGTGGTGAGGATTTTGGTAGTCTCTGGATCTAGGTCAATGAGCTCCTCTATTTGCTTGGCTGACATCTCGGCATTGGTTTTTATATTCTTGCCGGCTTTTTTGAAACGAGTTTCTTGGATCTCCCGAGCTTCGAGCACTCTTTTTTTGATGGCCTCGGTGGTTTCTCCTGTTTTGTCTTTGCGAGCAAGGTCGACATGGCTGACTGATCCTACTTCGAGCCAGATATCAATACGATCGACGATGGGGCCGGATATTTTGAGCTGATACCTCTGGGACGATAGGGCACTACAGACGCACTCTTTGCCTTTGATGCCGTAGTTGCCACAGGGACATGGGTTCATTGTAGCGATGAGGATAAAATGAGCAGGAAAAAGCACTGAGCCTTTGGCCCGCGAGATACTGACTACTCTATCCTCGAGTGGCTGACGGAGAGAGTCGATCACTTTGCGGTCAAACTCCGGGAATTCATCGAGGAAAAGGACACCTTTGTGGGCGAGTGTGATTTCGCCAGGTTTCGGATTTGTGCCACCGCCGACAAGTGCTACGTAAGATGAAGTGTGATGGGGCGAGCGAAAAGGCGCTTCGGTCATGAGTCCCCCACGGAGCGCGCCGGCGACTGAGTGGATGCCGGTCACCTCGAGCATATCGTCAAAAGAGAGTGCGGGTAGAATGTGACAAAAGGCTTTGGCCAGCATGGTTTTACCGGTACCAGGTGGTCCGTACATGGCGATATTGTGGCCACCAGCTGCGGCGATTTCCAAACCTCTCTTGGCGCTTTCCTGCCCTCGCACATCAGAAAAGTCGATCAGGGATGCAGTAGTCTTTTTACGGAGGACAGTTTTAGGCTGAGGGTGAATCTTTTTATCTTGTACAAGTTGTACAACATTTTCATTTCTGCCAGCAGGTATTTTCCCCGTAGGCTTTTTTATTTCAATCATCGCCTCTTCTCCCGTCGACTCCCCCACTTTCCTTCCAAAGTGTTCGACAATTTCTTTTAAATCGGTGACAGGGAAAATGGTGATACCTTCGATGAGCGCCGCTTCGAGTGCATTGTCTTTTGGCACGTACATTTCGGTGTAGCCTTTTTTCTTTGCCTCTATCGCGAGGGGAAGCATGCCGGTCACCGCTCGGAGGGAGCCGTCGAGGGATAGCTCACCGAGAAAAAGCTTTTTCGCTGGATCAAACTTTATTTCCTTTGAGGCGAGGAGATATGCGAGTGCGATACCGAGGTCAAAGCTCGGCCCTTCTTTCTTTATTTGAGCTGGTGCGAGCGAGACGACGACCTTTTGATTTTTCTGTTTCGGAGACTTGAAGCCAGAGTTTTTTATCGCAGCCGAAAACCGGTCTTTTGACTCTTCTACTGCTTTGTCTGCCATACCCACCATAGAAAAAGCGTATAGTCCCTTTGAAATATCCACCTCAATAGTAATGATTTGCGCTTTGAGGTAGGTATTCTGGGCACTATACACTTTTGCAAAACTCATCCGGCTATTTCATGTGCTTAATACAGTTTTTTGCAGATGGACTGGCCTCGAGGCGAGCGAGCTCTATTTCATGGCCATTGTTTTCACAGATACCATAGGTGCCGAGGTCGATTTTGGCGAGGGCATGCTTTACCTCGTTGTACTGGATTTCGAGCTGTCTCAAAATGCCAGCATTGTCTTCGAACTCATCAATACTTTCTGCCACCTCCATGTTGTCCGCACTGTCCGCGTTGAGCTTGTTCGGCTTGGCTTCCCAGTCGTTTGGGTTTGACGGACTTCTCTGGCCAACACTTTCGAGCTCCTCTTCGAGTGTTTTAAGTTCTTTTTCTAATAGTTTTTTAAATTTTGTAGTGTCGATTGCCATAGGGTAATGGTAGCAGAGCGGTGGTCAAAAGTCCACTAAGTAATTTACCTCGTAAATTTCCTTTTTGTTACAGCGTCTATGACACCTTCGATGGTTTTTTCGTTGGGAGCGATTACGATGGTGTTGTTATCTACAAAACTATAAACGATGCGGGTGAGGCCGTAACGGTCTTTGAGTACACGGACATCGCGATTTTGGATAACCATATCCCTAAATTTTAATTCTGTTTCCAATATGTCGTCACTTGTCTGTTTAGAAACGTCTTTTTCGACAGAGCTATTGTCTACCAGTAGTCCTCTGAAATCATTGGCAAGAGTTTTTTCCCAAGCGAGCATGCCGGCGAAACCACTTTGGTAGAAATTAGTTTTTAAAATAAGAAAAGGGTGATTTTTTGTCATGCCAAGTACCCCAAACATGTACTGAGGATCGAGGGAACGCACAAATTCATTGGTGGCTTTTAAATCGAGTGCTGAGAAGAGACCCTCTGACGAAAGCATTTGTTTACCGGCTTCTCCGGTGGTGATGTAGAGATATTCGGCGGAATCTATGGAGACAGCAGAAGTTTGTGTGGCTTGGAAGAGTTTTTCGACAAGGGCTTCTTTACCGAGACCGCTGGCATTTATTTCTCGAGCTTTTTGATATGGAATGATACTCGAAAGCGATTGGGATTTGTTTTGAGCCGGTGCTTTTTGTGAGTTGGTGTACACGTAGTAGATAGCTCCTCCCCCACCAGCGATAAAGGCAATACTTACAAGTATGATGGCGATCTTTTTGCCAATACTCCTTACTTCCACTTCTTCAATCGCTAATGTCTCTTCGCGTCTGGTGCTTTCAGCGACAGCAATTTTAATTAGCGAGGCATTTTGAGAACGAAGGGCTTCGTTGGCGTCACTTTCGAATGTTCGGATAGGTTTTAGCCCCCCCATTGTTTGTGAGGGTGGAGTCGGTACTGATTGTGCTGCGCCCCCGGGAAATGAGTTTAGGGTAGTATCCATTGATGATCGACTTTCTCCGCAAAACTCTTAATCGGCAAATCTTTTGAAAGAGCACACATACTTTTTTGGTAAAAAGTTGCTCTGCTCGGCTACCCGCCTGCGCAAGGCTTTTCAAAAGATTTGCCTTCAACGAGTTTTGCGGCGAGAAGTAGCTAGTCAAAGTATACCGTATTTTAGGAAGAAATTAAAGAAAGAATCCCCCGCGACGCAGTCGCGGGGGATTCTTTCTTTTTGATTTACTTATCCCCTTCCTTTTTCGGTGCCACCGTAGCCCCAGTATTTAGCGGTGCAGTACGGAGTGGTCGCTCTTCGCGCTCTATCCGCTCGCCACGATTTACTTCTGGTGCACGTCGTGTGCGTACCTGAGATGCTCCACTCATGAGATATTTGCGTGGATTGCTATCGAGATCGATAAAGTCGTCTGCCACCTCGATGAGTTTGCTTGAAGTGGATTTGCCAAATGAAAGTACTTCTACCTGACAACCCTCATGTATCTGAAGATACTCTACGAGTGGAACAAAGTCTCCGTCGCCGGAAATAATAATAACGGTGTCGAGCTTTGGTGCGAGTTTGATCGCGTCTACCGCAAGACCCACGTCCCAGTCGGCTTTCTTGCTTCCTCCTGCAAAGATCTGAAGGTCCTTGGTTTTAGTTTCAATCCCTGCTTTCTCAAGCGCCTCAAAAAAGTTTTTCTCGTCCCCTGATTCGGTGGTGATGACGTATGCGACCGCTCGGATGAGGGCCCGTCCTGCAAGTGCATCCTTTACTACTTGGCCAAAATTGACCCGCGCATGGTAAAGATTCTTTGCGCAATGATAGAGATTTTGTGTATCGATAAAAATACCGACGCGCTGCTCTTTGTGTTTAATAACTGACATATAATTGTTTACTAATTATAAAAATACTAATAAATAAATGCTTGGATTTTAAAAAAGTGTAAATCCATAAAATACTGCAATGTTACCGACCAAGTACCTAAGTATAGGGTACAAAAATGAAATATCAAAGGTCGAAAACACTCTAAAACGAATTTGACGGGATAGTTCCCGTCAAATTTTACTTTTTCTTGAGATCTAGCTTCTTTGCGACTAAGTTGTATCGCTTTACACTTTTTCGCTGGAGATATTTGATGTGAGTCTGTCGATCAGCTACCATAGCGAGGAGACCACGTCGAGAGTGGTTGTCTTTCTTGTGTTTCTTCAAATGATTTGCGAGCTCGTCTATCTTTTTTGACAAAATAGAAATCTGAACCTCTGGAGAACCAGTGTCCTTGTCGTGCATCTGCACCTCTTTGATGATTTTGAGCTTCTTTGTTGCGGTTAACATTGCTTATATATACTAGCATAAAAGGGATTTAATTGCAACCACCCGATTTATAAGGAGCAAAGCGACTATATAAATCGAGCGGACCGAAGTAGTCTCTTCGGTCAAGGCCGATAAAGCGAAGCAACCTTATTGTATTCAGTCCTAGAGCCATATTATCGGATTTTATTATCTTTCTATCTTCCAATCAAGTACTATCTGTGGGGGGGTGGTGGTAATATATTGTGCGACATCTGGTATAATGATAGCTATGAGTCTTCGCGAGCTTAAAACACAATTTCTCGAATATATCGAAATCGAAAAGGGCCGAAGTGTGAAAACGGTCGAAAATTACGACCACTACCTCATCCGCTTTCTCTCTTTTGCTAAAACCGATAATCCAAAAGATATTTCGGACAATCTCCTTCGCGAATACCGTCTCTGGCTCAACAGACAGTCGACAGGCAATAATAAACCGACTGGCGCGACGCTCAAAAAGAAAACTCAAAACTATTACCTGATCGCTTTGCGTGCGTTTTTAAAATATCTAGCCAAAAGAGATGTGAAAACCCTTTCTCCCGAACATATTGAGCTTGCAAAAGTCGGCGAGAGACATATCGATGTGATTTCTGAGCAGGAGCTTGGCCGACTCCTCGAGGCGCCAGAGGGAAATAGTCTCAAATCTCTACGGGACAAGGCGATTCTCGAACTCCTTTTTTCTACTGGCTTGCGTGTGTCGGAGCTATGTTCCCTCTCACGAGATCTCGATCTTTCATCAGATGAATTTTCTATACGAGGAAAAGGGGAAAAAGTGCGTGTAGTATTTCTCTCTGGACAAGCAAAATCATCAATCAAAGCCTATCTAGATAAACGTGCCGATGTGGAAGACCCGCTTTTTATAAAAATAAACAAAGAACGTGCTGAAGGCGAAGATACCGGACTGACCCGTCGCTCGATCGAGCGTATCGTGAAGTATTATGCAATCAAAGCTGGTATTTCTAAAAAAGTGACTCCGCACGTGATCAGGCACTGCTTTGCCACCGACCTACTTTCCAACGGTGCTGACCTCCGCAGTGTCCAGGCACTCCTCGGTCATGCCAATATCGGCACGACGCAGATCTACACACATGTGACCGATAAACATTTGAGAGATATTCATAAAAGTTTTCATAATAAGAGACGAAAATAGACAGTAGAAATTAGACATGAGACATAAGACAGGGGCAAGGTTTTTTGTCGAAAAATTACAAGAAGAATACCCCCACGGCGAGTACGCCGCGGGGAAAGAGTTTTTCCAGTCATTTTCCCCAATCCAGTCTCAAATCTAAGGCTTTTTTCATGTACCAAAAATAACCCTCTCAACTGGCTGGGAGGTATTGACTTTAGGATTCATATCCTGTATAATATATTTTGGTTTGAACAAACGTTTGGAATTACCAGACGTAATGCAGTTTGAAGAATATGAAAACTCAAAACCTTCCGGGAACCTCACCCAGTGTCAGGTTCAGGATCTATACAGAACAGCACACGGAGCTCGAATCCAGTCTCCTTGCGCTACAGCAGCAAATGAACCAGGCGGGACATATCGGCAATGTCCTTCTCGACCGCAGTCAACGGCACGGGAAATTCACCCCACTCATAGATGAAGATGGGGGTCAGAAGGTGGCCTTTGTGGAGTGCCCCAGGATTCGCCAGGAGGATGTGAAGAGGGCCATCAGTTTCACTGGACTCCGCATCATGCCATGGCTTGATCCCAAGGGTGCCAAGGCCCAAGTCACGATTGTTACCGCCAAGACCGACGAGGCTGCGTATCGTCAGGTCAAAGGCTCTCATCGTCGTGCTCTTTCCGACCAGTAGCGTTAGTCCCCCCGCCAACCCGCGATCACTTCAACGGTTGGCTTTTTATTTGCATTATTATATATGGGCAAAATTGATGAAGTTTGCTATAGTACATCACGGTTTAAAGTTTAGAAGTTGGTCAAAATTTAGCGCGGTCAATTTCAGTCAACTCGTTCTTTTTTATGGCAAACACAACTATGTATATCGATTTTGCTGCAAATCCGTCTATTGATGACAGTCATCTAATGATTGACAGACTCAGGGGCTATTTGGAAAAGCATGCTCCGGGTTCTTGTCTGATCATCGATCGCACCGTGTGGAAATGGAAACTCACTCTGCCGGACGGTATTGGTTTGGAAAAGGTCTCGAGAGGAATGAAAGACTTTTTGGTCATTCCCACCCCTACCCCAATACCCACCGAGGAGGAGATTCGTCGTTCTAGACATCCTCCTGTGCACCTCGTCCTCCACCACCCTCACCCGGATCCTTAGCAGCCATAAATTCCCTAGCCTCGCCCTTTTGGTCGAGCTTTTTATTTGTCAGTCATTTTAATCTACATATATAATTGCCTATCGGAGAGTTTTGAGGATATGGACGAGGGGTTTTTATTGTAATTGTGGATAAATCCCCAACGGCTTGCCGCGGGGATGAATCGGCAAGAATGAGGATGAAGTCGGCGGAGCCGACACCTACATAATAAAGTTTACCATGGTGTCTCGCCTGATACCCCGTCCGCTTTACGGCAGGGATAGGACGAGACTAAACTTTATTACGGTGTTTAAATTTGACAGACTTTGGTTTGCTTGGTATTCTCTAAGTCGGTTAAATTTACGTTCCTCATTTATGATTGAATATCCCGTCGGATCTCAGTCCGTTCATCTGGCCTTTGCGACACTCCCTAGGCCGGGCAATGGTTTGCTGGCGATACGTAGTCTCCATGCGGTGCTCAGGGGTATACCTGGTTCGTTTCTAAATGGATGTAGTGGGACGATGAAAACGTTCCATGTCGTTGTGCCTGCAAAAGGGAACCTCGATAATCTTTTGCTCAGGGGAACTTTTGTGCTCGAAGATGACCCGAATGTCGTTAAACCATACAGGCCTCGTTCCCGAACTATACCAAAGTCTGGAGGACTACCGAGATCCACGAGAGTGCCCCCGTCGTAAAAGGCTACGGAAGCTTTCCTTCCGTCCCTCTTCCCGCCTCGCTCGGGATTTTTATTTACAAAATGTACGTGCTACTATGAGCATAATGAAAATTATTTCCTGGAATGTAAATGGTATCAGAGCCAATCATAAAAAAGGTGGTTTTGACTGGTTGGTCAATGAAGGTGTTGATATTTTTTGTCTCCAAGAGACCAAGGCTCATCCCGAGCAACTCGCACCAGAAGTCGTGCACCCTCCGGGCTATCAGAGCTACTTTGATCATTCAAAGATGAAAAAGGGCTACAGTGGTGTGGCGGTGTTTACAAAAGTGAAGCCAGAAAAAGTGGAATACGGCATGGGTGTGCCCGAACTCGATCAGGAGGGGCGACTGCTCGAGCTCCATTTCAAAGATTTTGTATTATTTAACATCTATTTTCCTAATGGCGGAGGTGGCCCAGAGCGTCTCGACTATAAAATGCGCTTCTATGAGGTTTTTTTGAAGCATATTGAGAAATTGCGCAAAAATGGTAAGTCAATCATCTTCACTGGTGATGTAAATACAGCACATAGTGAAATTGATCTAGCTCGACCAAAAGAAAACAGGGATCACACCGGCTTTTTGCCATCGGAGCGAGCCTGGGTGGATATGGTAGTAGAAAAGGGGTATGTCGATACGTTTCGCCATCTGTATCCGAAAAAAGTGCAGTACTCGTGGTGGGATATGAAGACATTTGCTCGAGATAGAAACATTGGCTGGAGAATCGACTATTTTTTTATCTCCCCCGACCTCCTCCCCCGCCTCAAAAAAGCTGAGATTTATGATCAGGTGCTTGGTTCGGATCATTGCCCGGTTTACCTAGAGTTGAAATAACGTAAAATAAAATCCCCCGCAACTACGTCGCGGGGGAGTATTTTTTTACATACAAATTTTTCTCATAATAACTTTTTCCCTAAAAAATACCAGACTCGCGTCTAGTATCTATTGTGCTTCATCGGCCTAATCACAACTATGGATGATTGAAAAGTGTCCGGATTCTGGTAGCTGACTACAGAGCTTGAGGGCTCGGTGGGCCTTCCCTTGTTTCATCAGATCGAGAATTTGTAGCACTTTTTTTTCCATCGTCAGCTTAGGGCGGGAGTTTTTTTTGCAATACTGAGCACTCATGAAGAGTCTTTCTATTTGCGGGATGTCCTTTAGGAAACCCCTTTGTTCAAATGCTATTTATAAGTATACGCCTATAAAAAACGCATGCAAAAAAGTTATCCACAGGTATGTCCTTTACATGTCTTTTAGGGTTGCTATAATAACACCAGGCCAAAAGTTTTTACCGAGAAAAAACTGGTGGCGCACGCTCTTCGAAAAACTAGTTCGCGGAAGAAGAAAGCGAAGAAACAAAAGATGTAGGATCGGGTAACCCTGATCTGGTTGTCGAGCAGTACACACTTCTCCAACTTTAACATTTTAGATGCTGTGCTTACATGCAGAATGCATCGAGGTCACTGGCCAATCTAGTCCCTCTCTCTTTTGTTCCCACGCAAGAATCTTCCAATGTTCCCCTTTTCAAAAAGCCGTTTCCTTGCCACCTCACTCTAACCTCTGGTCGCATCGAAGCGGCTTTATCGTTTGTATTTATGAGTTAAAATCACGAAAACCCCGTTTTGCTAAGCAAAACGGGGTTTTCTCCTCCCCCACCTACTATTTTAGGTCTATTAATGTTGCTTCGCTTTATCGGCCTTGACCGAAGAGAATACTTCGGTCCGCTCGATTTATATAGTCGCTTTGCTCCTTATAAATCGGCGCCTTACTTTACCCAATGCCTTTTCTTTATCTCCGCAAGCTCTTTCTCCTCCTCCATAGCCTTTTTTTCCTTGCCTGCCTCCCCCATTTTCTTTAATTCTTCATCACCTAGCTGTATGAGCTCTTTTGCACGTCCAGATAGGTACTCCAAGGCATTTTTATTTGGCTCCTCAAGCACTTCTTCGAGTAATGCAAGTAAAATAAAGCCTATTTTAGGACCTGGAGTGAGTTTCAGGTCTTTTATCAATATAGTACCGTCAATTTTGAGCATTCCGACAGAGATTGGGTCGCGGAGAGCCTCGTCGATCATGGCGTGATACTTGCGGAGACGATACGGCTGCTCTTTTGGACGGCCTGTTCCTACTCGATCACAGACTCGCACGTTCATCAGGTCCCAAATGTTCTCTGGGCCGACGTTTGTGATGATTCGGCGTACTGCAGAGAGCGTAATGTTCTCGGTATCCGAGAAAAACATGTGCCAACGGACGAGCTTAACGATTTTCTCACTCATTTTCTTTGGAAATCTGAGATTTTCGAGGATTTTCGATGCTACACGTGAACCCACCACGTCATGACCATAGAAAGTCCATTGTTTTGATTCATCTGACCAGCGCCTAGTCTCTGGTTTGGAAATATCATGAAAGAGAGCCGTAAGGCGGATATCGAGAGGCCACTTTTTGTCGGCAGCATGCTGGCATGAGCGTAGTAGGTGTTCCCAAACCGTATAAGCGTGGGCCTGATTTTGTTCCATCCCCACACCATTTTCTAGCTCAGGCACAATATATTTTAAAACACCGAGCTTTTGTGCGACAGCAAGCGCGGTCATTGGAGTATCTGACATAAGGATGCGAATAAACTCATCGCGGATACGTTCCTTAGAGATTTTTGCGAGAAGAGGTGCCTTTTCCTCGATAGCCTTGGCAGTCTCGACGTTAATCGTGAAACCAAGCTCGGCTGAAAGTCGGATAGCACGAATGATTCGCAAAGCATCTTCCTCAAAGCGATCCTCAGGTGCTCCCACAGTGCGTATAAGCTTGTCCTTTAAATCTTTTTGACCTTTATAAGGATCAGCAAGTGTTTCTTGTGAAACTTTGTCTACGAGGCTTTTAGAGCCTTTGGTGACAGTGTTGGAGTTTGATCCAAGTGCGATAGCGTTAATCGTGAAATCTCTTCGCTTTAGATCATCCTCAAGCTTAGTGCTAAAGGTAACGCTGTCTGGACGGCGGTGGTCTGAGTACCCTGCTTCTATGCGGTACGGTGTCACTTCGATAATCCTGAGTGTTTCATCTTCGACTGTTTCATTAACCACACCGACTGTTCCGTAAACATTTTCATAAAAAGTTTTGGGAAAGAGGGCAATAATCTGCTCTGGAGTGGCATTGGTGGTCACATCCCAGTCTTTTGGCTTTCTGCCGAGGAGCAAGTCTCGAGTACATCCGCCTACCAAATACGCCTCAAAACCAGCCTTTTGCAAGGTTTCGGTTACATGTGAAACCTCTTTGGGAACGTGTTTACCCAGAGAAGTGTCAAAAATAGCGTTAGTTGACGGTTTCATGCTTTTACTTTACTACAAATTTTGTTTTTTGGCGAATGTGCGGTATAGTGTTTGGGTAACTGTGCTGTTTCTGGTATTTACAAAATGCACACGTAGGAAATGTGTCATAGTAAGGTCAATTTGCCGAGACAAAGTAGAAAAATATTTATATCTGCACCCGTAGTGAAATGGATATCATACCGGTCTTCGGAACCGTTGTTGGGGGTTCGAATCCCTCCGGGTGCACAAAATTGGAGCGTAGCGAGTAGTTTTTGTGCACCCGAGCAATGCGCCTGCGCGCATTGCGTGAGGGATTCGAAAGACTTTCTATGTTTTCTTAGGCGTACTCGCCTGAGAAAACCTGAAAGTCACGCGCGGTACGCGAGAAATTCCCTCCGTTGAGCTGAAAAAATCCAATCGGGGTACTGCCCCTGTAAGGGGAGAAATTACCTCCGGGCGCCCTCCCCCTCCCGGGAGTTTCTATTATACTTTTTTACTTTTTATTCTCTTAATGCTATACTAATTTTGTTCATGTTTGCGGGCGTGGTTTAGTGGTAGAACACGACCTTGCCAAGGTTGAGACGGGAGTTCGATTCTCCCCGCCCGCACAAAAATAAGAAAACCCCAGCTTGTATGGGGTTTTCTTATTTTTGTGCGGGTGGAGCGAGCAAAATGCTTTGCTCGCGTGGAGAATCGAACAGCGGAGCCATGTTTTTCTACCAAGAAAAACGGTCGAGCTGGTGCCCAGACCGAGGTGAGCGACGGCGAGCCGAGAGTCGCGGGAGATTTTACCGCCCGTTCCAACGTGGTTTTTTATTGAACCCATTTACTCACCCACTCCCCAATCCATGCTATACTTCCCTATGTCCTTTACAGCTTCCCTCCCATACCCTTTCCTTTGTCCCAAGTCCCCGCCCCACTTATCCCCTAAAAACAAGGATTTTTGGGGAAAACTGTGGATAACTCTGGGGACAGTGTTCATAAAGGACACAGAATATGGCTCATAGTCGATGGTCAGAATGTCTTTAAAAAGTGTGTTTTGACTAGAATGTGGCCATAAATATAGGTATCTTGATAAAATGCAGACAATTTCACAAGAAACGTTTCACGTGAAAACAAAAACGACGTTCCACATGAAACTATTCACATCAAAAACACAGAAATTGGGCGAGCTCGGCGAGGATATTGCCTGTAAGTTTCTCAAAAAACAAGGTTTTTCTATCATTGAGCGAAACTATACTAAAAAGTGGGGAGAGATAGATATTGTGGCAAAAGGGAAGGAAAGCTTCATTTTATTGAGGTAAAGAGTGTTTCTTGTGAAAAAGGTTGGGTAAGTGTTATTCATGAAACATCTGTAATGGGGGATAGCTATCGTCCTGAGGACAATATGCATGGTTTCAAGGTCAAAAGACTAGCCAAGACCATAGAAGGCTATTTGCTGGAGAAGAATTTGTCCGAAGACATTTCTTGGCAGTTTGATCTAGCTACTGTGTATATTGAAGAAGGGACGAAGCAGGGGAGAGTAGAGATGCTGGAGGATGTTATTCTGTAGGGAAGTGTCGCCGGGAGTTTCTCCCCCGACTAAAATCTCGCCGTCGCTCGACTATGTCTGGGCACCAGCTCACCCATTTTTCTTGTTAGAAAAATTTGTTTCCTCTGTTCGAATCCCGACACAAGCCGTATCTCCAGACAGGTACGCCGGGAATTTCTCGGCTTACAGCCGCAGTACAGGTTTCCCATTTTTTCGCTTTAGTAAAAGCTCAAAAATATGGGAGAACCTTTTCGAATCCCGGACGAAAGCGCCCCGCGCTTTTTCGCCCCGACATGAAAAAAACGGCCTAAGCCGTTTTTTTCTATTGTCGGGGCGCCGGGATTCGAACCCGGAGTCACTTGTTCCCAAAACAAGCATGTTAGCCGTTACACCACGCCCCGATGTATCTATTTGTCCAGACATCTTAGCATATAAGAACTTTTTTTGATAGAGTTATATTATGCCTCCACTTTTCACCCGTACCATCGAGAATTTTACCTGTGATCACTGCGCATATGCGGTGGTGGGGAATGGCTATACCAATCATTGCCCAAAATGTCTCTACAGCAAACATGTCGATATTCACCCAGGGGATCGGAAAGCGACCTGTGGGGGACTGATGAAGCCGATTGGGGTGGAAAATAAAAAAGGGGACTATGTTTTGGTGCAAGAATGTGCGATTTGTGGTTTTAAAAAACGCAATAAAGTCGTCAAGGAAGATGATTTTGACAAAGTGCTTCTTGTGTCCTCTCGTGCCAACTCTCAAAGCAAATAGAGCCACCACTTCATACTGGTGTTGACATATCGTCAATGTATTGCTTTATTGTATTTTTGGGCTGATTCGGGTGTACAATTTACGCTGTCATTTAGGTAGTGCGCACTACTTGGTGACCTGGATTTCATTTATAGAACCTTGAAAATTGGCGTATTTCTTTGTTGCTTCGCTCCGATGCTCGCTCACCGTACTTCTGTACGGCTCGCTCGCTTCTCGCTTGCGCCTCGAACTACATCCAATTTATCAAGTTCTAATTATTAGCCTAATTTGTTTCGGTTTGATAAAGAGCTGAGATTTAAAAAATATGGCAGTTCCATGTATAAAGTGTGCTACAAAGGCCTGCACTTGCTCAAAAGCAAAGTAGTCTAGCTCAAAACACTCCCTCCATTGCGAGGGAGTGTTTTGTTTGCTAGTATGTCTTGGCATTCGGTTTTGCGGGCTTTGCCCCGCCGGAGCAAAAGCGTAGGCGGGACTAGTTTAATGGTAGAATAAGAGTTTTCCAAACTTTTGGTGGGAGTTCGATTCTCCCGTCCCGCACAAAAATGAGAAAAGCCCCAGTTTACCTGGGGCTTTTCTCATTTTTAAAGAGCGGGATGGGAGAATCGAACCGGAAAGGGGTCGGGAAAACAAGCGTTTTCCCGCGGAGGAAGGATTGGTAGAACCTCGGCCCATCGGTAGATGATGTGCACCTGTAGACGGGGTTCCCTAGGTTTTCGATAGCGAAGCGTCTTCCGTCACGCATATCAGTGAAAACAAAAAAACGCCTCATGGCGTTTTTTTGTTATGAGATTTATCAGGAGGTAAATTACTTCACCGCTTCCTTCAAAGCCTTTGCTGCTCTAAACTTTGGCACTTTCATCGCAGGAACCTGTATAGATTCTCCGGTTCGTGGATTACGAGCCTCTCGCGCTGCTCTCTGCTTTACTGAGAAGATGCCAATACCTGCGATAGAAACTTCCTCACCCCTCTTCAAGGTGTTAGTGATTGAGTCTACTACGGTGTCTACTGCTTGCTCAGCTTGTACTTTGGTACCACCGAGCACTGCGTGAACTGCGTCAATAATTGCTTGTTTATTCATAGTGTAAAATGTTTTGCTTATGTTTGTAAATATTTAGAACAAGTACATCGACCGATGTGTATTTAATAAAATACTTCACGTGGATACCTCCGCGCAAAAGTCTAACCTCTGGATATAGTATATAATAAGCCACTTTTAATGCAAGTCCCGCCAATTTATGCAGAGCGCAGCGACTATATAAATTGAGCCGACCGAAGTATATTATTCGGTCAAGGTCGACAGTGCGAAGCAACCATATTTCGTGTTGATTTATGAATAAAAAAATCCTCCACCTAGTTTACTAGGCACCTCCTTTACGAAAGGAGGAATGAATGCTGACTAATTCTAAAAAAAAATTAAAAGAATACCCCCGATTTTTCTGATGAAAAATCGGGGGTATTCTTTTTGTGCGCATGTTTTAAAATCTTCTACCTCGCAAACTCTATCGCCCTTAGCTCCCGAATTACATTTACCTTTATTTCACCAGGGTATTTTAGGTCTTTTTCTACCTTGAGAGCGATATCTCGGGCGAGGGTTTTGGCTTCGAGATCAGTAATCTGCTCAGGGCTAACAAAAATACGGATTTCGCGACCGGCTTGGAGAGCGTATGACTTTTCAACACCTTTGAAAGAATTGGCGATGGCTTCGAGATCACCGAGTCTCTTTAGATAATTCTCAATACTATCCTGTCTAGCACCTGGGCGAGAACCAGAGATAGCATCGGCACACTGTACGATAATAGACTCCACTGTCTCGTAAGGGTATTCTTCGTGATGAGCTTGCATCGCTTTGATGATGTCCTCGCTTGCACCAAACTTCTGCAAGATTCTTCGGCCTATCTCTACATGCGTTCCTGCCACCTCGTGATCCACAGCCTTACCGAGGTCGTGGAGAAGTGCTCCTGCCTTGGCTACAGACACATTGGCCTTGAGCTCACTCGCGATCATACCAGCAATATGTGACATCTCTATAGAGTGCTGGAGGACGTTCTGACCATAGCTCGTACGATAATGCAGTCGGCCGAGTATAGCGATAATGCGAGGGTCGAGACCGATCACTCCGCACTCATATGCTGCTTGCTCACCCTTCTCTTTGATAATTTTATTGATATTCTGCTGAGCTTCTTCTACCACCTTCTCAATTTTTGCAGGCTGAATACGACCGTCTTTGATGAGCTCCTCGAGTGCGGTCTTTGCCACTTGTCTGCGTACTGGATCAAAAGATGAAATAGTAATGGCTCCTGGTGTGTCGTCCACAATCACCTCTACGCCAGTGATGCGTTCGAAGGCTTTGATGTTTCTGCCTTCCTTTCCAATAATTTTACCTTTGATGTCGTCGCTCGTGATAGGGACATTGGTGGACATCATTTCTCCGGCGACAGAATTAGCCATACGTTGAATAGAGATCGCGAGGATACTCTGGGCTTTTTTCTCGAGCACCTCAGCTCCAGACATCTCAAGCTTTTGGGTACGGACAAGTAAATCCTCTTCACACTGCTTTTCTACGGTCTTCATTAGCTCTTTCTTGACCTCGTCTTCGCTCATGCGGGCAATACGTTCCATCTCGAGCTTTTTCTCGGCATGAAGTCTCTCAGCTTTGTCCCGGATCTCTTTGATCTCAATGATTTTAGCTTTAATACTCTCGACCTCTTTGTCGATATCGGCTTGACGTCCATCGAGTAGGTCTTCTTTTTTGATAAGACGAATCTCGGTTTGTTTGAGTTTTTCTTCTTTCTCGCGCGCTTCTTTTCGTACTTCTTGCAACATTTCAGTGGCCTTTGTCTCGGCTTCAGAGGTGACCTTTTTTGCTTGTTCTTTTGCTTCGAGGAGCATCTCTTTGATCTCAAGTTCCATAGACCCCTTTTTGCCGAGGGAAATGATCAGTCTCAAATAGTATCCAAGTGCAATACCTAATACGCCGGTGAGGCTGACGATTAGTGCGATTATTTTTAATGACATATACGGATAAGCCCGCCTTCTGTGTACAGTGCTAAAAATGGCCTAATATACGAGATTTGTTTTGAGTTTGTATCATAATGTCTTGTAGATGTACCATTGTTTAAAAGCTGAGTTTAAAGGCGAAACCAAAATTAATACCAGTAATCATTTTATATTATAGTATTTATGGAATTTTGTCTACTATTTGGGGTAGAAGCTAGATTTCACATTTAAGGTTTAAGAATAGGAAGGGGAAATATGTTAAATAGCAGCCTCGAAAATTGCAGTAGCAATTTTCGAGGCATATTCATAAATCATGAATCTTACTTCTTGAATATACCCTGAATCTTGCTTATATTCAGTCTCTCCTATATACTCCCTTTCAGAATGCGTCGGGTGCCTGTGTGGGCAAAACCGACTTGAAAAAGCAACGTTTGAACAACTTGACTACAAATGAAGAAACAGTCGTTTATTCCCGGTGTAGTCTGCTCGGTCAATGAGTCCAAGTTGCCACATTTTCGGCATGCTTTGGATACTCTCATTGCACAGCCAGAGCTGTGTGATACGGTCGAGATTAGACTTGATGCCATAAGGACACACCTTTTTCAGTTTTGGGATCAGATTGCACTCATTATGCAGTGTAAACCAACCATCCTCACCTTTTGTTCAAAGGAACACGGAGGACATGAGGTGATTTTACTTGAGGACCGTCTGGCCTTTTGGTACGGGTTGCCTCAGGGTATCTATGAAATGATTGAGACCAAAGACTCGAGAGTGTTCGTTGATTGGGAGCTCGATATTCATGAAGTCTATTCAAGAAATGTGGGCAATGTTCGTTTTCCACCACTATTTCCCTGGAGCCAGGTGATTGCCTCAGAGCACGACTTTGGTGGAACGCCGACCAATCCTGGAGAGCCTCTTTCTCGCTTAGAAGATACAAGAGCAGAAGCATTTCTTAAGCTAGTAACTAGGGCAAACAGTGATCGGGATGTCGAACGCTTGAGGACGCTCTTTGACGGTCGGACAGACCCTCGAACACTTGCTTCCTTTGCAATGGGTGCAATAGGCGAACAAAGTCGTTTCGAGTGCATGAACTGGGGGAGTTGTGCGACCTACGGCTACCTCGAGGGTAGTGCTAGTGCGGCTCCGGGGCAGGTGTCGGTGCAAATGCTCATGGCCAATCCCTCAGTGCAGAGAGCTCGGTGGCTGTGGGGTCTCGTGTGAAATGTAAGTTGCTCTGGGCTCGGTGTCCAGAGATTTTTAATTTATGGGGCTTAGATGTATGATGTACGATTTATGATTAACGAATTAATGAGTATCCACGGAATTTTCTACTGAAAATTCCGTGGATACTCATTAACCATTGTTAAAAAACAAAAACCTTTCGATATATCGAAAGGTTTTGTTTCTCACGCCGTACCATTCATGAATTCCCATAGTAGAGATTACTCGCTACAGGGCAAGCATAAATCGTGAATTAATTTTCCTTCTACAATATCTTATCCACAATCCCGTACTTCTTTGCTTCCTCCGCAGACATATAAAAGTCTCGCTCAATGTCTTTTTCTATCTGTGACACGGTCTGGTCACAGTTTTTGGCAAGCATTTTGGCGAGATTTTCTCGAGTTTTCAAAATATGCTTTGCGCTGATCGCGATATCGGTAGCCTGACCTTCTGCACCACCTAGTGGCTGGTGTATCATCACTTCGGCGTTTGGTAGGATAAAACGCTTGCCCTTTTTACCGGCTGAAAGCACCATAGCACCGCCAGATGCGGCGAGTCCGACACAGTAGGTCGCCACGTCGTTTTTGACAAAGTTCATGGTGTCTATGATCGCGAGAGTGGAGGTTACTGAGCCACCGGGGGAGTTTACATAGAGGCTGATTTCTTTTTTCGGGTCTTCTGACTGGAGAAAAAGCATCTGGGCGATGACGGTATTGGCTACGCCGTCGTCTATCGGACCGCCGAGGAAGATAATGCCATCACGAAGTAGTCGTGAGTAAATATCGTAGGCTCGTTCGCCAAAAGGTGACTTTTCGATAACGGTGGGGATGAGGTATGACATAAGTATTTTGATTACTGATTAGGATTCATACTATACCATATTTTCACAAGACGCAAAGTAAGCAGACTTTTTATTAAAAACAGGTATACTGTATTTCATGAAAATACATCGATTCTATGTGGAGGAGGAAATGGGTAAAAAAGGTGAAAAAGAGCAGATTTCCCTCACTAACCCCGAGTTATTGCACCAAATGAGCAAAGTTTTTCGGTTTAAGGCTGGTGACACGGTCATTTTGTTTGATGGCACTGGAGGTGAAACGGTGTGTGAAATTACCTTGCTGACGAAAAAAATCGCTGAGTTTTCTGTAAAAGAAAGGCGAGAAGGTCTCGTGGTTCCAGCTCAAAAAGTAACGATGTATTTATCTCTCATTAAAAAAGATAACTTTGAGTGGGTATTGCAAAAGGGGACGGAGCTCGGCGTGACTCGTTTCGTGCCAGTCATTTCGGAAAGAAGTGAGAAAAAAGATTTGAATATGGAGCGGGCGAGAAAAATAGTAGTAGAAGCGACCGAGCAGTCTGGCTGGGCGAGTGTGCCTGAGGTTAATGATCCGGTTTTACTTGCTGATGTTCTGGAGTCAAAAGAGTCCATTTCAGAAAATCTGATAGCATTTCATCTTGAAGGAAAACGCTTTGAAAAATCTGTGCTAGTGGGCATGGCAGGCAAAGCATCTCTTGGAATTCTCATCGGCCCCGAAGGTGGTTTTAGCGAAAAAGAAATTGTCCTTTTCAAATCAAAAAATATCCCTATTTATTCTCTTGGTAAGCAAACTCTTCGTGCCGAGACGGCAGGTGTCGCTATTGCGAGTCTATTGCTTTTGTGAGTAGGGTAGGCATCTTAGTCCATTCCTCCTTTTCTAAAGGAGGTGGCTGGTACTCCAGACGGAGGATTTTAAATCCCTCGGCTTGAAGCCTGCTGAGTCGATCGTTTGTGATCGACACCTGTAGACGGCCTTTAGAAAAGGGAGAATGAATACAAAACCTCTGCGACCCAAAATTGCGGAGTGTTTTTGAAAGATTATTTCTTACCTACAAGCAAATCAAACACCTTTTCATTGACCAACATTGACTCGACGTAGTTGCGAACACGATTGAGATCAGCGTCCGGGTAGTGCTCTAGGACGGCCTTGATTTCTTTCTCAGCTCGCTCTGGATCGGCCGTAATTTTTTCGGTCTCAGCTATTTTGTGAAGCACGATCTGTAGAGTCGCACGCTTCAGAGCGTCTCCCCTCCATTCTGCACGCATTTCTTCGCGAGTCTTTTTGAGGTGTTTCATATAATCCTCGGCTTTGATGCCCATACGAGTGATGTCGTCGTTGAACTGAGCTTCCATTTTGTCGAGCTCGGCTTCTACGATCACCTTTGGCAAGTCAGCCTTAGTTTCCTTGATCACCGCCTCGGCAATCTCAATGCGCTTTTTCTCGTTGGCCTTATGTTCTTTATCTTTCTGAATATTTTCGGTTACTTTGGCCTTAAAATCAGCAACATCCTTGAAATCGCCGACAGTTTTCACAAAAGCGTCATCAAATACAGGAAGGGATGTCTCGACAGCTTTGTCATGATCTTCTTTGCTCATTTTGGCATGGTCGTGGCCGGTGTGGTCGACTCGACTTTGACGGATTTCCATAATAACCGCTTCAATTTCTTTTTCAGTTACGGTGACTTTCTCTACCGGCTTTGCATTTTCTTTATCGGCAATCTTTTTGTAGTCGGGGAGAGTGACTTCTGGCATCACGGCAGTTTTGATTTTAAATGAAAGGTCACTTCCCACGGCGATCTTGGTCAGAGCGATTTCTGGACGGCCAATAGCGTCAATTTTGTGCTCGACAAGCAAGTCTGGGTACATTTTACTGATAGCGATCTCGGCCATCTCCTCAAGTACTGCCATTTCGCCCACTTTGGTCACGAGCATCTTTTCAGGTATTTTGCCTTTGCGAAAACCGTCTATTTCGGCATTTTTACCGATATATTCTAGTGCTTCTTTGCGAAAAGGGGCGAGCTTGTCAGCGCTGATCTCTCCGATGATCTCTATCTCAGAGTCAGGTAATTTGGTGGTTTTGATGTTTGAATACAGCACAGCTTTTGGTGTTTTTTCTTCGGTTTTTTTCATAGTTTCAACAGTGTAGCGTGTGGGTGGGGAATTGGCAAGCGCCCGCCGATTTGTAGGAAGCGGAGCGACGATACAAATCGAGCGGACCGAAGTACCCCCTTCGGTCAAGGCCGATAAAGCGAAGCAACCTTATTGAATTTGAAAATCCATCGGCACGGAGCCTTCTGAGTCGATCGTTTGTTGATCGACACCTGTAGACGGCCTTTACAAAGGGAGAATGTATCCCACGAAATTGCTTCCGCAATTTTGTGGGTCTTTCCTCTTTTCCTTGTTAGTACAAACCCCCAACATGCGATAAAATAGAGATACAAAATGAATCATGTAAAACATTTTTTTCTATTTATTTTCCTTTTGGGTGTTTTTGCCATGGTTTATTTGTTTCTATACTCTTATTTAACAAATAATTTTAACGCTCGTCAGGTGGTGGCAATAAAAGTCGCTGATCAGGTGAAAGAAAAGCAAAAAGAGGCCATAACTGTGCATGGTCCGTCGCCCGCACCCTTCATTTCAGAAAAAAATGAGTCAGTCGAAGCACAAATACCCGAAAAATCGGACTTAAAAAACTTCTCTTGGTCACAGGTGACTTCATCTGCACCATGGGGGAGTAGAGACTCTGCGGTCAGCTTTGTATTTAAAAATAAAATGTGGACTATGGGAGGGCTTAATGGAAACGGAGATGTGACGTATGGACACAAGATTAAATATTGGGAGGCTCCGTATTTTAATGATATTTGGACAAGTGATGATGGTGCAAATTGGAGTAGAGTGGCTGAACATGCAGAGTGGTCGCCTCGGAGGTCTATGTCGGTCGTTTTGTTTAAGGGAGCCCTATGGATGTTTGGCGGATGGGGTCCCATTAACGGGTATGCAAAAGACGTTTGGAAATCTACAGATGGAGTCATCTGGAAGCGAGTCGTTTCAAATGTACCGTGGTCTGTCAGAGAAGGTCAGACAGCAGAAGTTTTCCAAGGCAAAATTTGGCTGATCGGCGGAGTAGATTAT
The DNA here is from genome assembly GCA_943354385.1 of Candidatus Tayloriibacteriota bacterium. Classification (GTDB taxonomy): domain Bacteria; phylum Patescibacteriota; class Minisyncoccia; order Phycocordibacterales; family PALSA-1337; genus SCTV01. Next base: position 65,073 of record CALRBR010000002.1, read on the forward strand.
GACAATCGCGAAACAAAAAATGACGTGTGGTATTCGGAAAACGGGATTGATTGGTATGAGGCGACAGCATCGGCCCCGTGGAGCTCTCGTTGGGATCATGCTACGGCGGTATTTGGTGGGAAGATTTTCCTCTCGGGCGGTATGAATTTGAACAAACAGACCTTTGGTGACGTATGGTCTTCGTCCGACGGTACTAATTGGGAAAAAGTAAGTCCAAATCCGTCCTGGCAGGTAAGACAAGGTCACACGCTCGTAATTTTTCAGGATATGATCTGGTCTGTAGGAAGACTCAATGATAATGGCGGGGTAAATGATATTTGGTATTCGAAAAATGGTTTATCGTGGCAAAAGACAGCTTTCGACCCGCCTTGGCTCGGTCGAGAGGATCATTCGGTCTTGGTTTTCAAAGATAGAATATATGTATTTGGCGGGATGGACTCAAATTGGCATTGGCAAAATGATGTGTGGGTGTCGTCAAATTTAAAATAGCCATGTTACCGAGTAATAAAATAATCAAACTAGGCATTGCCTGTTTCGTGGCACTTCTCACGATCGTGGGACTTGTCGTTTGGGACGGTCAGTCTAGAGTCGGCGGGAGGATTGAAGTGGTGGGTGACACAAGCCCCGATTTAAATGAAAAAGAGACAGATGCTGATGAAGAAATTATTTCCGCCGAGACATTTTTGGCAGTATTGATAGATAAAGACGGTACGGAGGAGATTTTATTAGAGAAAAATAAGGATATGCGCATGCCAATTGCCAGTATTTCTAAATTAATGACAGCTCTAGTGGCGTCTGGTCAATATCGCCCCGAAGAGGTGATTGTTTTTTCTGAGAACACTTTAAATGGCAAAGGTTTGTCTGGTGTGTATCACACAGGTGATAGTTTTTACTTTTCAGATATATTGCAGACACTTCTCGTGGGATCACATAATGAAGTCGCAAGTCTTTTGGCAGAAAAAGTAGGTACAGCAAAATTTGTTAGTATAATGAACCAAAAAACCCGAAAGCTTGGTCTGGAGGAGACATTTTTTGTAAATGTAACTGGTCTCGATACAGCTACAAGTAGCGATAAAATAAATAGCTCGACCGCTTCTGATGTGGCTGAGCTCGTGAGGTATCTGGAGGAGAGTCGTCCGGATATTTTATCGGTAACAGGCCAGAAACAATTCGAGCTTTTTGATGTAAATAAAAAGTTCGTCGCAAAGATTATTAATACCAATAGTCTGGTGAGGGAAGACGATTTACCCTTTCATATTATTGGTGGGAAAACAGGCGAGACACCTAGAGCAAAGCAGAGTCTCGTGACTGTAGTTATTGCTCCGTGTGGAGGAAGAATTATAGGCGTAGTTTTAGGCTCTCAAGATAGATTCGGAGATATGAAGATGTTGTTTCGACAGGTAGAAGATTCTAGAGAATGGAATTGTGGGATCTAGCCTATCCTGAATTAGGAAATATGCCGAGAAAGCCTGTTGCAGTTAACGGTAATAATCTACTCAGTAAGCGCATCTATCTCCGCTTGAATATTTTTTAGATCAGTAGCACTCTCTAGTTTCAATTTTTCGAGTTCCTTCTCCTGCTCCAGCTCGCTTTTCTGAGCCTCTTGTCGTTTTTTCTCTTGCTTGTTGAGCTGTTGTCCCCAGATATAGAGACCACCAATAAGTAGTATGATGATTACTATCGCCGAGCCGATAATAGGGCCGACTGGCTTTTGCTGGTCATTATTTTGTGCGATACTTTTGTTGGGGTTTTCCATATTTGCCCCTTCGAGGGGAGGCTTATTTGACGGAACTTTTTACTGGTGCTTCTACTTCTTCGTCGTCGTTTTGCGCATCAGTACTGATGGTCTCTACTACGTCAGTCAATGACTTTTGAGCTTCTTTCATACTTTTACGAGCGTTTTCGTAGATATCTTTCTTTAGAGATGTCTTTGGGGCAGATGAAACTACTTCTCCGAGGATAATCTCAATATCTCTCTCTGCGTCATCGATTTTTACATCGGCAATAGCGAGGGCAATACGAGCATCGGTGAGGTCGATTTCCTGGTTTTCAATCTTTTGGATACGGATATCGAGTCGGTCGGCTATCTTCCGCATGTTTTCGATCCGGAGTAGAAGTGGGTCTACCTGTCTTTTGCTTAATGATGCAAATGAGGTAGATGTTGAGGTGTTTTCCTCGCTACTCTTCTTTCGCTCTTCCATTTTCTGAGCAATCAGCTCGTTTCGCATATTTCGGTGCTTTTCGCGGTTTTCCTTTGACTGATCTACCCCTTTTTTGAAGGCGGTTTTGAGCTTGAGAATCTCGTTTTTGACCGAATTGGTCGAGGTGGCCTGGATTTCGGCGGTCTTGACTACACTTGGGGCTACGGTGACTTTCTTGTCTACTACCTCCGCAGAAGCAGTGTGGGCAGATATAAATACAAGGCTCAACAGAGCCATTTTAAGGGCTATTTTGGCTTGATTGGGGCTTATAAATGATGACATAATAGAGTTAAAGTTAGAGTAAAGGGAGTCCAAATGTAGTATCGCTACTACAGGGGTACAGTATATCACAAAACAAGCTACTTTGATAGATGCCTGGGGATAAAGTGGGGGCAGTGAAATCGGCGATAATTGGGAAAGAAAGGTGTAATACGGATTGTCCACACCACCCTAATTGTAACTACCTATACCTATAGTGGTTGCTTTTCATAATTACATTAAGAAATAATTTGAAATGTGAAAGAATTTAAAAAGTCGATGCTGTTCTGCTATTTTTGGTTGGTATTGGAGTGCTCGCTATAGGAAATAGGTTATCCGATCAAGGGGGTCTATCTGATGCTGTTGGGGTAAGGATCGCTATATTTGGGGAGGTTCTGATTTTCTACTATCAAAGAAATGGATAGAATTATTGTAATACAGGACGGTAAAATACTGGAAACGGGTACTTTTGATGAGCTCTATGAGCGAGATGGCCGATTTAGAGAGTTTTGGGATAAGCAACAGGCTTAGTGGTATAAAAAATACTCCCCGCGACGCAGTCGCGGGGAGTATTTTTTAAGATTTTAGTTACTTTTTTGCTTTTGTCCCTTTTTTCTTCAAATCATCCTGATAAAATTTGATACCTCGGGCAAAGGCCGCTTCTGCAGCTACTTTGCCTTTGAAATCGTTGATTATTACCTCTTTGTTCTGAAGTTTCTTGTAGGTTGAATAGAAATGCTCGATTTCTCGCAGGGTGTGTGCATTCAAATCTTCGAGGTCTAGGACATCATTCCATCTCGGATCATCTACGGGCACCGCGATGATTTTGTCATCCGCATCACCACTGTCTACCATACTCATAATAGCCACTGGACGCACCCTTACGAGTACTCCCGGAAAAAGTGGGTAGGTGGTAAGTACTACGACATCCATCGCATCGCCATCATCCCACATTGTCTGAGGAATAAATCCATAGTCAAAAGGGAAGTCCTGGCTTGTGTGCCCAACGCGGTCGAGAGCAATAATGCCTGTCGCCTTGTCTATTTCATATTTATTTTTTGAACCTTTTGGAATCTCAATGATCACATTGATCTTTTGAGCTGTTCCTGGAGTAATATCGTGTAGAAAATGCATGGTTTTTGTTGGTTAGGTTCTTGTATTATTCCCCCTTTTCTAAAGGGGGTGGCTGGTACTCCAGACGGGGATTTTGAATTATGATAAAATTCCTCGGCCTGGAGCCTGCTGAGTCGATCGTTTGTGATCGACACCTGTAGACGGCCTTTAGAAAAGGGAGAATGGGCTCGGGTTACTCAGCCTTTACTTCTGGCGCAACTTCGGCTACCGGCACTGCCTGTGACTGGATATCGATTTTCCAGCCAGTGAGCTTTGCAGCGAGACGGACGTTTTGTCCACCTTTACCGATCGCAAGAGACTGCTGATCTGGTGCTACCTCTACCATTGCCTTACCTTCAGGAACACTGAGTTTGACTGAAAGTACCTTTGCTGGAGAGAGCGCATCCTCGATAAATTTCTCTGGTTTCTCTGACCATTCTATAATATCAATTTTCTCGCCATGAAGCTCGCTCATTACTGTGGATACGCGGACACCTCGCTGACCTACCATAGATCCGATCGGGTCGATATGCGGATCGTTTGAGGCGACAGCGATTTTTGATCGAGAGCCGGCTTCACGAGCAATACCCTTGATCACAACAGTCCCTGAAGCGATTTCTGGAGCCTCGATTTCAAATAGTTTTGCCAAGAATTTTGGATGTGCACGAGAAATGCGGAGGAGGACACCTCGCTGGCCGTCTTCTACCATTTGCAAATAGCCTCGTACTCGCTCGCCCTGCTTGTATCTTTCGCCAGGAATCTGCTCTTCGTAGGGTAGGATAGCAGTAGTGCGTCCCATGTCGATAAAGATACTGCCTCGTTCCATGCGCTGGACGGTACCGTTGACGATTTCGCCTTCGCGTTTGCCGTATTCACCGAGCACTGAAGTCTTTTCTGCTTCTCGGATTTTTTGAATAATAATTTGTTTTGCAGTCTGAGCAGCGATGCGACCGTAGTCGTCCTTGTGTTCGAGTGGGAAGATGATTTCGTCATCGAGTACTGCACCTTTCTTGATTTTCTGAGCATCGGAAAGAAGGATGTGATGTTCTGGGTTGAAACGAACGCGGACATTTTCCATGTCTACGTTTTCGAGATTGTCCTCGGCTTCGTCTTCCATAATGACTTTAGACTCATCCACGACGATTTTCACCTGGTAAAACTCTGTCTTACCGGTGTTGAGGTCAAAATCAGCCCGCACGATCTGGCCTTTTTTACCGTATTCTTTTTTGTAGGCAGTGGCGAGGGCGAGTGTAATGGCTTCCAAGGTTTTTTCCTTTGGAATACCTCGCTCTTCTTCCATTTGCTCAAGCACTGAGTTGATTACTTTTAGGTCGAACATATTATTGGTTTTTATCAAATATTGGGTCTGTGTACCCCGAAAATCTGCTGATTTTCGGGGGAAAACCCTCCATTTGCCTATTTTGCTAAAAAAACGGGTTCGCCCGTTGAAGGCGAACCATCTACTTACATACCCAAGTATACACCCGTAGACAGTTATTGTCAAGCAGCTGATTTTGAGTGGTCGATTTAACTCATATACCCAAGAAACTTCATTTTGTGACGTTTTCCTTTTCCGTAGTGCCATACTTGTCCACAGAATTTTAGTCGGCGTAAGGGGGATTGTTTGATATACTTGTCTTAAGTGTGTCCCGTTAGAGGCCAGTCGCGGTAAAAAAATATGAAATATATGAAAATGAGTAATCCTAATGGAACACATAGTAATTTTATTCAGAGTTGCTTGACCGCGACCTGTCTCTAACGGGATGTACATAGAACAAAAACAATTCAAAGATTTTATTCTCGATTCTGGCCTCGTCACGAAGTCAGATTTTGAATCAGCTCAGGATGAGTCTGAAAAAAACGGAAAAAATACCGGCGACCTTTTGGTAAGTTCGGGCAAAATCACCGATGATAATCTCCGACGAATCCAAGCCTACGTCCTCGGTATACCCTTTTTGGATCTGAAAGGGCAGAAGCTCGATTTCAAGGTCCTGTCTCTTATTCCAGAGCCGATTGCTCGGAATAACAACATTGTTGCGTTTAAAAAAGTAGATGGTTCACTCGAGGTAGCGATGCTCGATACGGATGATCTTTCGGCTATTGATTTCGTCAAGAAAAAAGTTCATTTAAAAATCCTTCCTCGTCTCACCGACGTCGAGTCAATCAAGTCAGCTATTTTACAGTACCAAAAGAGTCTCAAGGCAGAATTCGGCGACATTATTAAAAAAGAAGCCTCTGCTATTTTACCAATAGGTGAAATATCTTTGCGCGATAGCACTGCAGAACCTGTAAGCGAAAGTGATCTCAAGAAAATAGCCGAGGATTTGCCAGTGGTGCGCGTGGTAGACACTCTACTCAAGCATGCGATCATCCAAAATGCTTCAGATATTCATATTGAGCCTCTAGAAACTCAGCTTCTCGTGCGATATCGTATTGATGGACTGCTTCATGATGCGATGATTTTACCTAAAAATATAGAGGCCGGAATTACCGCGAGAATCAAGGTGCTTTCGAGTCTCAGGCTCGATGAAAAACGCCTACCCCAAGACGGCCGTTTCAAAATAGACTTAAATAATGAAAAAGTTTCTTTTAGAGTTTCTATCCTGCCAACATACTATGGGGAAAAGACGGTGATGCGATTGCTTCGTGAAAATGCCTCAGGATTTAGCCTCGAAGGGCTTGGCTTTCATGGAGAGGGTCTCGAACGTATCCATAGTGCAAGCAAGCAGACTACAGGTATGATCCTGACCACGGGTCCGACAGGCTCTGGAAAAACCACTACACTCTATACCGTACTCGACATTTTAAATACGGCTGATGTAAACATTTCGACTATCGAAGACCCTGTGGAGTATCAAATGGCGCGCATTAATCAGACTCAAGTCCGCCCAGAAATAGGTTTTACTTTTTCTATTGGCTTGCGAACATTGGTGAGACAAGACCCAGACATTATTATGGTTGGAGAGATTCGAGACAATGAGACGGCCTCACTTGCGGTCAATGCCGCACTCACTGGACACCTCGTACTTTCCACTTTGCACACCAACTCCGCTGCTGGGGCTATTCCGCGCTTACTAGACATGAAGATCGAGCCATTTCTACTTGTGTCTACTATCAATGTTATAATTGCTCAAAGATTGATTCGTAAGCTTTGTGAATCAAAAGAAAAATATTTTTTAACTAAAGCTGAGATAGCCACTCTCGCAAAATCTGTAGACCTTGAGAGGGTGCTTCTTGCACTAAAGGAGGAAAAGATAGTCGACAAGAGTGCAACCTGGGAAAAAATACCTTTTTACAAACCGAAAGCAACCAGTGAAATTGAGGATGGCTATAGTGGACGTATCGGTATACATGAAATTTTGAAGGTAACCGCCACTATAAGAGAATTGGTGATGAAGGGGTCAACCAGTGATCAAATAGAAGATCAAGCAAAAAAAGAGGGTATGCTCACCATGATCGAAGACGGTATTTTCAAAGCGGTGATGGGAGTAACGACGATCGAGGAGGTGTTGCGAGTGATTTCGGAATAATTTTAATTTATAAATATCATGGTCGTATTTAATTTTAAAGTAGCGGATGTAGAGGGCAAGGAACTTAGTGGTTTTCGTGAGGCCGACAGCAAGTTTGCTTTAGCGAAAGAGTTTAAAGACGCTGGGCAGACCGTTTTGAGTATTGAGCCGGTGGATGAAAACAATTTTTTCGCTAATCTACTAAAAAATTTAAATAAGTTTGGAGGCGTTAAAATGTACGACAAAATTATTTTTGCTCGTAATCTGGGGTCTATGCTTGAAGCGGGGCTTACAGTGTCTCGTGCCATCGATGTACTCGAGAGGCAGTCGAAAAATAAAATTTTTAAGAAGATTTTACTTGAGCTCAACGACGATATTAGTCGCGGACAGACACTGAGTGACGCTATGCGTAAATTTCCAAAAGTATTTTCATCACTCTTTGTATCTATGGTGGCGGCGGGGGAGCAGAGCGGTAGTCTCGCGAGCTCACTCAAAGTAATCGCAAAACAAATGGATCGTTCGTATTTTATTCAGCGAAAAGCCAGAGGAGCTATGATTTATCCGGCAGTAATTGTCGGTGCAATGCTTATTATTGCGGTGCTCATGCTTATTTTTGTAGTACCGACACTCACTGCGACTTTTAATGAGCTCGGTGTGGCATTGCCTATGAGTACCCA
>CALRBR010000003.1 GCA_943354385.1 Candidatus Tayloriibacteriota bacterium
CAGATTGCTAATCCTCAAGGGGGAGGGTATTATAAAGATCGTAGTCTACACTCTTTTTTCGGCTATTTTCCAGCCTATAATCCGCGTTTTCTAGTGTTTCTGTACACAGTCTACCCAAAAGGGGCAAGATTTTCTTCAGAAACTCTAGTACAGCCATTTATGGAGATTGTCAGATTTCTTATTACTTATTACGAGATTCCACCAGACAGATAATCTTCCATGCATATGAAAAATTTTTTTAAAAAAATAATTGTCTTTAAAATTACATTACTAGCTCGAATGGTGCTTTTAAAATATAAGCCAAAAATTGTCGCGGTCACTGGTAATGTCGGAAAGACATCGACCAAGGATGCGATTTATACAGTCCTAGCTTCCGAATTTTTTGTTCGAAAAAGTGAAAAAAGTTTTAACAGTGACATTGGAGTACCTCTAACTATTCTAGGCTGTCATAATGGCTGGAGCAATCCATTTTTGTGGATAAAAAACATCTTACACGGACTAGAGCTGGTAATTTTTAATAAATCTTATCCTATGTGGCTTGTGCTTGAGGTAGGCGCAGACCATCCAGGAGATATAAAAGATATTACTAAGTGGCTTTTTCCTGATGTGGTGGTAGTTACGCGTTTGGGTGAAGTGCCGGTACATGTGGAGAATTTTAAATCTCGTGATGAGCTTATAGCTGAGAAGGGGTATCTCGTACATGCACTCAAAAAAGATGGTGTACTTGTTTTGAACCACGATGATACGGATGTAATGAAGTTTAAAGAAAAAGCAAAGGCCAAGTGTCTGACTTTTGGTCTGAGTGATGGTGCAGATGTCGTCTCCTCTAATGTAAGCGTAATGTATGAAAATAACGAAGGAAAGGAATTTCCAAGAGGAATAAATTTCAAAATAAATGTAGACGGTAATTGCGTACCGATTACACTAGAGCATGTGCTTGGGGATCAACATATTCAGCCAGTGCTTGCGGGTATTGCGGTGGGCATTTCACAACAATTAAATCTTGTGAAGATTACTAGTGCTCTGGCTGGACATATTTCTCCGCGTGGAAGAATGAATTTAATTTCAGGAATCAAGAATACGGTTATTGTGGATGATACATACAATGCCTCACCCACAGCCACCACACAAGCTTTATTGTCACTTAAAAATACAAAGGTTTCTGGAAGAAAAATAGTAGTACTCGGTGACATGCTCGAGCTAGGTAAGTTTTCCGCTGAAGAGCATCGAAAAATTGGTGTTCAGGTCGCTTCTTTTGCTGATATGTTTGTGTTGGTTGGTCTACGGATGCAGGGTGCAAAAGAGAGTGCGCTCGGTGCTGGCCTAGATGTTAAAAAAGTATTTGAACACGCGGATTCAAAGTGTGCTGGGGAGTTTTTACAACAGCAAATACAGCCTGGGGATGTCATTTTGATCAAAGGTTCTCAGAGTATGCGTATGGAGCGGGCGGTAGTGGAGATTATGGCGCATCCTGAGAAGAGGGAGGCTTTGCTAGTTAGACAAGAGGAAGAATGGCAAAAAAGATAAAAAATGCTATAGTGCTTTGTGTTAGTTACAGTTAAACCAAGTTTACTAATTTAGTTACTAGAACAACTTTAGTAAAATTGTTCTACGGCTCTATCGTCTAATGGTTAGGACACGGCCTTCTCAAGGCTGGAATCCGGGTTCGACTCCCGGTAGAGTCACATTTCGATACTTCTAGTTCATAGAGTGTGACAATGGATTCTTTTGGGTAAGTTTGTAGGATTGGAGCTGGTTACGAACTCACTTATCCAACTTACGATAATTCTTCATTATCGTATCAATGGTGGAATATCTAAAAAAAAGTAAAACCAACGTTTCTTTCTGACTCGAAACTACTATATCTTTTTAACTACTTTAAATTGAGGTTAACATTCTCTGCCTTTGTATCTTTGAATGAGTCTAAATTGGCTGTTATTTTTTACTAAAAAAGAGGAACACTTCGGGCAAAATAGGTTTTATTAAACGAGCACTGTTCTTGCCATTTCTCTGTATTTTCAGTATATTAAGGGAATGGGTATTTTTACACTTACGTCACAATTTGAGCCAGCTGGAGACCAGCCAAAGGCCATCGAGGCACTGGTAAGAGGTTTTAAAAAGGGCATGCGACACCAGACTCTTCTCGGTGTGACTGGCTCGGGCAAGACTTTTACTGCGGCCAACGTGATCGCACAGCTCGATAAGCCAACTCTCGTCATCGCGCACAACAAAACTCTTGCCGCCCAGCTCGCACAGGAGTATCGGGAATTTTTCCCTAAAAACGCTGTGCACTATTTCGTCTCGTACTATGACTACTATCAGCCTGAGGCATATATGCCGGTGACGGATACCTATATAGAGAAAGAGGCAATGATCAATGATGAGATAGACCGATTGAGACATGCTTCGACGCAAGCTTTGCTCACGCGCAGAGATGTTATTATTGTCGCTTCGGTCTCTTGTATTTATGGTTTGGGTTCGCCGGTTGAATATGAAAAGGTAAATTTGAAACTGGCGGTGAATTTGGTTTTGCCGAGAGCGGAGCTTTTAAGAAAATTAGTAGACCTTCATTTTAAGCGCACTCACGCTGACCTTGAGCCAGGAACATTCAGGGCTATCGGAAACTCGGTGGAAATCATGCCGGTCAATGAGCAAATTATTTTTCGTATTGAACATGAAGGCACGACTATTAGCTCGATTGCAAAAATCGACCATATTTCTCGTCGACTTGTTGAAAAGGTACCAGTGTTTTTCCTTTTTCCGGCTAAGCACTTTATCTCAGACTCAGTTCAGCAAAAAAGAGCTTTTACTACTATTAAAGCCGAGCTCGAAAATCGACTAAAAGAGCTCACTACCCAGGGTAAAAATCTCGAAGCTGAGAGACTCAAGCGCCGAGTGAGCTATGATCTCGCACTAATTCGCGAGGTAGGCTATTGCAACGGTATTGAAAATTACTCTCGACATTTTTCTGACAAAAAGCCAGGCGAGGCGCCCGACTCACTTCTCGCATATTTCCCTCGTACTGCAGATGGTAAGCCAGGCTTTATGACTGTAATAGACGAGTCCCATGTGACCTTGCCCCAGATCGGCGGTATGTATGCGGGAGATGCGTCTCGAAAAAAAACACTTGTCGAACATGGTTTCCGACTCCCTTCGGCGGGGGACAATAGACCACTGAAATCAGAAGAATTTTTTGAGCGAGTCGGTCAGATTTTGTACACATCGGCCACACCGAGTGAACATGAGCGAAAAGTTAGTGAGCAAATAGTCCAGCAGGTGATCCGACCAACCGGGCTGATCGATCCAGAAATTGTAGTCAAACCTATAGTGGAAAGCGGTAATTATAAAGGGCAGATTTTTGACTTTATTTCTGAAGCTGAAAAAGTAATTAAAAGAGGTTTTCGAGTGATTGCGACGACACTGACTAAAAAGATGGCGGAGGACTTGAGTTTATATCTCAAAGAGAAGGGAATTAAGTCAGAATATTTACACAGCGATATCAAAACGATGCAGAGAATTGAGATTTTGACGCAATTTAGAAAAGGGGAGTTTGACTGTATTGTGGGAGTCAATCTGCTCCGAGAAGGTCTCGATTTGCCGGAAGTGGAGCTCATTGGTATTCTAGATGCAGACAAAGAAGGTTTTTTGAGATCGGAGACAGCGCTCATTCAAACTATTGGCCGTGCCGCGAGAAATGTCCTCGGCCGGGTGATCTTGTATGCCGATGTGATGACTGGCTCCATGACTCGGGCTATAGGAGAGACCAATCGTCGTCGTGCGATACAGGTGGCACACAATACTGCTCACGGCATCACCCCCCAGACTATTATTAAAAAGATTCACGATATTACCGATCAGATGCGTACCGAGCATGACAAGGCTATCAAGTTACTTTTGGATGTTGACCAAGCTCTGTACGCCGAAAATCCTAAAAAAGTTATGAAAGAAAAGGAAAAACAGATGGCGGATGCGGTAAAGGAACTTGATTTTGATACAGCTGCGATCTTGAGGGATGAGATACGTGTATTGCAGACGCCGAAGAGAGAAAAGCTGACTCAAGATAAAAAGAGGAAGTAATCATTTACATTTTAATCATGGGTGGTATAATCAACAAGTATAATCATTAATACATATATGACAGATATTCAAAATAATACTGTGTCTCTAGAAGGGAAGAAGATTATGTGGGTGGAAGATGACAATTTTCTTAGTGGCCTTATCGGCAAAAAGCTGGGTAATGAAAAGGCGATTCTTTTTCGTGCTTCAAATGGCGAAGAGGCGGTGGTAATGGTAGAAAAAGAAATGCCTGATGTACTACTTCTCGACATTCTTCTTCCTGGGATGACTGGCCTGCAAGTTTTACAGAAAATAAAGAGCAACCCAGCTACAAAAGACATCCCTGTACTACTCCTTTCAAATCTCGGCCAGAAAGCAGATATTGATAAGGGGGCGCAGCTTGGTGCGGAGAAGTTTCTGATCAAAGCGACCTTGTCTCTCGATGAAATTATAAAGGAGGTAAAGAGGGTGGTTGCAAAGAAGTAGCCTAGTTTTAGTAAAAAATTTTGGCTAACATTAAACGGCTAAACACAAGTGTTTAGCCGTTTAGCGTAGCTCTATAGAGCCAAATGTTAAAAAATGGGCCTCGACGAGTTTAAGCCACCGTTTGGCGGAAGGGCTCAACGCTGTTGGTTTGATATTGGAGAAGTATCCCCCGAAAATCAGTAGATTTTCGGGGGTCGCTGTATTACTGGTCTTATTTGCCCACACAACCCTTTTTCTTGTGTTAAAAGAAAAAACCTGATATAATCCGCCCATGTCCAAAGCGCAATATCATGATCATGGCATAGATTCTATTGTTGTAAAGGGTGCGCGCACTCACAATCTAAAGAATATCAATGTTGAAATGCCACGCAACAAGATGGTGGTGTTTACTGGTCTCTCAGGCTCTGGCAAATCATCACTTGCATTCGATACTATTTTTGCTGAGGGCCAGCGCCGATATGTAGAGTCACTCTCTTCATACGCTCGACAGTTTCTCCGCCAGATGCAAAAGCCAGATGTAGATGAGATCACCGGTCTTTCACCAGCTATTTCTATCGACCAAAAGTCGCGCTCAAACAACCCTCGTTCAACTGTCGCAACTATTACTGAAATCTATGACTATCTACGTATTCTCTACGCTCGTATCGGTATGCCACACTGTCTTGTCTGCGGATCAGCAATTAAGAAACTTTCAAACGAAGAAATAAAAAACTTTGTGCTCGAAAAAGTGGATAGTTCTTCGTCCCACCACGCTGATTTTATTGAAATCTTTTCACCACTCGTCCGTGGCCGAAAAGGCGAGTACTATCAGCTTCTCTACGACCTGCTCGGCAAAGGTTACAGTGAAGTACTTATCGATGGGAATAGAAAGAAGCTCCGTGAACAAATAGAGCTTACTAAAAACAAGCGACATGATATCGCAGTGCTTGTCGATCGTATTCGTATCGATGATTTTAAAAATGATGCCCAATCCTCGCTCGAGCGTCTCAGTGAATCTCTCGAAAAAGCTCTTGATGAGTCCGAAGGTCTCATTCGAATTATACTTTCCAATACTACAAAGCAGGTCAAAGAAAAAATTGAGGCAAGTGACAAACCGGAGCTTGCCGGAGCCCTTTCTCCTGTCATCCTCGAAACAAAAGATTTAACTATCAAGGAAGACTTCTTAATGTCCTCAAAATTCTCTTGTCCAAAAGATGGCTACTCATATCCAGAGATAGAACCTCGACTTTTCTCATTCAACTCTCCATACGGTGCATGTCCAGAATGTAATGGCCTTGGTACCCAACAGTTTTTTGGTGAGGAACCTTGTACAAAATGTAAAGGAGCACGACTTCGCGAGGAAGCTCTCCACGTCACTATCGGAGGCAAGAATATTGTCGATTTTACCGCACTCTCCATCTCTGATTCAGAAGTATTTTTGGAAGGTCTAAAACTCACCGTTACTGAAAAAAATATTGCTAAGGTTATTTTAAAAGAAATAGAAAGTCGCCTGACATTTATGATCAATGTAGGTATTGAATACCTCTCTCTTAATCGTCGTGCCCACACCCTTTCTGGAGGAGAAGCACAGCGTATCAGACTCGCTTCTCAGCTTGGTTCAGGACTTGTGGGTGCTCTCTATGTGCTCGATGAGCCGACCATCGGGCTTCACTCTCGAGATAATGACCGCTTGATCAAAACTCTCGTCGATCTTCGCGATGCTGGTAATAGTATTTTGATTGTGGAGCACGACGAGGACACTATTTATGCTTCAGATTATATTATAGACATCGGCCCTGGTGCAGGAATACACGGGGGTAAAATCGTAGTGGCTGACTACCTAGAGCCTCTTTTGACCGCAAAAACCAATCCGTCTGAATCCCTCACCCTCGACTATCTTCGTGGGGAGCGAAAAATAGAAGTCCCAAAGACGCGCAGGGACAAAGACAAAGGCAAGATCATGATTCGTGGAGCAAATATTTTTAATCTAAAAAATATCAATGTCGACATCCCACTCGGCAAGCTCGTCCTCGTGACCGGTGTGTCTGGCTCGGGCAAATCATCTCTCGTGTATGAAGTGATTTATAAAAATCTTCAAGCTCGACTCGAACGACGGCATCGTACCAACGATGTCTACAACTGTGCCTCATTTTCAGGCAGCGAATATCTCGGCCGAGTCGTGCTCATCGATCAGTCTCCGATCGGTCGTACTCCTCGTTCAAACCCGATGACTTATACCGGTGCGTGGAGTTTTGTGCGAGAGCTTTTTGCGGAGTCTGCCGAAGCTCGTGTGCGTGGCTGGAAAGCCAATCGTTTTTCATTTAACGTTAAAGGAGGACGATGTGAAGCTTGTCAGGGTAACGGCGAAATTGCGGTGGAAATGCATTTCTTGCCGACTGTCTATGTACCATGCGAGGTCTGTGAGGGTAAGCGCTTTATGAAGGAGACTCTAGAAATAAAATACAAGCACAAAAATATTTACGAAATTCTCTGCATGACAGCAGAGGAAGGTCTCGTTTTTTTTGAAGATATTCCAGCTATCTATGATCGTCTAAAAAGTCTGAGTGATGTCGGTTTGACATATCTCAAGCTAGGGCAATCTGCAACAACCCTTTCTGGTGGAGAAGCTCAGCGTGTAAAAATATCTTCGGAGCTCTATCGCCCACATATTCAAAAAACTATTTATATTTTGGATGAGCCAACTATCGGACTTCACTATGAGGACGTGCGAAAATTGATTGAGATTGTTCAGAAACTCGTTGATAAGGGCAATACGGTGGTTGTGATTGAGCATAATATGGATATTGTAAAATCAGCTGACTATGTGATCGACATTGGTCCAGAGGGAGGTGATAAGGGAGGTAAGATAGTGGCCAAGGGTACACCTGAGGATATTGCGATGAATGAAAAGTCTTATACTGGAACGTATTTGAAGAAGGTACTTAAAAAGTAGGGGCGGAGGAGATGTTAGATATTAGTAGTTAGACAGCAGATCAAAATAAAAAACCGACCTACTCTTTTTGTTTTCGAGTGCGTCGGCAAGAGAGATAGGTAGAAAGCATTTTCTGTTGGCGACCATTAGCAATAATTTTTTTCCTTAAGTGAGCCGATCGTGCCTCGTGCAGGCCTAGCATTAACCAAAGATGCCTAGCGTGAAGACGGAGCATTTCGAGCTCTGTTTTTTTGCGGATAGCTGACGTGACTTTTTTCGTTTTCATATAGGTCTGAATTTGAAACCGCATTCCGGACAGGTAATGGTGAATCGTAAATCATGGGGACCTTTTTTGTGCTTACATCTGCTTTTGAGAGCCTCCAGAGCTTTCTCCAATTTTCGCAGATGTTTCTCAAGGAGATCTGTGGTATCTGAACAATACTCTGCTATTTTCAGATGACCATCGATCTTATCCATCAGCCTTTCTATCCTTATTTCCAGATGCTTTCTCCTTACTGTAATGGAAACAGATTTCTTTGCCATAAATTTTGTTAAAAAACCAATTTGAATTTACCAACGAATAGTGTATAATACAAAATATGAATAGTCAAGAACTCGCCAAAGCAAACCTACCCGATAGTCCTGGGGTCTACTTCTTTAAACAGGGTGGCTCGGTACTCTATATCGGTAGGGCAACATCACTAAAAGACCGTGTAAGGAGCTATTTTGGCTCAGATTTGATAGCTACACGGGGACCGCTTTTGGTGGATATGGTTTTTCAAGCTAGTGAACTTAGCTTTACAATCACTGATTCGGTACTCGAGGCCATCATCCTTGAGGCAAGTCTGATACGCAAACATCAGCCAAAATATAATACTAAGGAAAAAGATAATAAAAGTTTCAATTGTGTGGTGATTACCAAAGAAGCATTTCCTCGGGTACTCATTGTTCGTAAGAGAGACCTCGATCAAGGTAAAAATGATGTTGTAGCCAAATATACTTTCGGGCCATTTCCACAAGGTTCGAGTATTGTGGAAGGTCTACGAATCATTCGAAAAATATTTCCATTTAGAGACAAGTGTACACCGCTAGCAGGGAAGCCATGTTTCAATGCCCAGATTGGTCTGTGTCCTGGAGTGTGCGCAGGTAATGTGTCTGCAAAAGAGTATGGAAAAATAATCGCTCGCATAAAACTTTTTTTTGAAGGCAAAAAGGCTATTTTGATACGAAAAATGGAAAAGGAAATGAAGGATTATGCCAAAAAGCAGGAATTTGAAAAAGCGGGGGAGCTCAAAAGACAGACGTTTGCACTGACACATATCCAGGATGTGGCTCTTATTAAAAATCGAGAAAGCTTTTCGACAGAGACTGGCGAATCGCAGTACAGCGCTACATTCCGCATCGAAGCGTACGACATCGCCCATCTGTCTGGTAAAGACACTGTGGGTGTGATGACTGTACTAGAAGATGGTCAGCCAGCTAAATCGCAATATCGAAAATTTAAAATAAAAAGGGGAGATGGCGCACATGATATTGCTAATCTCAGGGAAATTATTCAGAGACGACTCACTCATACCGAATGGCCACACCCTCAGATGATTGTAACCGATGGAAATGAAGTGCAGAGACGAGCTGTAGAGGAAATCATCGCTGAGGCCAAACTTTCTATACCCGTAGTTTCTGTGACTAAAGATGAAAGACACAAAGCCCGAGCAATTATTGGTGAGGCAAATCTGGTGGAGAAATATAAAAGGGCAATATTGCTCGCAAACAGTGAAGCCCATCGTTTTGCTATCGGATATCATCGAAATTTAAGGACTAGAAATTTTCATTAAATAGAGGTATAATAGGTATGCTTTCACTTTGGCCAATTGTTATCTTTCCAATTGGCTAAGTAAAGGTAGCAGTCAATACTCCGCACGATCTGACGAGGATCGTGTTAGTGGGTACACTGTTTGGCGGTGTCCGGTTTCCGGACACCGCTATTTTTTTATTAAGTACGGAGTTATCCACCCTGCTCATAGCTAGATTTTTGCTATACTATACGTATGTCAAAAATAAGAGTCGGGGTACTCCGTGGTGGACCATCGAGCGAATACGATGTATCGCTCAAAACTGGTGCGTCCGTGCTAAAACATTTGCCTGAGGAGTATTACGCGCATGATATTTTTATATCTAAAGATGGCTCATGGCACAAAGGTGGCATTGTCTATTCTCCAGGGGAGATTATTAAACACCTCGACGTAGTTTTTAATGCACTTCATGGTGAATACGGCGAGGATGGCAGAGTCCAGCATCTTCTCGACACCTTTGCTATGCCATACACTGGGTCAGGGTATCTTGCCTCAGCTCTGGGGATGAATAAAACTTTAGCGAAAAAAGTTTTTACGGAACACGGCATCAAAACACCACTTCATAAGACATTAAATAAAGGTGAATACACTCACGCCGACGTTCTGCAAATTTTTAAAACATTCCCAATGCCTGCTGTGGTCAAGCCAGTACGAGCCGGCTCATCGATAGGTGTATCTATTGCTCGCACGGTGCACGAGCTGGAAGCCGCGATTATAAAAGCATTTGAATACGAAACAGAAGCATTGATTGAAGAATATATTTCTGGTAGGGAAGCGACATGTGGAGTGATCGAGGGTTTTCGTGGGGAAGCGCTGTATTCTCTCTTGCCAGTAGAAATAGCCCACAACAGCTCTTCTGGTCTCTTTGACTACGAAGCAAAATATGCTGGCAAGAGCAAAGAGATTTGCCCAGGCAATTTTACGAAAGTGGAATTAAAAAAGATTCAGGATACCTCGGTCGCTGTCCACAGGGCTCTTGGTCTTCGCCACTACTCACGATCGGATTTTATTGTACATCCAAAACGCGGCGTGTATATTTTAGAAACTAACACACTACCCGGACTTACCGAAGAATCTCTTTTTCCACTTTCTCTCAAAGCAGTGGGAAGTAGCTTGCCTGAATTTTTAGGACATGTACTCGAAATGGCGAGGAAAAAATAATTTCTACTCTATCTGGGTATTATTGTGGCTAGATGTCTGAATTTGCATTATATACCTGCAACAATCTTCACCTCCTTCGCCTCGTCAAGTTTTTTACCAGCTGCGATACTGATATCTGCTCGCGCTTGTTCTGGGTCGGCGATGTTTCGTAATGAAAATTCTTTTACTGCACCAGAGGACTCGACCTCTACCGTACCAATTTTAAGAAAAGTGTTGATAATGCCGAAAATCTTGATATTCAGGTCGACAATATGTTCTAGTCGAATCTCTGAAATATCACGCTTAAATAAGTTGATCTGATCCACATCGATCAGGCGCTTATTGGTCAGAACCCAAATATCAAAAAAATAAGTAGTGGCCATCACTAAAATACCAAAAAATAAAATAACCGACCATGCGAGGTATAGTGTACTTAAAAAAGGAGTTATACTTTTAATGAGCTGAGTCCATTCTTTTGGTAAGAAATAGACGGCAAAAGGGATGAGAGCGGCTAAAATCACGAGCAGTACATCTAGCAAAAAAATAAACCAGTGTTTCCGAAATACCTTTATGATTTGTTCATCGGGAAGAAGTTTGACGGCAGAGTATCGATTATACTTGGTCCAGTGATAGAGTAGTGCTATTAGTGTGATGCCACATATAATCACTGTTAGTAGCAAGATACCACTAATTACGTACGGACTATTTAGAAAAGTTATGATTTGACTCGGGTATATTTCTGATGGGATCATGGTATAGAATAGTATAACATAAGCTAGATTGATTGAGATATTTGGGGACATGAGGAGAGTCGGACTCCTACCACATCTATGCAGTGTATGTGTAATACCATTTTATTACAGACTCAATAGATATATAGTTTACCTTAAAATAGTCTGTCAGCAATGCTTGATTTTTATACTAACATTCGGTATAGTATCTAGGCAGTTTTTAGAGACTGTACCGTCAATAACATGGGCCCTTAGCTCATCTGGTAGAGCACCTCATTTGCAATGAGGGGGTGGCAGGTTCGAGTCCTGTAGGGTCCACCGAACAGAAAAAATCTCCACTGCTGGAGATTTTTTCGTGTGTGTGGAAAGCGCAGGTATATTTTTTAAGCAGAAAAAATACCGAGCTGGGGTCGCGAGCACTTACGTAGATTGTGAGGTCTTCCGAAACAATATACTTAGTGACTCGTGATACACGATAAATAGTAAAAGCGTACTCGCGGTTCCATATAAAAGGCGAGTAAGAGTTCCCGCAGGGTCCCAAATTTTTAAAGGCGCAACCCAAGATGCACTATATGTGTTGAGACTTTAACCTAATGTAACCGTATTTTACAGCGTAAAATATTTTTTGTGTCAAAATATGCTATCATTATACAATGGCGAAAAAGAAACTCTCACAAAAGAATCCGGTAGTCATCTACCAAGCAAAATCTGGGGCTATCGAGCTTCGGGGCGATTTTGGCAAGGAGACGATTTGGGCGACCCTTGATCAGATTGCTGAAGTTTTTGGGCGTGATAAATCTGTCATTTCTCGTCACTTTAAAAATATCTATGCTGAGGGGGAGCTGGATGAAAAGGCAACTGTTGCAAAAAATGCAACAGTTCAAAAAGAGGGTACTCGTACAGTTGAGCGTATTATTGAATACTATAATCTCGACGCGATTATTTCTGTCGGGTATCGAGTTAATTCGAGTACCGCTACGAAATTTCGTCAGTGGGCCACCAAGACCCTCCGGAGTTACATCATCGACGGCTTTGCCATCAATCGCTCACGTATCGCCAAAAATCACGAGCACTTTCTAAGTGTCGTTGAGGATCTCAAGAAATTATTACCGACCACTTCGGCGATTGATCCAAAAGATGCTATCGAGCTCATCTCATTGTTTGCCGACACCTGGCTGTCTCTCGATGCCTACGATCGAGAGCTGTTGCCAAAAGGGAAGCTTACTAAAAAGAAAGTCTCCATCACCCCAGAACAGATTGCAAAAGACTTGGCGACACTCCGGAAGACTCTGATCGAAAAAGGTGAGGCGACCGATGTGTTTGGTAATGAACGAAGCGCAGGGTCTGTGTCCGGAATCGTGGGAAATGTTCTCCAGGCGTTTGGAGGTAGCGATGTCTACCCAACGATTGAAGAAAAAGCGGCACACCTCTTGTATTTTATGGTTAAAAATCATCCGTTTACCGACGGCAACAAACGCTCGGGTGCTTTTGCATTTGTCTGGCTCTTAAAACAGGCACGGATTCTCGATATCCGTCGCCTGACCCCTTCGGCACTTACCGCGCTCACCGTATTGGTGGCAGAAAGTGATCCAAGTCACAAAGATAAGACGGTAAAATTGATTCTTAACATGATTGCAAAGTGATAATGCTTTGAGGGGCTACCATACAGGACCCAAACCCCCTTCAACGGCTCAGTCCTTTTGGCTACAAAGGACTGAGCCGTTAAACCCATACAGCCCTTGTTTTGCAACGTTTTTCGCCCAGAGGTTATCCAATCGACAAAGAAAATGGTAGACTAAATCTGACTCTTTCGACTTTGGAAAAGATAGCTAGATTGCTCATAATTTAGAACAGTGAGTCGATGTGAAAAAATATGAAAGATATAAAAGATTTAACAAAAAGAATAATTGCTTTCCGCGATGCACGGGACTGGAAACAATTTCATAATCCAAAAGATGTTGCTTTGTCTTTAGTACTAGAGGCTACTGAGGTGATGGAACATTTTCAATGGAAGAGTAAAGAAGAGATGGAAAAGTATATCGTGACCAATAAAGTTGACATAGGTGAAGAACTTGCAGATGTTTTGTATTGGGTACTTTTGATGAGTACAGATCTTAAAATTGATGTTCTCGATGCGCTCGAGAAGAAGATTTCAAAAAACGAAGAAAAATATCCGGTCGAAAAAGCGAAGGGTAGGCATACAAAATATAATAAACTATAAAATGTCAGACATAGCCACCTTTTCATTTAATGCAACTGGGGTAGAAAAAATACGTAATTATAAATATGGCAGTGATTGGCCGGTTGTTTACTTGATAGAAAATGGGAAAGAACTATATGTTGGAGAAACAATCAGAGCGTATGGTAGAACAAAACAGCATTTAGAAAACGAAGCCAGAAAACATTTAAAGATGATTCATGTTATTTCTGACGACGAATTTAATAAATCCGCAACTCTGGATACAGAATCTTCACTAATTGAGTATTTGGTCGCAGACGGTAAATATATTCTTCAGAATGGAAATGGAGGTTTACAAAACCATGATTATTTTGACCGTGAAAGATACAGGGGTAAATTTGAGTTATTGTGGAAGAAATTGCAGGATTTAAATATTGCCAGTAAAGATTTACTACAGATTCGTAATAGTGATATTTTTAAATACTCACCGTACAAAACCCTCACGGATGATCAGTATTTAATTGCCTCAAAACTTCTAGAACAGTTTAAGGAGAATAAAATACAGACCTATATTATTCATGGAGGTCCTGGTACTGGAAAAACAATTCTTGCCACATTTCTTATTAAGCAATTGATTGAAGCAGGTAAAAAGGATGTTGCTCTTGTTATAGCAATGGTCTCTTTGCGAAAGACTTTAAAAAAAGTATTCAGAGATATTCCAGGTTTAAGTCCAAATATGGTGATTGGACCTAATGAGGTTGTAAACCAGAAATATGACATATTGATTGTTGATGAAACACATCGTTTACACCAGAGAAGAAATATTCCAAATTATGGAACTTTTGACAAAACCAATAGGGCTTTAGGTTTAGGAAATGAAGGCACAGAACTTGATTGGGTACTTAAATCCGCGAATCAAGTAGTACTTTTTTATGATGAAAAACAATCCGTTAGACCTTCAGATATATCAATTAACAAAGTTTTAGAATCAAAACCAATCAGTTTTGAACTTAAAACACAGATGCGAGTGAAAGGAGGGGAAAAGTATCTTGAATTTATAGATAAACTTCTTGAGAATGATGGAAATATTAAGGCTAATTTTTCAGATTATGATTTTAAGATTTGCGATGATCTTGCGGAGATGGTTTCGGATATAAAGAAACAAGATAAAATTCATTCTTTGTCTCGTTTGGTTGCTGGATATGCTTGGAAATGGATATCCAGAACAAATAATGGAATGCCAGATATTGTAATAGGGGATGTTAAGTTATTTTGGAATAGCAAGATTCATGATTGGGTAAATTCCTCAAATGCTATAAATGAAGTGGGCTGTATACATACCATTCAAGGATACGATTTAAACTACGCGGGAGTAATTATAGGACCTGAAATGCTGTATGATCCAATCACAAAAAAGATTATTGTTGATAAGTCAAAATATCTAGATTCGAATGGTCACAATGGGGTGAACGATCCAGAGGAACTTAAGAGGTATATAGTTAATATTTATAAAACACTACTTACACGGGGGATACTTGGAACATATATTTATATTGTTGATGAAAACCTGAGAAACTATTTCAAGGAAAAATTTGGACAAGAAACTAGTAAAAAAATGGATTTTAAAGAAAATTATAATGAAAGGAAAATAGTTTCTCCTTTCACAATGGAAATGATCAGAGTTCCTTTGGTTGGCTCTGCGCCGTGTGGAAATCCGCTTCTTGGCGAAGAAAACATTGAGGAATATATTGAAGTAGAAAAAAGCAAAATTAAACCTGGCTATAACTATTTTATTCTTCGAGCTACTGGAGACTCGATGAACCTTGTTGGAATAAATGACGGGGATCTGGTGCTCTGTCGCCAGCAATTAAAGGCTGATACCGGCAACAGGGTTGTTGCTTTATTGGGTGATAATGTAACGATAAAAGAGTACGGTCCCCGCGAGGATGGAGTGCGTCTTCTTTTGCCCAAGAGCTCAAATAAGGATCATATGCCCATAACCCCAGGCGAAGGAGATAGTGTGCAAGGTATTGTACAGGAGGTGCTTAAAGGAGTAGACGAAGAATAATTTATGAGTGATAATCAATTTTCAAAATTAAACGACGAGGAACTGTGGCTTCAATATGCCGATACCGAACTAGAATTAAAAAATAGAGGTTTGGTGCGTACTAGAAATATCGTTGGTGAGCGTGGAGAATTTCTTGCGATTGCAACCTACAATTCAATTGCGGGTATGCCAAATCTTCAAGCTGCACCAGAGGGAACACAAAATGTTGATGCCATAAGTCGAAAAGGAGAAAGATATAGTATAAAAACAATTTCTGAACCGGGTTCAACAACAGGAGTTTTTTATAATTGCGGTGAAAAAGATGATAAAAATATACCTGAAAGAAAGTTTGAGTATGTAATTATTGTTCAACTTTTTAAAAATTATAGACCAAAAAGGATTATTGAATTAAATTGGGAAATATTCTTAAGGTATAAAAAATGGCACTCAACGATGCGTGCATGGAATTTGAGCGTGACTAGAGCCTTATTAGCAGATAGTAAACTTATTTATGAAAATATAGAGAGCATACCTTAATTGCCAAATGTTGTGTAAGAATTGATTAGCAAGAACCGTTCTTGCTAAGTTGAGTCGGTGGGTTTAGTACAGCGTGACTAAAACCAGTGTTGTGTGATTCCAAAAATGCTATACTTACTCCCATGAACACCACCGCGATTATTCTTTTTGCTGTCGTTATTCTCGGACTTTTGGGTTGGGGCTATCGCAATCGGGGGAATATACATTGGTCTCCTGACGAGCGGGGTAAAAATAAAGCGGAACACAAGAAAACAATCATGACCTTGTTCTCGACTGATGGAGCCCGAATCACCAATGACGATGTACAGAAGCTGGTAAATGTATCAGACGCCACTGCCACCCGCTATCTAGACGAGCTCGAACAAGAAAAACAGATCACGCAGGTAGGTAGGGAAGGCAAATACGTGTATTACGAAAAAAGGTAAAAATACCCCCCAACCAAGGCCTTGTTTACTTCAACGGCTCAGTGGTCTGAATACAGTACCACTGAGCCGTTGAGGCAGTAAGTAGTGCTCTCTATTTATTTTCTGATATAATATACTGCATGACTAAAATATATATTTCAGCTACTTTGGTAGCTTTGGTGCTTGTGGGTGTAGGGTGGTTTGTATTAGAAAAAGGTAATAAGGCTGAACGGTCTGGTACGAGTGCTAGTGCAAATACCCTGACCACAGCCAAAACCACAAATACTCCAGAGGCAAGCACAAATAAACCGACTCCAGAAACAGTAAGCGAAACGAAACCAAGTAACACAACCACTAACTCCGTCAAAAAAATCATGAATGCTACATTTAAAACAAATAAAGGGGATATCACGATCGAATTTAATGAAAAAGGGACACCAAATACTGTCGCCAATTTCATCAAACTTGCTCAAGCAAAATTTTATGATGGCGTGAAATTCCATCGAGTGATCAAAGGCTTTATGATCCAAGGTGGAGACCCGCTGAGCAAGGATGATTCGCAGGCAGCACGATGGGGGACTGGCGGTCCAGGCTATACTTTTGCCGATGAGATCAATCCTGAAAATAAAAATGATGCAGGTACTATTTCCATGGCCAATGCTGGTGCAAATACAAACGGTAGTCAATTTTTTATTAACGTAAATAACAATAATTTTCTTGACCCAAAGCACACCGTATTTGGTCGTGTAGTAAAAGGCCTCGAGGTGGTAAAGGCTATTGAAAATACTCCCACATCATCTGAACGGCCGATTGATCCGGTGATTATCGAGAGTATTGTGCTTCAGTAGTATAGGCAAAACAATGGTAAAAGCCCTCCTCAAAAAAATCATCCCGAAACAGCTCTTTTCAGCCTACTATTATGGTCTCGCGATAGGCTCTGCGATGTATTATGGAAAGCCGTCGGAAAAAATGATAGTGATCGGTGTCACAGGTACTAAGGGTAAGACATCTACCTGCAATTTTATTTGGGCTGGACTGAGTGAAAAATATAAAGTGGGTATGATCACTAGCGCCAATATTCGTATCGGCGATGATGAGGAGCTCAATGCCTACCACATGACTATGCCTGGTCGCGCGACTATTCAGCGACTAATGAAAAAAATGATGGATGCTGGTTGTCAGTATTGTGTGATAGAAACCACCTCTGAGGGCATTAAACAATTCCGGCACAAAGGTATTGCGTACGACACTCTAGTCTTTACCAACCTCACTCCTGAGCATCTCCCTTCACATGGCGGAAGTTTTGAAAATTATAAACAAGCTAAAGGTACTATTTTTAAGGAGCTGTCACAGAGACCGAAAAAAGTGATCGATGGAAAGGAAATTCCGACGACGGTTATAGTAAATGCCGACAGCGAACACAAAGACTATTTCCTAAGTTTCCCTGCGGACAGTAAATTGACATATAGTATCGTCAATCCATCTGACTTTCAGGTCAAAGGCTCTATACACACCCCTCTTGGCCCCCAATTTACCCTAGGAGACGCGAGCTATCATCTCTCGATACTTGGCACATTTAATATATATAATGCCTTGCCGGCGATTATAATCGCAGAGAAAGCGGGAATTATCCCCGCCGATATTCAGGCGGGGCTAGAAAGGCTGACCCTTATTCCTGGTAGAATGGAGCAGATTAAAGAAGGACAAAACTTTTCAGTGATTGTCGACTATGCGCACGAAAAAGAAAGTATGGGGGCGCTTCTCGCTACGGCAAAGTCGATGCGACCGGCAGGCAAAAAGATTATCGTAGTACTCGGTGCTGAAGGTGGTGGACGAGATAAAGCAAAGAGGCCAGCCATGGGACAGATCGTAGGCAAAGAAGCTGACTATGTAGTAGTCAGTGATGTAGATCCATACGAGGATGATCCAAAGCAAATCGCTGAGGATATTGCCGTAGTGGCAGAAAAAATGGGTAAGGTTCGTGAGCAAAATTTATTCACTATTTTGGATAGAAAAGAGGGGATTGCAAAAGCACTTTCTCTAGCAAAAACGGGAGATATTGTACTCATCACTGGCAAGGGTGCTGAGCAGTCGATGTATACCAATTCAGGCAAGATAGCTTGGGATGATCGGACGGTTGTGAAAGAGTTGTTAAGAAATAAAATACAAAACTAAAACCGCCCTTGAGGCGGTTTTAGTTTGAACATTCAGAACATTAATACTACCGTATATCTACGCCATTGGTGCAACCTCTTTCTTCCCTGCCGCCACACCGAGCCAGAGAATGACTACTCCGAGCACTACATGGAGCCAGTTGTCTGCCATATTTACTTCAATCAATCCGAGGAGGGGACCGGTTACTGCAAATCCAAGTACTGCAACAAGTAGGTATACTACGCCAATTACCTTGAGAGCGAGTGCAGCTTTGTCTACTGCAAACCATGCAACTGCGAGGAGTACGAGACCAATGACGAGATGTACTACATCATGAGCTGTATTTGTATGGAACAATGCTCCTTCACCAGCACCGATAATAGGAGTACCTATCATACCGAGCACAGCTACTAAAACAAACACGATACCAAACACTAAGCTTATTGTTTTTGCCATATATTTTATGTATTAATAATGATGAATAATGTTAAAAATTCTTCTATCTTGAATAACGACCTTTCTTAATAATTAATTATATACCTCGTTTGCGGTAAAAAACATACCCCCTGTGGATAAACCAATCGACTATCTGCTATAGTATAGGTTAATGGAACAAGGCACGATTACTACTCCGGAGCAGATTTCTCCGACTATTTTTATCATCTGTGGCGTGACGGGAGACCTCGCTCAGAGGAAGCTTTTACCTGCTTTATTGAGTTTGTATACAAAGAAGCTACTACCGAAAAAGTTTAAAATTGTTGGATTTTCAAGGCGCGAATTTACTGATGCTGACTTCAGGCTATTTCTTAAAGAAGAAATGCATATCAAACGAGATGTGTATCGTCCAGAGGATATTCATCATTTCTTAAATAATGTAGTTTATCAGCAAGGACAATTTGATTCTCAGGTAGCTTACGAGAACCTATCAAAAAGACTAGCTCAAATAGACGATTTAGAATTTAAGCAATGTTCAAATAAACTTTTCCATTTGTCTGTGGCACCTTCTTTTTATGAGACTATTCTGGGACAACTTTCAAAATCCGGTCTCACCATACCTTGTGGAGGGAATCTCGGCTGGACACGTATTCTAGTGGAAAAACCATTTGGTAATGACATTGAAACTGCCCAAAAGCTAGATGCTTTGCTCGGAACTTTATTTAAGGAAGAACAGATCTTCCGAATAGATCATTATTTTGCAAAAGAGGCCCTTCAAAATATCCTAGCATTTCGTTTTTCTAACTCTCTGTTTGAGCCATTGTGGAATAATCAGCATATTGAATGTGTCCACATTCAACTTTTGGAAAAAATAGGTATTGAGGGACGGGGAAATTTTTACGATAGTATTGGTGCACTCAAGGATGTTGGACAAAGTCATATTCTTGCTATGCTGGCACAACTTGTTATGAATGAACCTGCTTCTTTTGATGCGCACAATATCCGTAAAGAACGGGCTAATGTGTTAAAAAATATTAGACCAATTACTTCTAGAAATATCCGTGAGTCGGCAGTACGAGCACAGTATGTTGGATATACAGAAGAACCAGGAGTATCTAAGTCTTCTAATACCGAAACCTATTTTCAAATTCAGACTTATATTGATTCCAAGGTTTGGAAGGGTGTAACCTTTTATCTTGAAAGTGGGAAAGCTCTATCGGAAAATAAAACTGAAATTTCCATATATTTTAAGGACAAAACAAAGCAAAATAAACCCAATATTTTATCTCTGAGAATACAACCCGATGAAGCTATTAAAATACGTTTTTGGGTAAAAAAGCCTGGATTCGGTATGCAAACTGAACCCAAAACTCTTGATTTTCATTATCGCGATTTTCATGCTCCACAGTCAATTCCTGATGCATATGAAAGAGTTTTGTACGATGCCATTTTAGGTGACCAAACACTTTTCACTAGTACCGACGAAATAAAATATGCTTGGAAGTTTATAACTCCCATTATTGATTCCTGGAAGACATTACCTCTGGAAAGATATCAAAAGGGAAGCAAGAGACCTAACTTGAATACACTATGATGAAAAAATTAAAACTTGATGGGGTATTTTTAATTAGTATTATAGTACTTGCGATTACTGGTTTTTTTATTTTTACATCGGCCTCACTTGGATTACTTGCCAGGAATGGTCCTCAGTTTAACTCTATTGCCTCCACACAAGCTATTGGATTGATCCTTGGATTTATCTGTATGGCAGTAACTGCGCATGTAAACTATCGTGAGTGGAGAAAGTATGCTTTTTATATATTTCTAGCAACAATTTTTATAAACCTACTAATTTTTATCCCTGGACTAGGAATTGAGCATGGCGGGGCAAAAAGATGGTTAGATATTGGACCAATTTCGTTTCAGCCATCCGAGTTACTGAAAATAGGATTCATTATTTATTTTGCAGCCTGGCTATCTGGTATAAAGGAAAAAATTTCTCAATTTAGATATGGACTTTTACCACTTTTAATAATTGTTGCAATTCTTGGACCAATCCTATACCTACAGACAGACACAAAGACGATTGTCATTGTCTTTATTTCAGGTATAGCAATGCTCTTGGTTGGCGGTGCAAAATGGAAGGATATCATTATTCTCGGCCTCGTATCTCTAGTCGCACTTAGTGCCGTGGCTTATAGTCGTCCATATATACGAGACCGATTAGAGACTTTTATTAATCCAGCTCTAAATCCACAAGGTTCGGGTTATCAAATACAGCAGTCACTCATCGCTATTGGTTCGGGGCAAATGTTCGGTAGAGGTTTTGGACAAAGTGTACAGAAATTCAATTTTCTGCCTGAGCCTGTCGGGGACTCTATTTTTGCGGTGCAAGCGGAGGAGTTTGGTTTTGTGGGTAGTCTTTCATTAGTAGGTTTATTTTTATTCTTTGCTTTTAGAGCTCTAAAGATTGCGTCAAGATCTGCCGATCAATTTGGTGGACTATTGGTGGTTGGAATTGTTATACTGGTGATATCCGAGTCGTTTATGAACATTGCATCGATGCTCGGCGTAATACCTCTTTCCGGAATGCCCCTACTTTTTGTGAGTCATGGTGGTACGGCACTACTTCTTGTCCTTGCTGAAGTTGGTATTATTCTCAATGTTTCAAAATATCAAAAATAATTATCTGCTATGAAAATATTACTAACTGGTGGTGGCACAGGCGGACATTTTTACCCAATCATTGCAATTGCGACAGCCATCCGAGCTGTTGCTCGGGAGGAGAAGGTTATCGCACCGCAAATTTATTATATGGCGGAGACTCGGTACGATAGCCGAGTACTTTTTGATAACGAAATTATTTTTGTACCTGTTTCTGCTGGCAAAATACGAAATTATTTTTCCATATTAAATTTTTTTGATTTATTTAAAACAGCTTGGGGAGCGATCCGGGCAACTATAGATATGTTTAGTATTTACCCAGATGTGGTGTTTGGAAAGGGTGGGTATGTCAGCTTCCCAGCTCTTTTCGCAGCACGAATCTTGCGTATACCAGTAATTATTCACGAGTCTGATAGTACTCCAGGTAAGGTCAATAAATGGGCGAGTAAATTTGCACAGAAAATCGCTGTGTCCTACAAAGAGGCTGCGGACGATTTTCCACCAGGTAAAGTGGCGTTTACTGGTAACCCAATTCGTTCTGAATTGATTACGCCACTCAAAAACGGTGCGCATGAATTTCTTAAACTTGATCCAGATATACCGACATTACTTATTATTGGGGGCTCGCAGGGCTCACAAATAATTAACGATACGATTCTAGACATTTTACCTAGCTTGATTGAAAAATATCAGGTTATACATCAGACAGGTAAAAATAATTTTACAGATGTATCTGGTCGAGCAAGTATAATTCTACAAAAAAACCCGATGAAGGAACGATATCATCCATATGATTATTTGAATGTTTTAGCGATGCGTATGGTGGCTGGTATTGCGGAGCTGGCCATATCTCGTGCGGGCTCAACTGTTTTTGAAATTGCTTGTTGGGGTATTCCATCTATTTTGATACCTATTGAGAAATCAAACGGGGATCATCAGCGTAAAAATGCTTTTAGTTATGCTCGTGAGGGTGGTGCGGTAGTACTCGAAGAGCCAAATTTAACCCCCCATGTACTTTTGGGTGAGATTACAAGACTCATGGATAGCAAGCAAATACGTGAAAGAATGTCTCTGAGTGCTAAGTCTTTCGCACATATAGATTCTGCAGTAATTATCGCAAAAGAGATAGTTTCTATCGCGCTAAGGCACGAAAACTGATTATATGCTATACTATCTCTAGTAGGTTTTACTAAGCATTTTTATTAATTATATGGATACATTCAATACACAACCTTCTCCTCTGGGAGAAAACAATAATGTTCAGTATATTTGGGTAATCGGAGGACTTGTTTTAATCGTTCTTATTTTTGTTGGATACCGTATGTACAATAAAAATGGCACTTCTAGTGCAGGTACAGATAGTTATAACCAAGAAAGGTCACTAGAAAACATGACTGAAGCCACAGGAGATCTTGAAGTTGAAAATCAACTTCCAGGTGACATGATTTATATTTCATCTGTTACCTTGTCACACCAGGGTTTTGTGGAGATCTCAATCACCAAAGGAACAAGTGCAGGTAGGGTAATAGGATCAAAAGGTTTCCCAGAAGGTAATAACCCTGGACAAATCTCCGTTTCTGAAAGGACTTCGGAAGGTCAGACATACGCTGCTGTTCTATATGCAGACGATGGAGATGGAAAGCTTGATGCTACAAAAGACCGAGTACTTGTCAAAAAGACCTTCAGAGCTACCAAGTATCTTGATTATATAAAGGGATAATCTTTTTCATCATAGTAGGAAAGTGACGAAACAAAAAATCGCCTTTCGTGGCGATTTTTTGTTTCAAATATGTTATACTAAAAAAATGTCGCTATCAAAAGTTATTACTCGTTTTCCACCATCACCGACAGGTTTTTTACACCTAGGTCGTGCTCGTACGGCTCTTTTTAACTATATATTTGCTAAACAGAGCAAAGGCGAAATGGTACTCAGATTTGAAGATACTGATTCTGATCGATCAAAAAAAGAGTTTGAAAATGATATGACTGAGTGTCTAAGCTGGCTCGGGATTAAGTATGATGTGGGACCATTTTGGCAATCTAAGCGAACAGATATATACAAAAAATATCTCAAAAAAATGATTGATGACGGCTTTGCTTATTTATCAAAAGAAGATCCGACTGAAGCTGATAGGGCAGAGGGTAGAACCAGAACTGAAGTAATTCGTTTTAAAAATCCCAATAAAAAAATTACGTTTACTGATCTTATTCGGGGCGATATTACATTTGATACGACAGATTTAAAAGATTTTGTGATTGCCAGGTCTGTGAATGAGCCACTCTACCACCTGGCCGTTGTTGTTGATGACTATGAGATGGGCATTACTCACATTATTCGTGGGGAAGACGGCATCTCAAATACACCTCGTCAAATTCTCATACAAGAAGCAATAGGTGCAGGAAGACCTCTATATGCACATTTACCACTTATTCTCGCAAAGGACAAGAGTAAATTGTCAGGTAGACACGGAGCTGTTTCTGTAAAAGAATATAGGGAAAAAGGTTATCTGCCTGATGCATTGATCAACTACCTAGCTCTTTTGGGTTGGAACCCTGGTACTGAGCAGGAAATCTTTAGTCTAGGTGACCTAATCAGAGAATTTAAAATCGAGGGCATCAATAAAGCTGGGGCTATTTTCAATGATGAGAAATTACAGTGGACGAATAAAGAATATATTAGAAAAATCCCTTTGGTAGAGCAGACGAAACTACTTACTAAATGGGCGCCGGGACTCATTTCATTAAACACAGAAACTTTGACAAAACTAACACCACTTGTGTTTGAACGTATTAGTATTTTTGGAGAAATTACCCAAATGTTTAATGATGGAGAATTCGATTATTTACTAAGTGCACCAACATACGCACCGGAGGTTCTACTCTGGAAAGGGAAGTCAACGACCGAGGAAGTATCTGCGTATCTCTCAAAATCTATTGAATTACTTTCTTCTGTTTCAGATCAGACATTTGACAGGGTTGTGGTAAAGGAGGCTATTTGGACATATGCCGAAAGTGTTGGTAGGGGACAGCTTCTATGGCCTATGCGCTACGCACTTTCTGGGCGAGAAAAGTCGCCAGATCCTTTTATCCTTTCAGAATTACTCGGCAAAACAGAGACCCTTAAAAGACTCACTCATGCTCGAGATCTTCTTCTCAAAAAATAAAACTGTAACTAGAAATAACGCGATTAGCACTATTTATCTTATTGCGTTGTTGTTTGTTTTTTCTATATTGTTACCGGCAGAAGCTCAGGGTACTAAATCAGTAGACGAACTCAGAGTATCTATTATAGAAACTCAAAATAAGCGAGCCGATCTCGAACGAGAAATTGCCCGTTTTCAGGAACAAATAGACATTCTCGGTAAAAGTGCCAATACCCTTGCCAACACAATCAAGTCACTAGATTTATCGAGAAAAAAAATTGAAGCAACGATCTCCTTAACCGAGAATAAAATTAAATTAACAAATCTAGATATACAAAGATTGGGTGTCCAGATTGGTCTAAAGAGGGATGCGATTACCGAGGATAAAGAAATCATAGCTAAAACATTTCGGGGTGTACATAAAAAGGAATCAACAAGTCTTATGGAGATACTTCTTTCTACAGAATCGATTTCTGGTGTTTCTGATGATGTGTATTCCTTGCTTAAAGTACAGGAGGGGATTGCTCTGGTAGTAGAAAACCTGGAAAAAGCAAAGCAAGGACTCGAAACTAACAAAAAAGAGACAGAGGGAAAGAAAAAGCATTTGGTAGTCCTGCGTATTGAGCTTAGAGACCAAGTACGAGTGCTTGAAGAAAGTAAAAAAGAAAAAAATAAACTTTTAGCAGAAACAAAAAATCAGGAGTCCATTTATAAAAGTCTCCTCGCGGAAAAAGAAGCTAAACACGATCAATTTGAGAGGGAATTGTTCCAATACGAATCTGAACTTCGCATCGCAATCAATTTAAACGATATACCGTCTGTTGGTTTAAAAGTACTCAAATGGCCTTTAGATAAAGTATTTGTCACCCAATATTATGGAGATACACCCTTTTCTAAAGAATATAATGCATACAACGGCAAGGGACACAACGGCATAGACCTAAGAGCTTCTGTTGGTACAAAGGTAAAAAGTGCACTCGGTGGGGTAGTCAAAGGTACAGGAAATACAGATGCTGCGAAAAGTTGCTATTCTTATGGTAAATGGGTACTAATTGAACATGCAAATGGCCTTTCTACGGTGTATGGGCACCTATCTTATATTAGTGTACAGGCAGGTCAATTGGTGGCGACCGGTGATACTATCGGCTATAGCGGTAATACTGGGTATTCATTTGGACCCCATTTACACTTAGGTGTGTTCGCTACCGAGGGTGTTCGAATTACCCGAAATCTCAAAAGTAAATACTGCAGTACAGTCGATATGCCGAGTGTCAGTATTAACGCATACCTAAACCCACTTTCGTATCTTTAATTCGTTTTTTAGATGCGATGAACATTGTTCACAGTTGCGATCTAGTATTTGAGGTTTGAGTCTAGTATTATAGGTCATATGGTACACACACATAGTGTTCAAAAAAAGGGTTTTATCAAACTAATTATAATTATTGTTATTGGTTTAATTGTACTCGGTTATTTCGGGTTTGATATAAAAAAAATTATTGATTCGCCGACGGTAAGCAAAAATTTGACCTATACCAAAGATTTAGTGGTAGGTGTATACCAAAAGTATCTTGCAAGACCAATTGACTATCTTTGGAACAATTTTTTTTTAAATCTTTTGTGGTCAGGATTTATAGATAACCTAGAGCGCATTAAAAATAATAAGCCCTCGGATATCTATAAGTACGCACCCAGAGCTCTACCATTCCCAGTCACTTGAGTTCAGGAGACCATAACGCAGTCATGCAAAGTAACGAGAACACCGAGAGGGGCCTTTACTATCACTTGGACGTAAGGAGTATATATGTCTAAAAGATATATTGTGCGACATCTTTACTTTGGGAACTATTAGGTGTTTAAAACCTCGGGCACTACCTTCCCTAGCAATACATTTGGATGCCCTAATCTAGGTTGGGACAAGTTTGTAATTTCCTTGTAAATCATATTTGCAATTATATCTCAGAACACATTACATACTTACAATAAAATACACCGGCCATAAGTGGCCGGTGTATTTTATTGTTACTTTATCTTACCGCTATTTGGGCACTTACTTTCTTTCCCCAACATGGAGATGAAGCTGACCAAGGGGCTGTCCCCTTTTTGTCATAGAGGTACTTTCCATATGCAAGATTACCTTCCACAGAGTAAATATTGTAACCAAGCTTTTTTGCTGGCTCTGCGTGATAATACTCATTGATCTGCATGAGTCCAACATCGGCTGGGTTTTCAATTCCACGCATGACCTTACCGTTCTTAGTGAACTGAGTAAAGGTTGATTCACAACGAGATACTTCTGCGAGAATTGGTGTGTCTTTATAGTACTCACGAACATACGTTTTAATATCAGCAATAGTTGCTCGCTTTTCAGTAAGCATCTGTTCTTTTGCAATTATTTCAGCTTTTGTCTGTATCGGAGCAGTAGAGTCCAGAGTTGCTGGAGACCCCGCATAGACGGCAGACATAAGCATCATTAGACTTGTAGTTAATTCAATCATAAAGGTTTAAAATGAAAACACCAGACCGAAATCTGATGTGTATCCATTATAGCACCTTCCTTTACTTTTGTCAATGATTTACAATATAAAAATGGCTGTGTCAAACACCAGAAAATAGCCTAGAATAAGACTAAAATGCTTGACAACACCCCTAAAACGTCGTACATAGTATAGCGCTCGTTTAGGAATAGATTCTTGAAGTTTTTGGTTAAAAATGACTACTTTGAAATGCCTAATCTATCCGCGTAAATCTGCTCACATTTGTCACTACAAAAGGCTTCTCCTGAGCTTGCGAGGCAATTTTTACAGCTGATAAAGTGCCTGTGACACATTATGTAGGCACAGTTTACATAATTTTCAGAAGATGAGGCGCATCGTAAGCACTTACCTACAATCGTGCGCTTTTCGTCTGGTGTGAATGTCATTCCTACACGATTATCAAAAACATAAAGCTTTCCCTGAAAATCATCGTTCTTATACTTTTCCATATAACTCACAATACCGCCGTCGAGC
This sequence comes from Candidatus Tayloriibacteriota bacterium, assembly GCA_943354385.1. Taxonomy (GTDB): domain Bacteria; phylum Patescibacteriota; class Minisyncoccia; order Phycocordibacterales; family PALSA-1337; genus SCTV01. The sequence goes on from CALRBR010000003.1 coordinate 27,752, forward strand.
TGGTATACATCTTTGAAACCTTGCTTTACGAGATAGCCAGAAGCCTTTTCACAACGGACGCCACCAGTACAGACAGTTAAAACAGTTTTTTCTTTAAGAGGTTCAAGAGTCGGTAATACCTTAGGTAGATCACGAAAATTTTCAAGAGGAGGTAAAATAGAATCTTTAAAATGACCGATCGCATGCTCATAATCATTTCTCATGTCTACTATCTCAAACTCCTTACCTTCCGCGAGCCATTTATGAAGCTCCTCAGGGGGCAGATGTTTACCCGTCACTTCTGTTGGGCTAAAATTTTGTTCGCCAAGACCAAGTGTAACTATTTCGTCTCTGACCTTAATTGAAAGCTTCGAGAAGGCCTTCCCTGTTCCCTCACTTTTCTTTATATGAGTATCTGTAAATCGAGAGTCTCTTAAAAGATGCCTAATGTATAGATCAATATTTGAATCGGTACCCTCAAATGTCATGTTAATACCCTCATGAGCAATAATACCTCGTCCAGTTAGACGAAGTTTGGCGCATATAGCCTTTTGAGTACCCATAAGCGCTATGGGATCTTCTACATATGTATATTTATAAAATAAAATAATTGTGTGGTCAGATTCAATCATAGCAAAAGTACTATAGCATTTTCCTTATCTTTTCGGAATGGTTTCAAGAATCTTCTCTAGTCTTTTGAAAAGGGTGAGTCTGCTTGACTCAGTGATTTGTATTTCCCTATTTCTTACATCTAATAGTTTTGAAATCTCGTCATGAGGATTTTGTACCGAACTAAACGCTTCAAAAAGATTCTTTTTTAATACTATAAGGCTCGCATGCAAACTTAGTCTTATTACGCGAGGAGAAACACCCTCCATACAGTCATTTTTTGCAGTAGCTAAGGATTTCGAAGTAATGTCCTCAAAACCAGAAAGGTTCTTGCTAATCTTCTTTTGGTATATATCTATCGCATCCCTGGCACCGAGACTTACTGAGTCTGTTGACAGATCTGCCTTTTTTCTCGATTCATTTATTACCATCATAATTTCTGTTTGTAGTGCACTCAGCTGAGTGTACGATGTTGAAGTAGCTAGTGAATTTTTTAATCTGGTAAAATATGTCCCAATTTGTTCATCACTAAGATTTCTATTTCGCTCAACTTTCTTTTCTCGAAACAATTTTTCTGCCGAAATAGTTCTCGCCTGTTTTTCAAATAAATCTGCTATCTTTATCTTCGCATCACCTACTCTCTTAGTTAGGAGCTCTGAATAGGTTGAAAGTTTTGAACAAAATGTCTTTTTGTCATTACCCGGAAGAGTATTTATCGTGTCTTCAATTTTCACCAAATGATTAGTAGTAATATCTGGTATACTCGAGGTCGCAAAAGTATCATCACGCGCTACAGACGATTCGAAGGAATTTACTTGTAAAACTGTTGCTATCAAAAACTCGAAATCTGAGCGAGCTTTCCTAGATAACAATGGCTCATCGATTTGTGGTATTGAAGAGGCTGTGGATATGACATTACTTAAAATCGATGGCAGAGCAACAACATCTTTTTTCGAATAAAAGATAATTAGAGACAAAATAATCAGGACAGCAAAACCAAATGTTATATGCGTGGTGGAAATTGAGCGTTTTATTTTTCTTGAAATCATACAAACAAGGTTAGAGAACAAAAACGAGGAATGTGACCAGAAATGAAATCGCAAGTATGCAATTTATTACCATTCCTACAAAAGTACCAATGAGGCTACCCGTAGCAGCTTTTAAGGCCAAGTTTTGATTGCGATGCGCCATAAATTCTGCAATTAGGACTCCACCAAATAGTCCTAGGAGGCCACCAAGTGGAAAAAAGAGCACCGTACCGACAATAATGCCGACAAAACCATAGATGATAGATTTTTTTGAGGCTCCTCCATACTTTGCACCAACAATGCCAGACAGTGTATCTACCAGCATCGAAAGAAGCACGATCCCGGCAAGTATAGCTAATCCTGTTAGGGATATATGGACAAACCCATCAAACAAAGCAAATGCTGATGCAACAAAAAGCATATACCAGAGTGCTGGAAAGGCAGGGATGAATACCAAAAAGATTGCTGGCACAAGCAGTAGGGATGATATGATAAGAAAAATTGAGTAGTACATATTATTTTTTTTATGTTTAATAAAATAATTTCGACTGACTAATTTATGCATGTCAGAAATTTTGTCTAGAAACACCACCCCGTTTACATGATCATTTTCATGCTGGACCAACCACGCAAGCATTCCTTTTGCAGAAAGTTTAAAAGGCTTGCCATACATACCAAGGGCTTCAACCGTCACTGCCTGAGCAAGTTTTACTGGCCTAAAAAGCTTTCCGTAGGCAATACTCCCACACCCTTCGTAGCCCACAACCTGTTTCTTTAAATACGAACGAATTCGGGGGTTAATAAAGACATACAGGGGGCATGTATCGAGGTCTTTTCGAGCTTTGATTTTTCGAAGCTCGACTACAAAGATACGCGTGCTGCTTCCGATTTATGGCGCCGCCATACCGACGAGCCCCATAGATCTCAGAGAGTCAGTCAAATCTTTTGCTATTTTACTAGTTGATAGAGCCGAGGGCTTTTTAATCTCATTTGCAATATTCCTTATCACCGGCTCTTTTATTTGTATTGCTTTTTTAATAGCCATAAATAATTGATAGCAGAAATTCTTAGATTAATATTTAGATCGCAACTTAAACCAGACACGCGGTGATTTAAATACACTAATGGCACAGAGAACTAGCCCCAACAATCAACCACTTTTATTATTGAATTATACCAAAAAATGATCAAAAATACTAGGAAATAAATAGTGTAATTTAATATTATCACATATAAATAAAAAAGTACGCTCACATCAATTGTGCTACGTACTTGTGCGAGGCTAGGCCTCAACTGCTTTCGTCAGGTTCCCGTCGGACCGGGCAAAACCCTGAACTTGATCTCGGGATTCATCCCGGAGATCTTGATCAGGTTTGAGCCCGTCCGCTCGGCGAGGAACTTTGCGAATAGCTTCCCCAGGTTGCTCTGCTGGAGAGTCTCCCTGTCCTTGACGTAATCGTCATTGTCGGCCAAATCCTTTGCATGATGCGCGAGGAAGAGGTCGAGTGCCGACTGCGCCACTGCTATGTCTTCCTGGGTTTTGACGTCCACTGCGAGGGAGTATTCCCGAGTGATCACCTGACCACCCTTTGATTCCCGCGAGTCAAACTTTCGGAAGGTCCAACCAATCCCCCAACCACGGTCTTTGAGTCCCTTATCCAGGGTGACCGTATTGATGTGCTTCACGAGCACGCGACCAGCCTTGAATGCCGGAGCCTTCGGTGCGGGAACGACTTGCGTTACTTTCGTGGGAGGCTGAACCTCGGCCGGCGGAGTCGCAGGCGCCTTCTGGGCCTTCACTTTCGCCGGTTGCTTGGGAGCAACAGGTGGAGCGGGGGCTAGCGCAGGTGCGAGCGTAGCGGGCTTCGGGGTCACGATCACTTTGGTCGGGACTGCCGACGTCAGTGTCCCAGTTGTCACGTTGGTGATGGTAAATGTCACGGGTGTGGGTTGCACAACCGTCACATTCGTCACCACATTCTGAATGGTCACCGGCGGGGTTGCCGCAGGTGCCACATTCACAATGTTCGTGACAGCCGACGCCTGCACCGTAAAGGTCGCCGTTGAGGGCGCGACATTGACGATGTTGGTGATAGTGGGAACCTGCACTGTCGTGTAGTTCGTCACATTCACCACCGGCGGTTTCTGCGTGGAGATCTTCTCCAGCAGTTTCAGTTGGCCTTCGCCAACTTTCGCAAACCGTTCGAACACAGCGAGCTTGCTGTCGAGTTTTTCAGCCTTCAAGGCTTGCTCGCGTTGCTTCTCGATGTGTGCGCGGTCAGCCTTGGTCGTCGCCGCTTGGGCGTCGCTCAGGGCCATCTGGCGTTTGTGCACATCGCGGAGCTCTTGCTCGATCTGCTTCTGCACTGTCGTCTCGTGAAGAGTCGGCGGGACAGGAACGGGATTGGCAACAAGCACCGGAGCCGTGTCTTGCTTCTTGAGCGAAGCCAAGGAGTCATGGCCGTTGGTCACGATGTAGGTGAACACGCAAGCCACCACAGCGAGAAACAGGACGGTCATGATAACCGCAAACATGTTCTTCTCTTTCTGCTTGGGGTTCGGGCTGACCGTGGGATCCCCGATGCCGAGCCAATGATTGTAGGCCCAGGCGCCGAGGACGGTGCAGAACACGACGAAGGCGGCCATCTGGAGGAGGAGTGACAGGGTGGAGTTCATAGAATTTCAGGAGTTTCCGAGTTTTCCGAGTGTTTGTTGACCGACGTTAACCGAAACCGATTGAATTGTGAAGGTGCCCTACACAAGTAGGCCCAACCCTAATACTAGCACATTGTAGTATAAAAGTCAAGCAAGTGCTTGACGTACCCATATTTTGTATCATTATTCGCCCAAATATGCCTCAACCACGGCCTTTTCTGAGAGGGCTTTATCCGGAGTACCTTCTGCCGAAAGCTTGCCACTGTCCAGCACAAAAACATAGTCCGAAAGTTGACATATCAAGTCCTTATATGCTCCATAGTGTAATTAAAAAAGTAGACTTACCGGATACGTTTGGACGATTACATAAGTAATTTTCCTTATTGAAAAAAAGAGATGGTCTACTGCATATACCCCATCAAACTTTTTAACCCAATTTTTTGTTTATAGATTGGGCTGGAAATAAATTTAAAGTTTAAATGATCTTAGTTTCAAATCCTACACTTCGACTACTCACCGAGTCGATCGTTTGTGATCGACACCTGTGGACGGCCTTCTTTAAAAGGAGGAATGAGTACCAAACTACTTCTTTAAATCCCCGACAATATGATAAACTGCTTCGTAGGCACGGAGGGCAGAAGGTATTTCTGGCGACCGGCCAAAACGCGCTCTGAATCTTCTTTCAAAAACTTCGTAGCCTGGAGTTGTGGTAGATACTTGCGTAGAGATAAAAGGCACATCTTCAGCGATCAGATCTACTGGTCGTCCATCTACACCTCCCTTTCCGTTTATTTCATCTATTGCGAGGTGTACTGCCTTTAAATTCTCCTCACCAATTGAGCTTCCCACACCACTAAGTGCAGAAATAAAACCAACCTTCACCGGCTCGAGAGTGGATACATCACGACGATTATTAGATATCGCGGAAAAAGTCACTATACCAAAAGCAATTACCATCGTCACCAATAGCATTTTTTCATATCGAGGACTCGTAGACATGCCTATATAATAGCGTATTTATTCTTTTTTAGGTACTGTTCCTGACACCATCATTTTATAAATATCTCCGAGGGTAAAGAGAAGGCTCAAGAGAAGTGGCCCGAGCAAAAAACCAAGTATTCCAAAAAAAGATATTCCACCGAGCACTGAGAGAAGGATAAGGAGTGGATGAATATGAAAATCTTTTTTCAGGAAAATTGGTAGGAGCATATTGTCTATGAGTCCTATGGCAAGTACACCCCAGGCCAGGAGTCCTATTGACGAGCCTGTGTTGCCTGTAACAAAAAGGAAAATCGCTGACGGCAGAATAACAAAAGCCGTACCGAGACCTGGTACTAGTGCAGCGACCGCAGCAATGGTCGCCCAAAGTGTAGCGTTGGGTACTCCGAAAAATGCAAGACCGACACCAGTAAAGATACCTTGAATGACGGCTACCAAAAGTGAACCCTTGACCACCGAGTTTACCGCAAGCGAAATACGAGAAAGAATCTCTTGATCGTAGTTATCTGAGAGTGGACTTAATCGCACAATTTCGTTTCTAAACCTTACACCATCTTTGAGAAAATAAAATAGCATGAGGATACCGAGGAATACATTAAACACACCATATGCCGTGCTTGAGAAAAGCTTGCCCAAATTATCAGCAATAAAAGATACGATGAGCGCGGCATACTTTTGTACATCAATCGAGAAGTTAGGGAAAAATTCCTGTATTGGAAGTTCTATCTTGTGTACCATAGTAACCAGTCCATCTACCCCTCCAGCTTTTATTGTTCCATAAAGACCAACTGCATCAGCAAAGACCTGGTGGGTAATGAAAACTAGCGGAGCTACAATAGCCACGGCAACCAAAGACAGAACAGCGAGCGATGCTAAACTTTTTTTTCCACGAAAAATTTTTTCAAAGCTATCATAGAGTGGAGAGAGAATGATTGCACACATTGAGGAAACTACAATAACAATGAGGAATGGCAAAAAAACAGCGATATTTGCTACTACAGCTATCAAACCAAGTACTCCGAGAAAATATAGTTGTCCTTTTTGTGGGATCATAATTAAATAGTATACCTTGTAATGATAACCTGGACAAGAAAACAGAAGCAACTGAACCCTCTCCTGACTTTGTCGGTGGAGGGTTCAATTACGCCGCGATTAAGGACAACTGTAAATTTCAGCTCGATACCAAAAACATCCTAGATTACTACCTAAATTTAGACCCCAATTAGTAAACACCCTGTTAATACTTTTCATCGTACCACATACAGAGGTTACCTCCAGGGCAGTCTAATGCTCCCGAATCTGCCGATTTTAGGGAGAAATGCTCAAAAACTCACCTACTTGCCATTCCTATAATCCTTTAGAAACGTCTCCTTGAACTCGTTGAAAGTATCTGCCAAAATAGCTAGCCGAATCTTCTCCACAAGATGCACGATAAAATGTAAATTATGAATCGAGGTCAGTGTATGTGCCAAAAGCTCTTTAGTACGGGCTAGGTAAGCTACATAGGCCAAAGTATAGTTGCGACAGGTATAGCAGGTACAGTCCGCTTCAATCGGTGAAAAATATTCCCGATATTTTGTATTATCAATATGTATTTTGCCAGCCCTGGTGTAGAGAGTGCCGTTGCGAGCTTGTCGAGTAGGGGCAACACAGTCAAAGGTATCACACCCATTTTCAATTGCGAGGAAAAAATCTTCTGGCTCGCCAATTCCGAGCAAGTGTCTAGGTTTCCCTTCTGGTAACTCTTCATTGATCCAAGAGACTGCAGTTCCAATATCCTGCTTATCAAAACTTCCCCCAATACCAAAGCCGTCAAAGTCCATCGCACCGATAGTCTTCGCACTTTCTTTTCTCAAATCTTCAAAGCGTCCGCCCTGCACCACACCAAAAAGCGCTTGCTTACCCTTCCTCTCCTCAAATTTTAATTTTGCATTTTCAATTTGTAGTTCTCGATGCCTAGCAAGGCTTCGAGCCGCCCACCTATGAGTCCGATCCATTGCCTCTTTTTGGTATTGTTTGTCAGCGGTCGGTGAAGTACATTCATCAAACGCAAAAATAATATCTGCGCCAATACTGTTTTGTATTTCAATTGATTTTTCTGGAGAGAAAAAATGCTCGCCACCGTCTCTGTATGATTTGAACATCACCCCGTCTTCAGTAATTTTTGCCAAAGGTGGCATTCCTTCACTTCGCACAGATTCGCTCTGCCTCTCTCGTTCCTCAAAGCCGTTTGATTGGGGCTTAGAAAGTTTACTAATAGTAGTACCGAAAGCCACACCAAGTGAAAAGGCCTGAAACCCTCCTGAATCAGTAAATGTCGGCCCAGACCAATTCATAATTTTGTGCAAACCGCCACATGCTTTGACTATTTTTTCACCTGGCTCTAGGTAGAGATGATAGGTATTGGCCAGTACCGCCTGAGCACCGAGCTCTTTGACCTGCTCAGGTGTCAGTGCTTTGACCGTCGCTTTTGTCCCCACCACAATAAAAGCCGGGGTATTTATAGTCCCATGTGGTGTTTCTATTTTTCCAGCTCGTCCGAGCTTGCCAAACATTTTTTTCTCAATGGTAAATTTCATAATAGCGAAACATCAGCCATCAGAGCACAATTCCTCCTTTCTTAAAGTAGGTGCCTTGTACTCAATATGGAGGATTTTAAAATGAAAAAATCCCTTTCCCTTCGGGTACTCACTTTACAAAGGGAGGATTAATACTTAAGTCTACTTCACGCTAAGCAACTCTACATCAAACAAAAGTGTTGAGTTCCCAGGAATCGGCCCGTATGTATTTGCTCCGTACCCAAGACTCGCAGGAATAGTGAGCTGTCTTTTACCACCCACTTTCATACCAGCCACTCCGAGATCCCAACCCTTGATCACTTTTCCTGCACCGAGCAAAAAAGGAAGTGGCTGTCCTCGATCTACAGAACTATCAAACTTTTTACCATTAGTAAATGTTCCCGTGTAATGCACAGTCACTTCTTTACCTGCCACAGCCACAGCTCCAGTACCAACAACTATGTCAGTATATTTCAAACCCTCTTTTGTTGTAATTTCTTCAGACATTATTTTTGTTGTTTCTTTTTTAATTTCTTCTGGTTTTGTAGCCTCGGGTGTAGTCTGAATTGCAGTCTGTTCAATATTCGCCTGTGGCACCTGATCAAAATCGCTTGTATTGGTTACAGAATCTACATCACCAGGAGACTGCACTACCGAGGTACCGAACATCAACAACCCTAATACCACGATTACCCCCGCCCCTATCGCCACCCCCTGATTTACCTTTGGATTATTCATATGTGTTTACTATTTATTTTTTTTATAATAACTAAAGACAATGTATCACATTTTTTTATAAAAATCAAAAGTTACAAGGTACAAATTAGACAAAAACCTATTTTTGTTGTAATTTCTACAATTTTATGCTAGACTGCACCACATGTATAGACCAAGAGCTAAGACATCGAAGAGAGCATATCCGGCAAAAGACTATCCAACACCTTCTCAAAAAAAGGTGGTAAAGATAGATGTACCAGAAACCCAGAATATTGAGTACCCTATTCGCATCAATCGTTACCTTTCTCTCAAAAACTATTGCACACGTCGCAAGGCAGATGTAATTATTGAATCTGGTAAGGTGTTTATCAATCATAAAAAAGCGGTTCTCGGTGACAAGGTAGAGGAAAGTGATGTGGTGGAAGTCAATCTTCCGCGTGACTTTGCTCCAGAGACACGCACCTACTACGCCTACAACAAACCCGTAGGAGTGGTGACCAATCTACCTCAAGCCGGTGAAAAAAGTATCATCAATATTACTAAATTTCCTAAAAAAGTTTTCCCGATCGGCCGACTTGACAAAGACTCTCGCGGATTGATTATTTTGACTGACGACGGACGTATCACAGACAAACTTTTAAACCCGAAATATGTTCACAGCAAGGAATATATTGTTCGTGTACACAAAACCATTAATGAAAACTTTATAAAAAAAATGAGCCTGGGTATTAAGCTCGATGATGGGTACACAACCAAACCTTGTGAAGTGTCCCAGTTGGACGATCAACATTTCCGTATTGTATTAACAGAAGGTAAAAAAAGACAGATCCGTCGAATGTGTATGGTACTCAACCATGAAGTACTTGACCTTTTGCGCATTCGTATTATGAACATCGAGCTAGGTGAGCTCCGAGAAGGTCAGTACCGAGAAATAAAAGGTGACGATCTAGCGGAGTTTTTGAAAAGCCTGAGTATGACTAATCCGAAGGAATAGGTACTTTAGTATTAGCAACATATTTCATGCTATACTATTTGCATGAAATTTTTCAAAACTTTTAAAAAAGGTGTAGCAAAGCCAATCTTGGTAGGAGAAATGGATCATGAAACATCTGATAGACTCGACAGAATAAATCGAGAGCTCAGAGAAGGTTTCGATTTTATTCGTCCACACAAAAAATCAGTTACTTTTTTTGGCTCTGCTCGTTTAGTTGAAGATAACCCACACTACAAATGGGCGTACGAAATTGCAAAAATGATAGTTACCGAGCTTGGTTATGCAGTAGTAACAGGAGGTGGTTACGGCATCATGGAAGCTGCAAATAAGGGTGCAAGTGAAGCAAGTGGGGTGTCGCTGGGCGTCCACATCAAACTTCCTCATGAACAACTGGTAATAAACAAGTATGTCCAGAAATCTATCATCTGTAACTATTTCTTCACACGAAAAGTAATTCTTGCCTTTTCTGCTGAAGCATACCTCTTCTTCCCCGGTGGTTTTGGTACTCTTGACGAATTTTTCGGTATAGTGACTCTAGTTCAGACTCACAAGATTCCAAGAGTTCCACTCATCCTTGTCGGTAAGGATTATTGGGAACCCCTTCAAGAAACTATTTTCAAAGATTTATACGAAGAACATGGTACTATTACTAAGAAAGATATGCAATTATATACCATTACCGATAGTCCTGAGGAGATTTTAGAAATGGTGAGAAAAGCCCCGATGAGAAAGGAGTAATAGTCAGTGATTGACTAATACCTCTTAAGTGATAAGGTATGTATGGATTAAAAATCAATATTCACATGAAACTTTTCAAAGCTGGTCAGACTGTCCGACCGAAAGCAAAGCTTCTACCAATAGACTCAGGAAACAGTGAGATTGCTGGTCAATACCGGATCACAGATGGTATTGACCTCCTCGTCAACACCGTTACAGCTCCCCACAACGGAGAACAGATGCTTAGTTTCCTGGGTATCCGAGGAAGCTACGTTTCTTCTTTTTTTGAGTTGGTGGATAGAAATTAATGTTTTCAAACAACTGCTTTCGAGCAGTTTTTTAATTAAAAGAATTCCCCCGGCCGTACTCGGCCGGGGGAATTCTTTTAATCCAATCTTAAATCTTAAAACTCTGCCCCCAAAAAATTTTTATTAAAATGTTCCGGCGAATAAGTTTTATATCTAAATAGAGTCTATTTCTGCCAAGAAAAATTTGTTTTAGCTTTTATCAAAATCACCAAAATCATTTCTTTCAATACTCATAAAAGTAGTTTTCTTTTCATCAAAGAATAGCTCAGCTACACCAGTAGGGCCATTTCGATGTTTTTCTATCATAATTTCTGCAATACCCTTTTTGTCTGAATTTTCATTGTACTTGTCTTCTCGATGAATGAACATAACTACGTCTGCATCCTGCTCAATAGAGCCTGAGTCTCGCAAGTCAGAAAGCCTCGGCTTGCCACCTCTTTGCTCCACCGCACGAGAAAGCTGTGACAAAGCGATTACCGGCACATCTAGCTCACGAGCTAGGTTTTTTAGTGAGCGGGAAATTTCGGTCACCTGTTGCACTACATTGTCAGAATGGCGACTAGTAGTAGGTACCATGAGCTGGAGGTAGTCAACAATAATAAGACCAAGTCCCTTTTCACTTTTTAGTCGACGTGCAATAGCTCGCATTTTTAATATATTATTTCCTGGCTGATCGTCAATATAAATAGGCGCCTTCGAAAGCTTATCCATTGCGTCACGGATACGGCCAAAGTCATTTTCGATCGACAAATTTTGTCCTGTACGGATTTTCCACGAGTCCACCTGAGACTCTGCAGAGAGCATTCTGTCTACAAGCTGTTGCGAGCTCATTTCAAGAGAGAATATACCTACTGGGATTTTATGATTGATTGCGGTTTTTCGAGCAATATCGAGCGCAAGGGATGTCTTACCCATACTAGGTCGCGCGGCAAGAATGATCAAGTCAGACTTCTGGAAACCTGCGAGCTTGTTATCGAGCTCTTTGAAACCAGTCGGTACACCACGCATATCATCTTTCGTTTTATGCAAACGGTCAATTCTATCCCATGCCTCCACTAAAGTATCTTTAATTTCTACAAACTTACTCGAGCCTGAATAATTGGTAACCTCAAAAATTTTTTTCTCTGCACGATCGAGCAAATCTTCGAGCTCAGAAGCCTCGTCAAAGCCAAGCTCCCCGATATGCTCAGCAGCCTCAATCAGGCTTCTCATCATATGCTTTTTTTCTACTATTTCCGCATAGTGTTTTGCATTCGTGGATGAAGGCACTGCGTTTACGAGCTCGGTGAGAAAGCTCGCACCGCCCACCTGTTCAAGCTGCTCTTTTTCCTTGAGACGAGATGAGAGTGAGAGAAGATCAATCGGTGTGCCTTTACCAAAAAGCTCGAGCATCGTCTTCCAAATATTACGGTGCTTTTCGACGTAAAAAGAATGTCCGCCCACCACGTCCATCACTTCATTGATCGCATCAGGACGTATCATAATAGAACCAAGCAATGCTTTTTCAGCCTCAATACTTTGAGGTGGAATGCGAAGTGGCGCTGGTCGGATTGTTTTTTGCATAGAGTCATTCTAGCATGTCTGTTTTATTCGCAAAGATTGAAAATGGGAGAAGTCTGTGTCTAAGCTGTGTACAAATAAAGAGCCTCCGCAATAGGTACTTAAAAATGGGCTACGGAGACTGTCGAGGCGAGTATCGAGACACTTTTCAGCAGAAAAATAGTCGTACCATTTTTAAGTACCTATGGCGGAGGCTTGTTATGATTTGCTATACTAGTCTCTATGGACTCAATTCATTCACTGATACAGTATTTTACCGAGTTACCTGGGGTCGGCCCAAGACAGGCAAAAAGATTTGTCTATTTTCTCCTCAGTCGTAATGCACATTACTTAGACGAGATGTGTCGGCTAATACAAGAGCTCAAAAATACAATTCGCACCTGTAGCGAATGTTTTCGCTTTTTTCCCAATGATACTCGTGGTGACCTCATCTGCTCTATTTGTAAAAATAAAAATCGGGAAATGGTGAGCCTGATGGTAGTCTGTCGAGATATTGATTTTGAAACAATAGAAAAGAATCATATTTTCAATGGTAAATATTTTATTCTCGGAGGAACAGTGCCGGTACTTGAAAAAATACCAGAAAAGAAAATCCGCCTTAGTGAGCTCTTGGCAAAAGTTGAAAAAAGAGCTGTAGCGGACGGGCTCAAAGAAATTATCTTTGCGATGAGCGTCAATCCCGAAGGAGAAAATACTTTAGACTTTTTGAAACAGTCGCTTGCACCGCTTGCACAAAAATATAACATCACCATGAGTGCTCTCGGTCGTGGTCTCTCGACAGGCACTGAGCTCGAATACTCAGATAGCGATACAATTAAAAATGCTCTTAAAAATAGAGTTTCGGAGCAAAAAAGCGAGACTCCTAGCGAAATAGTATAAAAAATCGGCAATGTTGGCTAAAATTCTCTCGGTCCCTGGATTTTCTACTAAAATCCAGGGGCCTTCCCAAATTACCCTTCTACACAGCCACCAAACTCCCACCACACCATAGTACTTGACATTTATGTACATAGTATGCTATAATAGATAAATAAAGGTAAGTAATGGTTCTTTGATACAAGTTCGCCGACAGGATAGTGTGTGGGAGATAAAAAGGTAATATTCGCTCAGTTGATTTAATTTTACCGAACCACACCTTTCATCTCTCCCCCACTCTTCTGTCGTGTGAACAACTAAATACACATAATGGATCTTGTGCTCCCGTTTGGGCACGGAGGTAGGAATCGGAAACAGTCGGAAGGAAAAAAGGAAAATTATGTTACGCAACATCACCTCCCTCGCAACAGCGATGGGACCAAAGTTCGACAAGATGTGGAGAATCGACGGCCAGTTTGGCCTCGAGGACCCCACGCTCACGGTCATCCAAGTGCGAATGAGCTTCTTGGGCAACCAGCACCGCGTCCTCGCACGGGAGGTAGATGAGAAAATCTCCACCCGTCCGGGCACGGATTTCAAAAAAATCCAGGGGGCGAAATACGTCCCTCTCGGCAAGGAAGTCATCCGCACGCACGGCGTGCGGATCACCAACCTATCTGCGGGGTTGCGAAACAACAACTGGAGGTTGGTCGAACTTTACAAAACAACGGGATGGGTCAAGAACCAATATGATCCCCGTGGGCCACAACTCGAGAAGACCACCATCATGCAGGAGTGGCTCCGGTTTGAAAATATGGACGATGGCTCCCGTCCCACACAGGATGGAATCCCCATCGAAAAGACCGCGGCGAGCTTCGGTATCAGTGTCGAACATCTCCAACAAAAGCTGGCAGCACTCGACGCCCTGCCAAAAGTCAAGGTTTTCGGGGCAGACACGCTAGACCTCATCCGTGAGCTCAACCGTGGCAAAGCATGGAAAGATGCATTCGTGTGGGAGAACCCTCCAGGGATGTATCCCGATCGGTCCGGCCAGCTCGTCATGCAGGAGGATGGCATCCTGGCAATCAACGTTCGTGGCCCCAGCTGGGACCAGAACGCTAGGGGCGCCAACAACGCGTTGGTCGTCCACGATCACCATCTGATGGTGGTCAAAAATCTCCAGCCTGGAGAGATGGAGGAATAACCCTCATCTAGGCACACAAACAATGGGCGGCTCTTTCGAGACCGCCCATTCCTTTTTTATATACTTTCTCAAAACATTAAATCCCCGAAAGGGGATTTAATGTTTCAGTTATTTTATTGAATCAATCGCTACTTTGAAGAAAGGCTGGCGGTGGCCGTTTTTCTTGAAGTATCGGCTCTTTTGCTTATACTTGATGACGTTTACCTTTGCCTCTCGGCCAATTTCTTTGAGGGTTGCTTCTACTGCTGCGCCAGCAATAAAAGGAGTACCGATAGTGGTATCTTTGCCGTTATCTACAAGCAAAACCTTGTCAAAAGTGATCTTGTCACCTTCGGCATAAGTACCCGTGATTTTCTCAATCATCACCACATCGCCCTTGGCGACCTTGTATTGCTTACCTCCTGTTTGTATAACCGCAAATTCCATAGTGCTACACAGTATATATGAAACAAAATAAAAGTCAACGATACCTGGTGGTATAGGGAAATAGCCCCATGGAGCACTTGACGATATTCATTATTTATATTAATATATAGACAGAATAGTCAAGAAAGAGTCAAAAGACACTTTCCCTTGAAAACCTCTCACCTCGGTCAACCGTCAGTATAGGAATCCATGAAAAAACACTACACTCCCCCACCCGTTTCCGAATGTAAGCTTGATCGGTTTTCCATGTTCTGTGTTCTCTGTGTCATCATCGTAGCCTCAGTCTGGCTAATGACTCGGCCATCGAAAACTGGCGAGGGAGCACAGACCACCTCCCCGACACCAGTAGCGAAAACAGTCTCGAGTCCATCTGGTCAAAAAGTCCACGCCCTAGAAACTGCCTATTTTCGAGAGAAAGCTAAAGTTCCCGAAATATGGTGGCTCAGCGACCTTCCGCTCAATCCGGAAGATGGTGCCTTTGTCCAAAAAATGATGGATCGAGAAAAACTAGTGAAAAATACTCTCGATCGCTTCCGCAAAGTCAGTCCCCTGGCTGAGCAAATACACACGAAATTTGGAACATTTGCAGTATCTGTATTCCTACGTGGAAATGCCTCTATTACTATTGGCCAAGCTCATCAGATTAAACAAGCTGGTGTGGAAATATGCTTCGTCGCCAAAAAACAGGCTGGAACACTCGAAAAAAGTATTAACGCTCCCTCCAGCCTTTACTGGCGATCAGACTGGGGAATGTTTGTAAATGCGGTTGAGGTGCCTTACTCGGTTTTTGCAGGCCTCCTCTACCACGAACTTGGACATGGAATAAGGCATCCTGTCTCACTTACTGGCAAGGGGTATTTTACACCTGACTCAAGCGAGTATGTAGCCGAAGAGATTGAAATGCACAGGCTCGAAACTCTTGTTTTTAACGAAGCCTCAGGCGGGATCTTCGAAAAAACAATTGCTGAGATTATGTTGAGAAATCCAAAAGCCTTGCATGTCACCGAGGTTATGGCAGGAGTCACTCTAGATGATCTGGGGAAACTTGATCGCTCGATCGGTGCCGACAAAGCTGGACTAGAGACTTCACAGCTTCTGTTTGCTCACTACATGATCGCTATCGGAACAGCCTACAGTGACCTCAAATCACTCGGGATTATGGAGCAGATTAGTATGTTCCGCTGGCTTAATCGAGAGGTTTTTGATGTTCCTGTAAAAATGTAAAGTGTTTAGACAGAAACACTTCACGGCGACTACTGTAGTCGCTTTTTTATTTACATTGTTTGATTTACCTAGTTCACCATAAGAGTACGCTATTGAAAAAGAGAAACCTCTGAACGTAAGCTCTCTCCCGGGGCTGCGACTCGATAGTCGCAATAGGTGATTGGAATACTGATAAGACCGTTACTCTATCGTCAGCAATTTGCCATGATCCTAACCAAGGCTGGCCTCTCTGCATGAAACAAAGGGGTGGTTATGGGCCACCTCCAAATCATATATATTGAATCTATTTGGTATAACATAATGCCTTTAAAACAAGCAGAGAGACAGAATAAATCACCTACAAAAACACAACACATCGTCATAAAATTAAAAATAGGAAAAAGTGAAGCCACGGGGATGAGGATTCCCCGTGGCTTTTTCGTGGTGGTGACACGATGGTGATAAAGCTCGTAGCTTTTTTAATAGTGTCGCAGATCCAGGGTAGGACGGATTTCAACACACCCTTTGGGTTCTTTTTTAGTCAGCTAGCGAGCAAGAACAAAATCACCGCTATGCATTGTAACACAATCTCACAAAAAAACACCTACAAAAAAATTACTCCTCCTGCGCAATATCTGGCTTCTCCAGCATTGCAACCTCAATCCCCGCCGAAACTCCAGCAATGCGCAAAACATCCTTATCGATTTTTTTAAATTCCTTGCCGGAATTGTTGTAATGGCTCACCACCGTGCCGAGCGAAGTGCCGAGCTTTTTATGATATTCCTCAAAGCTCTTTAAATGCTTACCAAGCTCCTCCACCCGCTTCACTATATCTTTTGCCGTCTCCTCGATTTGCATCGCCTTTAGGCCCTGTAACACGGTCTGGAGATAGGCAAGGAAGGAGGTCGGCGACACAATAATTACCTTGTACTTGCCCGCCGCTCTTTGTATCAAATTTTCAGTATCTTCCACCACCGCACCAATTTTGTTGATAAGTAAATCATAATAAATCGCCTCGTGCGGAATAAACATAAAAGCGAAATCCATAGTTCCTTCGTTGGGTCGGATATATTTTGATGTTTCCACAATACGTAGTTTTAAATCATTTACAAAGGTTTTCTCCAGACGCTCCTTCTCCGCTGGGTCACGAGTTTCCACCATACGATTGTAATTTTCAAGAGAAAACTTTGAGTCAATCGGTATAATTTTATCCCTTACAAAAACAGCTGCATCTACGATTTCGCCGTTTGCAAAAGCATACTGCATTTGAAACTGCGCGGGAGACAACACATTTTTTAAAAGGGTTTCGAGGTAGTACTCGCCCAAAACTCCGCGCTGTTTTGGATTTTTTAAAATATCTTGAAGGCCTTGGAGCTGGTCAGCAAAAGATACCACCTGCCTATTGGTCTCATCGAGCTTAGTAAGACCCTGAGTTACTTCTTTTATAAGCTTTGCCGACTCCCCAAACTGACGGTGGATAGTGTCACTCATTCCTCTTGCTGATTCAGTCATTTTTGCATCAACAGTTTTATTGAGTTCCCCCACTTTGCTATCTACCGTACGGGAAAGCTCATTCATTTGTTGGAGCAAAAGTTGCATACTGTTACTCTCGGAGGTGTCTGCAGGTTCCTTCTTTTTTCGCAAAGCAAAAAACACTAAAGCAATGTTGCCTACGAGAAGGAGCGCGACGAGGAAAATTAGAATATTTTGAATCATGTCGAAATTATACCAATTATCTCCTCTGTATGATAGTATGAGGTCAGCTATTATTCCTCCTTTCATAAAGGAGGTGGCGAGTATTCGAGACGGAGGATTTAAAAAAATAATATAAAAAACCATGTCCCTACAACAAACCATCAAAGACCAAATGAAGCCAGCTATGATCGCAAAAGATGCTGTAAGACTAGGTGTGATCCGAGGACTGATGGCTGGATTTATCAACGAGCTCGTAGCAAAAAACAAAAGCCCGCAAGACGCTCTCATCGATGAAGAAACTATAGCTGTGGTCAAAAAGGCAGTCAAACAGCGCAAAGATTCTATCGATCAATTTACTAAAGGCGGACGAGAAGATCTTGCAATAGATGAAAAAGCTGAGCTTGCTATACTTGAAACATTCCTCCCAAAAATGATGGGGCAGGATGAGATAAAAAAGATTGCTGAAGTCCTAAAAATCAAAATGGCTGTGACTGATAAAGCCAAGATGGGTCAGTTTATTGGGGTTGTAATGAAAGAGACAAAGGGCCAAGCAGATGGTATGGATGTTAAAGCAGTAGTTGAAAGTTTGTTTCAGTAGTATTTCTGGATGTTGTAAAATTTACATAGACATGAAATAAAAAGCAGAGTAACGCTCTGTTTTTTATGGATGCACATATTGAAAAAGTGCATGTAATGGAAAAATGATGGTGGCGTGAAGGAAATGGAAATTGAACACTCTCCAGACAAAGTTGTGGGAGGGTTCAATATTTTTTCTTATGAGTACATCTTCAAAAATTTAGAAAGTCTTTCAAGTCCTCTCTCGCAAAACGGTTCCCACTTTGCTTTGGCACAAAATACAGGTTGTTTTTCTTTCAGTGTTCTACCCGTAAGGATATTCACGCAGGTGGCGGAACAATGCGGACGAGGTTTAGCGAAAACTATTTTTTGGGTTGAGAAAGTGGGGACACTTTTGCAAGGCCTTTTGAGCTTGTACTCAAGCCCAAATTGGATGGGATTATTTTTTCTTCCAAAATTGGAATTTATCAAAAAACAAAATTCGTACACCTAATAATTCAAGACCAATAATTGCTAACCATGAACCTGGTGTGAGTGGCGTAAAGAAAGCGGCAAATCCAATAAAAAACAAAATTGCCCCTACTACCTTTTTGATTTTCGGTTTACTATGAATATATTTTTTAATGGTTTTGAGCAGATTTATACACATTTAAGCTAACTTTCTTCGGTAAAAGAATTTGCGTATTTCTTCAGCAGGGACAATCAATATTGCCACTGGTATGAGTATCATCCAATCGGAAAGATTGAGGGGAACTGTTTTCAAGTATGTATTCATGATTGGAGTATAAATAGCAAGTAATTGTAGTGAGATAACAGTGACAGTGGCCCACACTAAATATTTGTTAGAAAACGGGTTCATTTTGAAGATAGATTTGCTATCGGATCTACAATTCCATGCATTAAACCATTGGAACGCAGCTAAGACGGTAAGTGATATTGTCCAAGCTTTTGCCAAGTCCGCCTCGTAGTAATTTTTAAAAAGAAAGAGTGTTCCGACAGCCATCACCAAGGACATAAGCACCATTCTCTTTGCCATCAGTTTATCAACGAAATATTTTTTCGGCTTTTCAAACTTGCCGTCGAGCAAATGATGCTCTTTGGGTTCCATGGCCAGCGACACATCAAGAAAACCATCTGTGACAAAATTCAGCCAGATAATCTGTGCCGCTAATATTGGTAGTGGATATCCCAAAATAAGCGCACCTATAATAGTAAAAACTTCTCCCATGCTTGTTGAAAAGAGATACAAAATGACTTTCTTGATAGTCTTATAAATACTGCGACCTTCTTCAATCGCCGAAACAATACTTTCTAAATTGTCGTCGAGAAGAACGATATCAGAGGCCTCTTTTGCTACTTCGGTCCCGATGTTACCCATTGCCACACCAATATCGGCGGCAACTAGCGATGGCGCATCATTTACCCCATCTCCAGTCATGGCCACCACTTCACCGCGAGCGCGATATGCCCCGATGATTTTCATCTTATGTTCTGGGTTCACTCGAGCAAACACTGAAATCGTTTTGAGTCTTTCTGATAACTCCCCACCGGACATGCCTTCAATTTCCAACCCAGTGAGCACTTCATCACCTTCATGCCAGATACCTACTTCTTTGGCTATGGCATGGGCGTTTATATTGTGGTCACCGGTAATCATCACTACTTTTACTCCAGCGGATTCCACCTTCTTTATAGCCATGGCCGCTTCCGTCCTTGTGGCATCTTTCATTCCATAGAAGCCCCCGAAAGAAAGATTTTTTATCTTTTCCGGCTTGAGAGTTTTGCCTGCATCAGGATCGATGGCAAAAGCGACCACACGCAAACCCTCCTGCGACATTTTATAAAAAACTGACTTAAGATTTTTTCGTTCATCATTTGTGAGTTCTTTCCGTTTGCCGTTCAACCAGACAGTCTCAGATAATTCCAAAATAATTTCAGGGGCACCGACGGTAATTAAAAAATTCTTGCCTTCGACAGCTCGAAGCATTGCGTGATATTTGAGCCGGTAGTCAAATGGAATTTCTCCAATAACAGCAGACTCTCTCTCAAGGTCTTCTTTGTGAAAACCAAGCTTTTGCGAGAGTACAAGCATTGCTGCTTCGGTCGGGTCTCCGCTGATCCGGAACCGTTTATCCTCTTCGGAATACATGACCCTGGCACTAGAACAAAAAGCACCAGTCTTTCCGGCGAGTAAAAGTTCCGGATGATTAACGGCGTCAATGATACGGCCATTCAAAATGATATTACCTTTTGACTCATATCCAATACCCCCAACATCAAACATTGTTTCTCCCACATACACCTTTCGAATCACCAGCTCGTTTTTGGTGATCGTACCGGTTTTATCAACAGCAATGATACTGACTTGCCCTAAAGCCTCGACCGCCTGAAGTTTCTTGACCAGTGCGTTGCGCTTACTCATTCGTCGCACGCCCATGGCGAGAATAAGAGTCACCACAATAGGTAGTCCTTCCGGTATAATTGATACCGACAGAGAAACAACTGTAGTGAACATATCTTTGACTGGTTTGCCAACAGCGATGCCCAGGGTAAAGATCACCAAAGAAACAACGGCTACTGTAATTATGATGAGGCGTGAAAGATACCTAATATTGCCTTTAAGAGGAATCTCGGTATTGACCAGTGCAATCTTGCTTGCAATTGCGCCTATAGTAGTTTGCGATCCTGTTGCGATAACAACAGCACGACCATTACCAGCGACTATATTCGTTCCTTTGTACGCAATATTTTTATACTTTCCGAGCGTTTCTACATTGACCTCCTGTTCACTAGTTTTATGTACTGGCTCAGACTCTCCGGTTAGGGCCGCCTCATCAATCTTAAGATTATGGGAAACAATGACTCGCGCGTCAGCCGGAATTTTCTCTCCTTCTTGGAGTATGAGAATATCCCCAGGTACCAATTCCGTATCCGGAATGATGATCTCCTTGTCGTCCCGAAGTACAGTGGCTTTGGTCTCAACGAATTTCTTAAGAGCCAGCAATGTGTTCTGCGCTTTGCCTTCCTGAATTGTCCCAACGATAGCGTTAAAAAGAAGGACAGCGAGAATGATCGATCCATCAACCACTTCTCCGATTACAAACACCACGACACTTGCGGCGACAAGTATATAAATGAGAGGACTTTGGAATTGACGCAGGAAAATAATAAAAATGCTGTCTACCTTTGCTTCCGGTAGTTTATTTTGTCCATATAGTTTCAGTCGAAGTGCCACCTCTGCGTGACTTAAGCCGCGCTCGCTTGAGTGCAATTCTTCAATAACGACTATTGATGATTTTGTGTGCCATAAAATTTGTCGTGTTTTTGCCATAAATCTACCTTATTAAGTTATCCACTTTAACTTCTAATGCATTGGCGATCCTGGTTAGGGTTTCTATCGTTGGATTTTGATTAGCGCCATTTTCAACTTTAACAATGGTATTAAGAGATAAATCAGCAAGGCGAGCTATCTTTTCGAGGGAGTAACCCCTTTTACTCCTCAACTTTCCTAGATTATCCGAAATATTATTTAACATTACTTTGGTAATTGTTTAGCATTAAAATATAATGTATAGCGTGATTTCTTGATATTATAATGATACATAATTTAAGCAATTTTGTAAATAAATTTTTAATGATTTTCTTTGTATTATTCGCTCGAATTTCTCCAAAATCAGCGGAGCCAATCAAAAAAACAAAAAACCAACCGTATATGCGGTTGGTTTTTTGTAATTTGTGCCGGGGAGAGGACTTGAACCTCCATGGGTTACCCCGCTTGCTCCTAAGGCAAGTGCGTCTGCCAATTTCGCCACCCCGGCATATTTTCTATTTTGTTGACTACAACTTTTTCACTTTGTGAACTCAGTGAAAAGTAGAAGCCCCCGCCTCCCTCCGCTATGCTCCAGTCCGACCCGCCCATTGCAAAGAAAATTCTTAAGGATTGGGACAATTTTCTTTGCAATATGGTCACAAATATTTTGCTAGTCGCCACTCCCAAAATTTCTCGATTCTGACTCAGTAGTTTTGATTGCTATCAAAACTACTATCGTCTTGCACAAGTCTCAAAAAATCTACGGCCGTGCAGATTTTTTAGCTTGTGCGCCCAGTTGGAGTCGAACCAACGACCTTATCCTTAAGAGGGATCTGCTCTACCAGCTGAGCTATGGGCGCAAGGAATAACCTAGAGAATATAGCAGGTTTTTAGTATTTCAGCAATACCGAAATCAATCGACCTTTGGCAGGAACACCGAAGTGGGCTTGATTGACTAACAAAAAAACACCCTATTGGGGTGTTTTTTAATTTTTATACCTGTATATTACTGAGTCGCTGTCGTTGTAGAAGCGGTCACTGCCACTGGTTTCAGAGCGGTCTTCAGATCCTTTCGTGCCTGATCCACTGTTGCCTTAAAATCAGCGTGGGCTTTTTCTATTCCTGCCTTGCGGGTTGTCTTTTCGGCTTCTGAAATGTCTTTTACTTTTTCCACAGACTGTACGGTCGTTTTGAATGTATCCTGAGCAGACTTTACTGATGTACGGAGAGTAGTCTTTATCATCTCTGAAGATGTGCCGGCTGTACACGACGCTTTTGCAGTAGCCTTAGCAGAATCTATAGTAGCTTTCATTGTAGCCATTGCTGTCTCAATCGAAGCCATTCTAGATATGACCACAGTGTCCACTGAATCTCGGTGTGACTTTAAAATTGCATCTACAGCAGAGTCACGGGTAACTAGAGCTTTGTCCATAACAGCGACAAAAGCAGCAATGGCTTGCTTTTGAACATCGGTCGTTGCTCGAGCTGAGAGTTCTGCCAGCTGTGTCTTTTTCTTTGCATCGTTCTCATTACGCTTCATGTCAACCTTCTCTCGCATCTCATCTCTCTTTTCCATTTTCTTTACCCCTTTTTCATCACGCTTTTTTTCCATTTTTAGACCTCTCGTATCAAGACCTGCGAGCATCTTGTCTATTTGCGCACAAAACATATCCTGTCGAGTAGTCGAGGCGTTAGCTTTTTTCTCAGCTCTATTCTCCCCCATCATCTCTATCTTTTCAGCACGATTTTGTCTACTCTCCTTCTGTGCTATTCCAACCATGCCAGATGTATTTGCAAATGCGAATGATGGTGCCAAAAGACTGGTAATAGTAAGTGTTAAAATTAATGTATTCATAGATAGTTAGAAATTAGTGTTAATACTAGAACCAGCATCTGCTTGCGATGATGCTTTTGTACTATCAATATTTGCTTCAGAAGTAGTCTTTGAGTCATCTGAGAGACCATCTACAAGGTAATCAACAATTTCATCCGTTGAGCTCGTTTTTGCTGGTACTTTTGCAGTCATTGTTTCTGTCTGTGTTTCCTGTACGACGACCGTTTTCTCCACTGGCTTTACCGACACCCCAGTATTCACACTGTTACTTGAATAAAGAAATAAACCAAGAAGCACAATCACTACCATTACAGCTATCGCGACTTTTTTTGAAGACATTGATGTATAAATTAAACGCTAGTAATATACTAAGTATACACCCAGAAAGATATATATCAAAACGACAATAAAAAAATCGCCTATACTGGCGATTTTTTTAGTGCTTGGCATTTATATGATTACTCAACAAATGTCAGGGCTTTTCCCTTTTTGTTACCTCGTCCGGTACGGCCGATGCGGTGTACATAGTCATCGTATGTCGCAGGAATATCATAGTTGATTACGTGACTGACATCGGCAATATCAAGGCCTCGAGCAGCCACGTCAGTAGCCACGAGCACCTGCATTTGATTATTTTTAAACATAGTCAAAGCTTTTTGTCGGCGAGAATGATTTTTGTCACCATGGATAGAGTCGGCTTTGAAACCCTTTTGCACAAGTAGTCCGGAAAGTTTTTCTACACCATGTTTCGTCCTTCCAAAAATAAGAACTTTACTAAATTCTTTCTGGTTGAGTAAATCATGGAGCACGTCTATCTTGTTTGCCCCACGAGCAACCTTGACCACATCCTGGTCAACGTTCTTTGAAGTATCCTGGGTCTTCACTGAAATACGCACAGGCTCTTTTAAAAATTCATGAATCAACTTTTCGATTTCTGAAGAAAGTGTTGCTGAAAAGAAAAGAGTTTGGCGATCCTTTGGCATACCGGCCATTACCGCTCGCATATCATTCACAAATCCCATATCGAGCATACGGTCAGCCTCATCGAGTACGATCGTATTAAATTCTTTTAAGAAAATCATCTTTCGGTCGATCAGATCCTTGAGTCGTCCTGGAGTACCGATGATAAAGTTGTATTGATACCTGAGATCGTTAATCTGTCGACTGAGACTCGCTCCTCCCACGCAACAGACCGAATACATACGCATACCGGCAGCAAATGTTTTAAGCTCGGCATCGATCTGTATTGCAAGCTCTCGTGTTGGGACAACGATGAGAACTTGCTGTTTTCGGTTGAGAAGTACTTTGTTGATAAGGGGTAGAAGAAAGGCTGCGGTTTTGCCGGTACCGGTGTTGGCAATACCCACCACATCCGTACCCTTCAGTACATGCGGAATAGCCCGATCTTGAATCGGTGTGGGGAGCAAGTAGCCCTTAGTGACGATGGCTTGTTTGAGAGATGGCTCAAAAACAAAGTCTTGAAATTTATGCTCAGGTACAAAGTGCACCATCTCTTCGGTAATAATTGCTTTGTTTATAAATCGAGCATGGTTGATATTCTCACCACGGGCACCACCGCCTCTACCACCAAAAGATGGTCGGCCTCGAAATCCTCCACTGTTTCCTCCGCGGTATCCACTGCTGGTTCCACCACGAGAAAATCGCGACGGCCCGCTGGGTCGAAATGATGAAGACGGCTTATGAGTAGAGAATCGTGAAGACCCTCCTGTGTTTGTATTTTTTGTGTACATATTCTTTTTAAAAAATCCCCTTCCCCTTTCGGAGAAACAAAAATTCGTTGAAGGCGTATCTTTTAAAAGGACTTCGCAAGCGCGACGGCGCGAGACTTAAGGAAAATTTCAGCAGAAATTTATTCGTGCCTTTTAAAAGACATGCCGATTAATAATTTTTGTTTCGAGATCAATATAACCCTCTAGTCTTTATAATAAAGATAGTGACTAGGTTGTCTCGAAAGTTCTTAAAAAGCCTTACGACTTCTGGGGTTTAGAGAGTTATCCCCAAACACAAAAACCAATGAGATTCAGTTACATTTACTATTATACACCCATTCGTATTTTTTGTCAACCTTTTAGTCGCTTACTCCTAAACTACAGCCCACTGCCTAGCAAAACAAGGAGTACCGCATAGAATATATTGAACCAGAAAAAACGGGTACTGTTTGCAATTTTGATTAGCCAAACAAAGGGAAATGCGAGGTAGTGCAAAAAAGAGCCTCCCTGCCCCAAGGCCGATCGACTGGCTCCGGAAATATGTCGCATGTCATGATTGCTCGGAAAAGATTGAAAGCCGATAGAAAAAGCAATCCAGAGCAAGACAAGCTGACTCCACTCCGGGACAAACCAGTGGAAAGCGATGAAACTTACAAGAACGGTAAAAATAGAACTTAAAATAAGTGGCCCGATTGATATCCAAAAAATTTGCCGATAGGTGCTGGGTGCTTCGTGAAGTACAAACCCCGCAGGATTACCAAATTTAAAATAAACCACTTTCTGTACCCGCACACCGAGCCAATCACAAAACTTTTTATGCGACATCTCGTGCATAATCACACCAGGAAAGGTGAGTAGAAAAATAAGCCACATCGGTATCATCGTAGTTGAGTATAATAATTATATATCATGAAATCTTTTTATCCCCTGTTGCCCTCTCTGCCATCATATATAGTCGCACGAGACGGAGGTCTTCAAAAGGTACTTTACTGTTCAACTTTTCAAAAACAGGCGTCAAAATTTCGGTTTTTAATTCGATGAAAGCTGCACTGATTTTTGGAATCTGAGGGACGAGCTCTTTTGGAATGATATTTTTGATGACTGCAATATCCAGATCCCCTCGCATAAAAAGAGTCTCGAGATGGCCGATGATAGTGCCTTTTGTTACATCACGCTGTTTTGCAATCTCCTCTACACTCTTGCCGTCCTTGCATAGCGAAAGGGTTTGATCATAAGTGCTGACTTTTGCCACGCTGATTTTTCCTGATTTACTTTTTTTCTTTTTGACTTTGCTCGGATCGACGCTACCACCACAGGCGTGAATAAAATTGTGTTCGAGCTTCATCTGTTCTGCTTCAACTATTTTATCAAGTGAATTTTCGGCTTTGAGAGATGCTTCCTTGAACTGACTATCGACAGAGGCGACCTCGGGATGCACTTCGAGCGCTCGAGCATTGTAGCCGAGAAGAGAGAGTCCGGAAAAAGACCTTACTCGAGAAAGCGCCACATACCCCTGACCGTATTCAAAAGCCTCTCTCAGATCTATGGTCGCCTCATCGAGTGTCATACCCTGGCTTTTGTGTACCGTGATCGCCCACGCTAGCCGTAGTGGTATCTGGGAAATAGTCGCGAGTACCCGCGTCCCATCAGACATAGTCCAGTCTTGGGGTACAACCTGGATACGCTTGCCTTTTTTCGTCCGTACTACCGGATCACCATCGGCAGTAAAACTTTCTACTTCTCCCAGCGTCCCATTGACATACCCAGATTCAAATACATTTTTAGTAAACATAACCTGCGCGCCCACCTTGAGAGAAAGTGATTCTGGAGACAGACAACTTTTTTTCAGTGACTCGATAGAATATTCTCCTCCACGAGCAGACATAGAAAAAGTCCGGCCGGTATGAGTGAGGGCATTTAGCTTTTCAATATTTACTCGGTCTACATTTACATTATGTGCATACAGTCTAGTTGCATTTCCATGTTCCGTTTTATTAGTGATGCGTGCTTGCAAAATCTCGTGAATATCCTCGGTGATTTCCCCACTGCGTATAGCTGAAAGAAATTTTAAAAAGCTTGCGTCTTCGGTACGATGTTGCTCAGAAAGATAGCACACGATAGGCTCAGCTTCCTGCCACACTGGGGCTAGATAGGCAAAAAGGGATATTTCCTGCCCAGCCCTGTTTACCGGTGGAAGTTGGAAAAAATCCCCCACAAACACCGTCTGCATGCCTCCAAAAGGCTCATCACGACGTCTGAGTGCCTTACACGCCATATCAACGGCTGTCAGGGTCTGCGAGTCTAGCATCGAAATTTCGTCGATGATGAGTACTTTGGTTTTTGATACCCTTGAGACCAGTCGCTCGCGCTGGCAGAGCTCATCGAGGTCATTTTCAGATAAAAACTTCTTAATACCGATACCACTCCAGGCGTGTATCGTCATCCCTCCGATATGTGTGGAGGCTATACCAGTCGAAGCGGTGATAGCTGGCTCGATACCGTGAGCCCGCAGATATTTTACATACTCATTGATCGTGTGTGTTTTGCCTGACCCTGGCTCCCCTGTCAGAAAAACATTTGCACCAATTTTTAAAAACGCCAGTGCCTCTTTTTGAGTCATGGGTTTATTGTAGCATTAAAAACTAACTGTGGTCACACCAAGTAGCACTAAAATAATCGGCGACAGACAGCAAAGTTATGCGAAGAGTACTGGTATCTAGCTAATTTTTAAAATTTCCTTTATATTAGTCATTTTACTAATATCATACCACAAAAGAAAGAGACTAAGTTTAGAAAATAAGCAAAGCTTTTTCAACTTCGACTCGAACGCTGTAAACAAGAGTACTCGCGCAAGCGCCGTCGATAGGTGCACATTATCAAACGATGAGCCTTCTCGCTCGTTGAAATAAAAAATCACATTTTAGTGATTAACCAAGATTCATTCTCACTACCAGACGCTCAGGATAAATAGCCCACCCAGTCAAGCTACCAAATCTGGATGTGACAAACTCCGTTACCTCGGATATGTCTAGGCCGAGAGCGTGCGTGCTCAGCGTCAGCAGGTTTTGATCAACATCGCAGCGAACTACCGAGAAGTCCCAACGGGTGATACTGATCAAACCGAGTGTCGCCTTTCTAAGGGCTTCCGGGTTATTGACGTCTATTTCAAGCTCCCCCTTGAATTCAGCGATTGGGAGATTATCTCCATTTGTTTGACTAAATTTTACGGGAACAAAAACCTGGGCAATTACATTCAATTTCATAATGAGCCTTTCTCCAAAACCATTGTGCAATCTACCACAATCATTCTAAAATGTCTACTTCTCCAAATCCAATGTCTCATCTATCCTTATCTGTGCCACAAACTCTGGGACATGGGAGACGAGAATCATCGCGCCCTTGTATTCAGAGAGAGCCTTTGCAATCAGAGGAAGGTGGCGAAAGTTAATATGGTTGGTCGGCTCGTCAAGAATAAGGAAACCTGGTTTCTCGAGGACTAGGCGAGCAAAAGCTACCAAACCTTTTTGCCCTTCAGAAAGACTTCCTATTTTTGTGTCGATCACATCTGAGGTAATGAGAAATCCTGATGCGACGGCACGCACTCGTTCCTGATCAAATCCCCCAGCCGCGGTCATCAGTGACTTGAGTACTGTCTCATCAAAATTAAGTGTTGAAAAATCTTGTCTATAGTAGCCCACCTTCACTCCGTCAGTTATTTTAGTACCTGGAGCCGTACCTCGTGCCATAGCCTCAAGCAAAGTACTTTTACCGATACCGTTTGGACCACGCAAAAGTAAATGTTGTCCTCGTTTAAGAGAAATGTGGGATTTCCGGGCTACCGGCTTATGATTTTTACTTATTACAGTATATGAGGAAATGTTGACCAGCTCGCCGAGCATATCTTGGTGTGGAATTTCAAAAGGTCTGATAGTGCGATCCTCTTTGCGTACATCCACTTTTTCATCCTCAAGCTCTTCAGCTTTTTCTCGCATTCTTTTTGCCACCAAACGCATTTGGCCTCCCTTTTGAGCAAAAAAGTTGGCTTTGTCTTTGTTGTCTTGAATCTCTTTTGCGAGCTGGGCGTTTTTACGATTTTCTTTTTCAATACGAGCAGAAATTTCTTTTACTACATCAAAATAATTACCGTGATACTGCTCGACTTTGCGAGTATGAATATCGAGATAAAGCACACCATCAGTAAACGCATTAAGAAAGTCTGCGTCATGAGAAATCACCACCACCGTCTTTTTATAGCCAGTTAAAAATTGTGTGAGGTGCTCGATACCGGCTTTGTCGAGGTTGTTGGTCGGCTCATCGAGAAGGAGGAGGTCTGGGTCTTGGATCAGGGCGGAAGCAAGGAGGAGACGTGCTTGCTGACCGCCTGAAAAGCTTTTAACGATTCGCTCGTGCATTTTGGCATGACCTTTGAGATTGACCACTTCCAGTACAGCATCAATACGAGGATCAATATCATACACTTTCTCAGTAAAACATTTTTCGAAAAATGCTCGGACAGTAAGTTCTAGGTCTGGCCGAGGAATGACCTGACGAGAGAGTGCTATCGTTACACCGTTCGTAAGATTTACTTTTCCTGATTCTGGCTTCAGCGCTTTAGTGATGAGCTGAAAGATGGTGCTTTTGCCGGCACCGTTCTGACCCATAAATGTAATCTTTGTGCCACGACGAATGACAAAATTAGCCTCATCTAAAATAGGCTTGTTTTGTCCATAATCAAAGGATGTTTTTTCAAACGAAACGATGCTATCGGTTTTTGCCATGAGGTAGTACTGTAACACGAGAATCGGAACGAATCAAGATTTACTATTCACGATTTATGAATGGGAATGAAAACAAACGACTTATACAAATTAAAATAGCGCGACCTTTCGGTCGCGCTATTTTAATTTGTATTCGTACTTACGTACTATTTACGCAACTACTGATACGTTGATCGCTGAAGGGCCTTTTGGTCCGTCACCGATTTCAAATGCAACTTTCATACCCTCTTTTAGAGCGTCGAAAGCAACACCTTTAAGATCCTTTGAATGGAAGAAAAGGTCCTTTGCTTCGCCTTCGCGTGCAATGAATCCAAATCCTCGATCTGTAAGAGTCTTGATTGTTCCTGACATCATGTGAATATTCTATTAGTTATACTAAGAAACTCGACTGCGTTTCTGTGCCTCTAGGCACCTATATATCAAGTATATACTATAAGTATTATTTTGTCAAGCTTTTTGTATAAGATTTTCAATATTCACTTACAGGAATAGTAAGTACTGACAATATCAGAATGGCCCTACAGAGAATATATAAAACAAAAAGCCCGCACCCTCTGGCGCGCGCTTTTTTTGTTTGACTACTTTTAAAAATTATGAGAGGTGCTTTGAAATATGTCCCGCCATCTTCATCATGTGCACTGTCTTTTCCCCACCAAAAACCTTTTTTAACTTTTCATCATTGTTAATCATGCGCTTATCTTTTGGATCCTGAAGATTATTACCCTTGATGTAAACCCAGAGAGCTTTGACAACTTCTGATCGAGCCATTGGGCCCTTGCCAACAACAGCGGCTAGGTCAGCGCTCACAGTCAGCGGCTTCATAAATGCAGATGTAGCTTTTGGTGCCATATATGTTTAATTATTTAATAACAAATCAATTGTATCACAGTGCAGGCGACTTGGGAAGCAGGGCTACTTTTTTATAAAACCCTCAAGGGCTTTCAGAGCCTCTACCGGTACCATGTACACTACGGTATTGCTTTGATCAGAAGACATGTCATTTATCGACTGGAGTGTTCTCAAATGAAGCGCTCCGGGTGTTTTTGCAAGCATTTCTGCCGCTTTTGCGATATTTTCTGATGCCGCAAGCTCCCCCTCGGAATTGATAATAACCGCTCGCTTTTCTCGTTCCGCTTCTGCTTGCTTACCGATAGTACGCTCCATATCTGCTGGCAAACTCACATCTTTCAATTCAACATTTTGAACTTTTAAACCCCAGGCATCAGTTTCCTTGTCGACAATCTCCCTTATTCTATCCGCAATCTTATCTCGACTTGAAAGTAGCTCGTCGAGCGTGACCTCCCCTACAATATTTCGCATTGTTGTCTGTGCATATTGAGAAATCGCGTATTTAAAGTCTTCTACTTCAACTATCGCTTTGTTTGCATCACTTACTTTATAATAAATAACTGCATTTACTTTTACAGTCACATTATCTCGTGTGATGGCATTTTGATCTGGCACGTCAACTGCCTTTGTACGTATGTCCACCTTTTGGTACCCCTGAACTACAGGTAAAACAAGTCTCCAGCCAGGTTCCATAATCGAAGTAAACCTACCAAAGGTAAATTTTACCCCTCTTTCATATTGATTGATTTGGCGGATACTGATTAGTATTAAAAACAGAACAATAGCTAAAATTGTATACAACATAATATGGTGTTAATAATTAAATCTGCTTAGTGTGAATACTAGCACAAGTTATTACAAATTAGAATTCTTCTTTTTTCTGACTCATCAGACTTATTTTTCTCTCTCTCGACCAGCTTTGTAACTCCATTTCCCTCTTTCGTGCCTCAGAAAACGTTTTGTAGGTTTCAAAATACTTGAGTACGACAGGTCGGCGGATTTTAGTATAATGTGCGCCTGTTTTAGAGTTGTTGTGTTGATGTACCCGCTTTTCCAAATCATTTGTAAAGCCTGTATAAAAAGTCTTGTCATTGCACTCGAGAATGTAGGTGTAGTAAAGCATTATTTTTTTGTGACTATGAATTTGATTTTCTCGACAAGCTCAGGAAAAATCTCCTGATTGAAATGCTGGCGATTCTCAATTAAAATAGCTTCTGCCTCTGGAAGAGCTTTTTGATATTTATAAAAATTAGACACAGGAACAACCGAGTCGTCTGAGCTGTGGTAAATATAAATGTTTTGAATTTGTTCTGATAGTTTATTCAAATTGGTAGGTAAAATAAAGTCAACCAACGAATCTTCAAAGTCTGCATCATCATACGGAGCCGAGATCATAAAAACTGCTTTGATCTTCTTTGAAACAGTTTCCTCAGACAAATATTTTGCCAGGAAAATACCACCCAGAGAATGTCCGATCAAAATACATCCTTCCTCGAGAAAAGGTGCTATTTTATCAAACCAAATTTTCCATTCGAGGTATTTGGCATTCTTTTTGTTGGGCATTTGCGGAAGTATCACCTGGAAGTTATTACCCAGCTTGTCTGCGAGACCTGTTTTCCAGTCTTCTTGCATCAGTCGTGTAAAGTCCAGTTTTTTCGCCTGCAAATTTTCCAGATATTCTTCATAAGTATCAAATGTCTCCCCTCCGTGTAGTACAATAACTTGAGTTTTCATAAGATATTTCAAGAATACAATATCTCTGGGTATTTAACAACAGTTTTTATAAGGAAATGGTCGCTGACTGAGCAATCTTGTTGATATAAAAAATCGCCTGCGGGACTTGGACCATGAGTACATTTATCTCCCGCGACTAAATTTTGCTACCCGCAGAATTTGTCTGGACACCGCCTAACATTTTTATTTACTAATAAAAAAGGGCTCCGGAGTTCGATTCCAAGCGAAGGTAGTACCCACCACTTTCTTCCCGCATAAAAATACCTTTGGTATTTTGGCTGCGGGACTTGGACGCTTCGCTATCTCACTCGCCCTCCGTGTGTCGGGCTCTTTAGAAACCCACGGTTTCTAACACTCGAGTACTCGTTGTTTTCCTCCACGGGGAACTCCCGTTCCCCGACCACTCCCCGTTCGATTCCAAGTCCCTCCGTAAAACGGCGCTTTGCGCGTTTGGCTGTGTCTCCTGAACAAAATCCGAACTTTTTACCAACAAAATCCCGATGTGGAATGAATCGTTCCGCCACTGCCTCGCTTCACTCGGCAACACCAAAGAAAAATGTTCCTTGCTTTCCTGATTTGGCGGTGGTGAAATTTTTCTTGAAAAAGGAAAGGACATTTTTCTTCGGTGTTCTGCCCTCAAGGTCTCGGGCAGGTGGCGGAACAATGTGGACGAAGTTTTGGCAAAACTATTTTTTGGGGAAAGGATTTGCCAAAACTTCGGCTCATTTGTTTTTGAATTCGGATGTCGCAAATGGAAAAAGAGGGGTTTGGGGAGGAATTTTCCATTTGCTCCTCTTTTTGTTTTGGCGAAATTCGGGGCGGACAAAAAACAGAAAAATCAAATCCAATTTTCATTCTTTCACTATTTTTATAGAAAATTGTATATTTTCGGCTTGATAATTCAAACGTTCACATATTTTTGCTAAAAATGCGATTATTCCATTAGCACTCATATTACCCTCTACGACTTCATTCGTGCGAAATTCTAGTGAGTGTCTAAGCGGTTTGTCTTTATTAAAATACCATTTGAATTCTGAACTATTCTGAATTTCAGTAAATTGTGTCGGAGAATATTCGTATAAGAAATTGCAAGTTTTAGTTAGTAAATCTCTCCAATTTTTTAATTCAATTCCTTTTTCATCTTCTTCAAAATATAAATGAGAGGGCTTGCTTCGACTAAAACTATCTTCACTGGTTAAATCAAATAACTGTTCTTCTGGAATTGGTTTTGAATATGTTGTTTTTGGGTATGGCCAAATGTCTTTAGCATTTTTGACTAGATCTTTTGCTCTTTCCACTATTTTTTCTTCATTCCAAATTGTTAAACCCTCAAGTTTATAATTTAATTTTAGTCTACTAACTTGAAAATCAATCTGTTGCTTATCTTCAAAAGAACTGTTTGATAATTCAGTATTTTTTGCAGTTAAACTTAAATTTCCAAGAGTGTGTAGATATTTATTATGTATTTCTTGCCAATTTTCTCCTAGTTTATTTTTCCAATCCTTTGTTAAAGTTTGAGGCATTATATGTTCAACAGTTAATTCATCTAAACTGACGGGATAAGCGGAGTGGAAATTTTCTAAAGATTCTAACAAGAAATTTCTATTTTTTGATTGAAGTCTATATATCTCTTTATTTATAAGTGCACTTTCAAATTCTTCATTGTTTGGAAATCTCTGAGAGACTCTTTTTTCAAGTAGAATATAACTCAAAATATTAATATATTGCTCTTTCCACGACTCTTCTTTTTTAATATCTCTAGCTAGGGAAATAAATAACTTATTCAATCCTTGCGTAGTATTGTCTACTAAAATCTTTCTAAAAGCATAACTTTCTATGATAAGAAGGATATCTTTTGTAGTTTCTTCCGTTATATTTTTAGAATCTAGCTCATTAAAAACATCCAACAAGTACGGATAACAAACTGTGAACTCTATTTTATTTATTTTTAACAGTTCTTTATTGATGGCACTATTGGGATGATTTTGAATTTGTGTTAACCAGCTATAAATTCCAGCAAAATATAATAAGTCTTTCAAGACACCTTCCTTGTTTTTATAGAAGTTATCTGTTGATAATTTTTTAAAAACAGAGTAAACATCATCTTTTTTAACCCAAATCCTTAGTTTAAAAATTAAATAATTTCTTACAAATTCCGCTATATCACCAGTTGATTTTTCAATTTCAACCCAGTATTTCTTATACATTTGCTCTTGTTGGAGCGGTTCTAAATCCATTAGGATATAATTGCGTATCAAATCACCAGCGGTAAGATCTACTCCAGTAGAATTTAAGCTTTCAAAAATCAATTGGGGATCGTCTTGCCCCCTCACCAAATCTATTAAAACTATTTTTAATCTTCTAAATGCCTCGAATAGTTGTTGAGGAGTTAATGCTTCAGATGAAATTTTATCAAAAAAGAAATTATAGTTAGTAACTATATTAGAATTAGCATTTAAGTTATTGGAATTTTCAAACAGATTTTCAAAATTCTCCTTATCTTGTTTGTTTGGCTTTAATCTAATTCTTTTATCTTTTTCGGGAGAATATTTATTAACAAGAAAATCTAATAACTGCTCTATTAAAATATTTTCTTCATTATTTTTTGTTTCTTTTGTCTTTAAAAACTTGTGTAAGGCGATCAACATGATCGAAACCGTTGTTAGTCTTTGTTGCCCATCAATTATGGTATATTCCTCAAATCCGCTACCAATTGTAACAAGAGTACCCAAAAAATGATCACTCCTAGTATTGTTATTCAGGTCTACTAAATCATCCCATAGCTTCTGACAATTTATTCTTGTCCAAGCATAATCTCTTTGGTATACAGGTATAGCAAAACTTTTCCCTGTGCCTTCTAAGAATTGATAAATTGGTAATTGTTGAACTTGCATAATAACTACATATTAGCATTTTTAGCCCTTAATATCAACGATTCTTAATTTATTTTTGAAACACAAAAAGATGTTCGTGCATTATCAGTAAGAAGTTTGATTCCTTTGATTTTGTGACCCAAAAACCTGTTGCTTTGCAATTAAACTGTCTTTTGATTATGTCCTCTTTTAAAACAAAACCTACATCTAAAAACTTCTGCATTACCTTAAATGCAAGAGGTTGATACATTTTATTTCTGCGAGTGTCTCCCATTAAAATTGCACAGTATTTTCCTTTCTTTAAAACTCGAAACAACTCTTTGGCAACTTTTTCTATTTCATCAACAAAAACGTCTATGTCGTGTATTCCCGAAAGATCTTCCTTAATCTTACCCTCACTGTATTTTATTATGTCTGCATAGGGAGGATGAGTTAAAACAAAATCAATTTCATTGTCTTTAATAAAGCTCATATCTCTCGCATCACATTTCACGATCCGTTGTTTCGCTTTATTATCAACCTCAAATTCAAGAGATTTTTTAGTTCTCTCTAGTGCTTCTTCATTTACATCAATACAAGTAATATGGCGATTTAGTATCTTTGCTTCTATTGCCGTAGTACCTCCACCGATCATGCAATCGAGCAAGTGATCTTTTTCTTTTGAATAACGCAAAATAAGATTGCGGGCTACTTCGGGCGACCAGTTTCCGCGCCAGTCAGAAGTATGCGTTGCCCAATTACCACGACGAGGAAAAGCCCATACGGTTGTACACTCTAGTTCAAATTCATCTGGGTTAAGTTTCATCTCTATTTCAGACATTTAGACGATTTTATATTTTTTAGATTTAACTAATTTAATAGAATCGTAACTATTTTTATCTGTAAACTTATATTGCCAAATTAAATACTCATCAATTCTTTTTTCAAAAAACAATAGGAAAACTTCTTTTTTTGTATGTTCTGTCCATTGTCTGTATGGATAATATAATTGCCTAATTATTGTATTTTTTGTAGATGAATTTTTAGCTTCTATTAGAACAATTTTATTTTTTCCTTCATAACCAGCATCAACTTCTGTCTGAACCCCCTTCGTTTCAATTGTGGTATTACCAATTTTATAACTAAACTCCGGTGTATATTTTCTCCCTCTGATTGCTAGCACAAGCGAAGGATCGTCCATGAATGTTCTAATGAGACTTGAAGCATAGGCAAAATCAAGATGTTGCATCTCAGAATTTCCAATTTTTGCTGTGTCTAAATCAAAATCGAGCTTGGTATTATAAATTTCAGCTTCACTTTTAATTTCAGGAATATCAACATATCCCTCGGCTTTTACAAGAACATATTGACCATTTTTTACTGGCAATAAGACTAGCCCATTTTCTTTCATTATTACTGGAACACTTTCTCTTGTATCCATCTTGCATAAAATCCGAACTTCTTTTTCTGTTGTACTTTTAAAATCTTGAACTGATTTTTTTATATCTTTTGCAGATAAATAAAATGGTGATTTAGAAAAATTATGTTCTAAAATTTTGTTATCCTTAAATATTTTTGTCCAAGAATTATTGTTAGCCTTAAATTTAATAATTAGTTACCAATACCTCTGTAATTTTTCCTCTTTTAGAAGCGTCGGAGTTAATGGCACGACCCGCTTGTACTTTTGTAATACGGACACCTTTAATCTTGGAATAAATTTTGTTAATAAATGCAGTGTCGGAATTTGAAAGCATAACAAAACAACCTCGTTTGTGTAGTTCTACAAATGTATCTCTTAGTTCGGTTTGCTCTTTATCTAAAAATGCCTCGCTGGTGTATGAAGTAAATGACGCGGTTTTACTTACTGGATAATATGGTGGATCAAAATAAACAAAATCTCCTTTCTTTGCTTTTTTAAGCACTTCTCTGTAATCCTGTTTTATTATCTCAACATTTTTCAATGCTTTTGATGCTTTTCTAAGATTATTTTCATCACAAATAAGAGGGTTTGTATATTTACCAAACGGAACATTAAACCCACCTTTGCTGTTCACGCGATACATACCATTGAAACAAGTTCTGTTCAGATAGATAAAACGAGAGGCAGTATTTAAATCAGAAAGCTTTTCTGGATTTTGTGCCCGTATTTTTAGAAAATATTCCTTGTCTAGTTTATGTTTTTTGAGTGATTTTATTAGACTTTCAACATCACTTTTAATTACATTGTAAGTGATAACAAGTTCATTGTTCAAATCAGAAAGATAAGCTGTTTCAGGAAGAAGATCAAAGAATACTGCACCTCCGCCGACAAATGGTTCAAAATATTTTCCGCTTTGTGGATCAAATTTTTCTGGTGGATAAAGATTCATTAAACGAAATTGTGCGAGGAGTTGTCTTTTTCCACCAACCCACTTAACAAAAGGTTTTGGTTTTTCTGCAATAATGCGGGAAGCGTCTTCAATGAGTTTTGTTTTATCTGCAAGCGAAAAAACCCTGTAAGCATAAATCGAATTTATGTTGAAGGTTTCTTTAATTTCTAAAATTGCTTGGTCTTTTGTCATATGTCTATTTTAACAATTCATCGCTCGAAACACCAAGGGCTTTGGCAATATTAGTAATGGTTGAAAGTGTCGGGTTTGTCTTCCCATTTTCAATATTGCTTATAAAACTTCGGCTAACGCCGAGGTTTCGGACAATATCGCCCTGTGTTATGCCTTTTTCTGTTCGGATACGCTTTAAATTCTTGCCTAATTTCGCAGATTCGCTTTTCATATCCACAGTATAGCACTAACATTTACATTATACACCAATATTATAGTATAATGTAATAGTATGATTTCCGCCCCGAATTTCGCCAAAACAAAAAGAGGAGCAAATGGAAAATTCCTCCCCAAACCCCTCCTTTTCCATTTGCGACATCCGAATTCAAAAACAAATGAGCCGAAGTTTTGGCAAATCCTTTCCCCAAATAATAGTTTTGCCAAAACTTCGTCCGCATTGTTCCGCCACCTGCCCGAATACTTGGAGGGCAGAACACCAAAGAAAAATGTCCTTCCCACTTTCAAAAGAAATTTCACCCCCGCCAAATCAGAAATGCAAGGAGTGTTTTTCTTTCGGGGTTGCCGAGGCTCTGCGAGGCAGTGGCGGAACGATACGAGCGTACGAGGCAGTTTAGAGCCACCAC
>CALRBR010000004.1 GCA_943354385.1 Candidatus Tayloriibacteriota bacterium
GACCAAAAGCCACCCTCTTCTACTGCAACCAACTTAAACAAAACTTCTGAGAAAGCCAGCAAGAAAGTCGACACACCCATCAGTAACAGCACATTCTTTTTTAAAGTAATACGGCGCTCCTCATTAAACTCTAGCGATAATACCATTGCACCCAAAATGATCACTCCTGCGGCGATTAGCTTTTGAGTGTCCACAGTCTCACCCAAAATCAAGTACCCCAGAAAATACCCGAACACCGGTATAAGCTGAAAAAAGGGTACGACGATAGACGCTTCATCCTTTTCTAATGCATGCATATACAAGAGGATACTAACCGCATTGAGCACTCCCGCAAACAACAGAATTACTATATTAAAAAAACTTACAGAAAATATACTCTGATCGAGTAAAAAAACTACCGGCAACAAGAATACCGAAAACAGTGTTGAGAAAATCATCAAGGATCCAACACCTCCCTCACTTTCCTTTGTATACTTTGAGAGTAGGTACTTGTCAGCGTGGTTCACCAGACTCCACAAAAATGGTCCTATTAAGGCGATGAAAAACCAGTGCATAATATTTATTCCTCTACATTAACCACAACAAAATCTTCCCTTAGCACTGTCTTATAAAAAGTATACCCTGTAGAAGCCAGAACAGAGATTATTACGATCCAAAGTAGTATTTTTGATTTTTTATCCATTTTTTGCTATAATTAGTCGCTGTGAATATACTATTTATATCAAAAAATCTGATTGCTGGCAACCTCGCTTACCTGCTTAAAAAGGAGGGTTATACAGTCAAACTGTTTATCGAGCAGAAAAATAGCCACGAGAGCTTCGAAAACATGGTCTCCAAGAGCCAAAATTGGAAAGCAGACCTTGATTGGGTTGGTAAAGACGGCCTAGTAGTATTTGACGATGTCGGATACGGCAGGACTCAGGACAAACTACGTAAGGAAGGGTACACCGTTTTTGGTGGATCAGAGCTTGGAGACAAGCTGGAAATGGATCGAGAATTCGGTCAGGAGATATTTGCGAAATATGGGATGAAAACGGTACCCCTCAAAGATTTTGACAATATACAAGATGCTATTCGTTATGCTGAAAAACACAAAAGAGCCTGGGTTATCAAACAAAACGATCACGGTTCAAAAATACTAAACTATATTGGTATTTTTGAAGACGGTAGGGATGTTATTAGCGTACTTAAAAATTATGCCCAAAACGAGACAGTCAATAAAGAGCACGTGAGTCTGCACCAAAAATTAAAGGGTGTTGAAATCGGTGTTGGCAGGTATTTTAATGGATCAGACTGGGTAGGACCTATCGAATTTAATGTCGAACATACAGAATTTTTTCCAGGCAATCTTGGGCCAACGACAAGTGAGATGGGAACATTAGCGTGGTATGACACAAACGAAGACAATTTACTCTACACAGAAACCCTAGCCCGTTTAAAACCTTACCTACAGGAAATAAACTTTCGAGGAGATATGGAAGTAAATTGCATCGTTAATGAGGACGGCGCATTTCCACTCGAAGCCACCGCAAGACTTGGAACACCTATCGTGCATTTACACAGTGAGATACACTCATCGCCTTGGGGTGAGTTTTTATACGCGGTTGCCTCTGGTAAACAATATGAGCTTAAGTGGAAAAAAGGCTACGGGATTGTCATACTAGTAGCTGTGCCCCCTTTCCCATACACAAAACGCATTACCGAAAACCTGGTTTACAACTCAAACATTTATTTTGACAAAATGAACGAGAGAGATTTAAAACACATACATTTTGAGGAAGTCGCTATACGTAAAGATGATCTCAATCAATTCTACATAGCTGACAGCCAAGGATATGTACTCTACATAACAGGAATGGGTGAAACTATCGAAGAGGCGCAGGAAAAAACATACAAAATCGCAAAAAAGGTGATCGTGCCAAAGATGTTTTATCGTAATGATATTGGGACATCTTTTAGTAGCGAGGGCTTGGCAAAACTGAAGAAACTCGGTTATCTATAAAAAAACCCGTATCGATTTAAAACGGGTTTTTTATATTACCCTAAACTCCCTTCCCCTTTTAATTCCTCAATCAATTTCTCAGCCGTACGGGAAAGTTTCTTTGAGAGGATAGTATTCATTTTTATAAGTAGGTCACCTTTTTTGCCGTGATCTACTGACACTGCCGTGGCCTTATCCCACCTTTCCATACCTGTTGATAACTTTTTTGCAGGGTCTTTACAAGTTGGGCTAGTTTGTTGTATAATAGGGGTTAGAGGCTCGTTGACATGTTTGTCTACGAAATATCCCTCGTGCAGTTAAATTCCAAAAAAAGGCACTCCCTTGAAAACACTCAGTGTGGTAGCCTTCCTTTTGGTGTGGCTACCCTTTTTGGAAATTCAGACATCTGGCGCTACGTTACCAGAATACTTACCCTTTGGACAGGAACGCTCCATCACAAACCGTGCTGGACAAGTGCGCATCATCGAAACATGGCTTGACATCTCTACTGATGGTGTTATTTATTCAACAGGCACTGCTTTTGGTTCGTCTTACAGCGGCCCATTTGACACTGTCTCGGTGAGTAATGCCATGGTAGCCAGACTAACAACATACCTGTCCGGCATCGACACCACAGACCCAGGTTTACAAAATTTGTTCTACCGAAGTGGACTACGTGGAGCAAATGATACAGGTATAAGAACAAGTTTCTTGCAAGAAAACCACTTCCAGCTCACCCTGAATCAAAATGGGTTATATTCCATTCCACCAGAAGCGACAGTTTTAGTGCTCAATCCTTTAAAATCCACGGTAATATATGTCGCCATACCCTCCGCCCAATCTGTGCAAATCGTGGGCCAGGATGGTAGCAGCAACACGCTCACCAATGCAGTCTGGTATCCGCTGGAAACAGACACGTTTAGACTCCCTACCAAGTGGGTATCGAGTGGAAGCAACGGCTGGGCCAAAGTGACGCTCGTGGGCGGTCAGGTCAGCTACCACTGGCTTGCCACGGGAGACAGGATACTCCCAAAGATTGAGTTTACTGGCAAAGGACCCTCTGGGGGTAGATTACTAACACTCCTGAGCGAGCCGTACAAACAGCTCGCCCTTGAATGTTCAAGTGATCTGCTGACGTGGACAAGTGTATCAAATACGCAAAGTGGTGAAAGGGCTACAGTGGTCTATGAAGACACTCGGCCCGAAGCATTGAGTGACAACAAATGCTTTTACCGCTTCAGGATCGTAAATCTCTGATCCCTTCATCGCAATGTGTCGGGATTTTTTATTTTAATTCTAACGCTTTTAAAACTCTTCAAAACCACCAGTATCACCGGTCACGGTAAGGGGGATATCGATATTTTTAACAATGTTACTTCCTGTTGTTATATTAAGTCCTGTAGCTGTCAAATTGACGATATAATTACCTTTCACTAAAGTATTACTAGCAGTTAGTTGAAATTTAGCTTGAAAAAAAGGAGAAGTGAAAGGGCTTTCCGCGGTTGATTTTTCTAGTTTACATTGAATATTTGTACCGCAAATAGGGGCTGTTCCACCTACTACAACACTACGAATAATGGGGTTACTAAATGTAACAGTCGAAGCAAAGTTATCCAAAGGAGAGACTTCTATATTAACAATATTTGATTTTTGATTCTGATATTTTTTCATGCTAAGCGTACCTGCTGATAAATTGAAATTTTGTACAACTGGTTCGGTGACAATAACAGAAATTGGGCTACTAAAAATCGTCGTGTCTACATTTGGTGAATAACTCAAGCGAAAGACATATGTACCCGACTTATTTAGTGCAGATGTTAGAGTGTTCTGAATACTACCTGAAGCTGTTTTGTTGACTGGCCAAATACTACCAGCATCAACATAATCAGTACCATCCAAAGAGTAGGTCGCAGACAAAGAAGCACCTATTGGTATGTTTAGAGTATTCCAATATAGTGTTGCTCTTCCCCCTTTTACAATACTGAGTGATACAGTAGGGATAGTCAAATTTGAATTCGTAGAAAGTTTTATTTCTGGCCCCGGTAAAACTACACCAGGAATACTCACCTTACTCCAGTCCACCCAGCCTACCACATCAGAGCCCCAAGAAAAACCGCTAAAATTGGTAACCGCAGTTGCACCGGTGCCAGTAGTCGCCCCCGTGACACCGTAGACTGGAGTTGTCCCGCTCAAACTGATCCACCCGTCCCAGCCTCCGCGGGGGTCAATAGTAGAGGTGGGTATTATTGTGGTAGGCAAAGCACCCCCATTCATCACAGGGAATACAGTAGGATAAGATGGAGAAACTACGCCGTTAAGTATGACACCATCTGTTGATACACCTCCAGTACTCCAGGTTACCGTTTTGTTATTATGTACAGAAGTGTTATCACGGGTTTTTAATATAATTTTCCGACCATCAGTACTAGCAATGAAGCCGTGCACTGATGTTCCTGGCGCATAAGCAACTAAACCACTGTTTGCCTTACCCTGATTAATGAGGCGAGCAATATCTTCAGCGACGAGTATTGCTGAATCTACATAATCTCCATATATATATCCCTCGGAAATTAACACAATGTTTCCGACAGAAAGTGACCATAAAAATCCTGATACCTCATTATACACACCGGAGGTGCCCCAACTCCAAATATTTGCTGCTCCCTGAGAACCTTCGCTTGTAGATCCACCATCTCTTGCAGGATAGGTACCTGTCGGTAATTTATACACTTTATACATTCGATTTGCTGGAGGTGGAACCATGGTGTGAGGAGCACCATAATCGACCACATTCACACCTGGTCCATCAGCTACATGTATACTCATCCCCTGACCAAAATAAGTACGCCAAGTAACCCCGTTATCATCGCTATACTGTATTGCTGCTTTTTCACCTGACGGCAGACTTGCTTGACTCCAAAATATTATCTTGTATGGAAGGGTGGTCCAATTGTTATTGGGATATAAAGTGGAACTAGAAGGAATTGTATTAATCAGAGTACTACCTACTGGCAAAACAGGCTCTGAAAGAGCTTGATTTAATGCCTGTGCAGAAAAATTTAAAGGTATCATCGGCATATTTAAAGCTGGTGCCCAGTACTCAGCTACAATATGTACAGTTTGGCCAGGAGCAATGGGGTAATTATGCTGTAAATAAAATTTGCTGTTACTATCAGTATTTGCAAATTTAAGAGTTGTGCCAGAAGGAAGCGGCGATTCCAATGTAATGCGAACTCCAGGTAAAGCAGTAGCTGTATTATTTTTGACATAAACCTGCTGTTCAAATATGCTTGTCTGAAGGTTAAAAGAAACTGGACCTGTCGTCAGTGTTAAACCTGATGTTGCAGAAGCCA
This sequence comes from Candidatus Tayloriibacteriota bacterium, assembly GCA_943354385.1. Classification (GTDB taxonomy): domain Bacteria; phylum Patescibacteriota; class Minisyncoccia; order Phycocordibacterales; family PALSA-1337; genus SCTV01. The sequence continues at coordinate 5,335 of CALRBR010000004.1, forward strand.
CCGTATCCGTACAATTCACCGGATCCCTCATCCCCGCACAAGCCCTCGCCCAGCCTTCGAGACGGTTGCCGTTGGTGAGATTGATTCGCGCATCAGTAGCTACGATACCACTACCAGTAGGAAAAGGAGTATTCAGAGGCCCACCGAGTCCTCCAAACTTGATCCAGCCAATATTGGAAGACCATGCGTGGCCATTGAGAGCTCGAGTGGTGACAGCACCTACTGTAACGGGCGCTTCTAGGTTCACCGCATACGTCGGTGCAGTCGTCGTACTCATACTGATCCACCCGATATTTGAAGACCAGAGATAGCCATCAAGTGGGACTGGTGAAGTCGTAGCCTGAGCATTGACGAGAGAAATGTGTTTAAATCCAACGATAACAACTCCTAAAAAAATACTACAGACGATAAACTGGAGAAAATATTTCCTCATGTGGTTTAAGTATAGCAAACTATAGAAGATACTCAGTGTGGATAAGTACCTTTACCCCACACCACTCCCTGCTTTGAATTACAAAACCTCGTTGAAGGCGTATCTTTTTGAGAGACTTCGCAAGCGGGTAGCTGTAAACTCGCAAGGACGGTCCTTGCGAAAGAAATCCAACTATCATAGTATTTAAACCCCCTCGCCTTTTAATTCCTCAATCAATTTCTCAGCGGTACGGGAAAGCTTTTTTGGTAGGATGGTATTTATTTTTATGAGGAGGTCGCCACGAGTGCCACGCTCGGTCGGCACGCCTTTACCACGCACACGGAGGATTTCTCCATGCGCCACACCGCGAGGCACTTTGACCATAAGATCACCGTCGAGCGCAGAAATAGTACGCTCTTCGCCGAGAAGTGCGCTAGTGAGCTTTACATCAAGTGTCATAGCAAGATTGTTTCCATCTTTGGTGAAAATTGAATGCTTTTTTACATGTACCTTTATATACAAATCTCCAGAGGTGCCGTGCGCTACCGCTTCACCCGCGCCAGTCATACGTAGACTCTGGCCATTGTCGATACCAGATGGAATGGTGACAGAAAATTCTTCTTGTTTTGAAAATACTCCGGCACCACGACAGTTGTCGCAAGTTTCTTTTGGAATTTGTCCTTTGCCGTTACAGGTCGGGCAAGTGCGTACCTGAGAAAACTGTCCGAGGAATGAGCGCTTGATTTCTTCTACTTTGCCTTGGCCGTTACAGGTGGTGCATGTGCGCGTCCCTGTGCCTGGCTTTCCACCAGTTCCCGTACAAGTACTACATTTTGACATTTTTGTAAGAGAAATCTTTTTGTCTGTGCCGAAAATAGAGTCTTTGAAATCAATTTCTATGTCTACCGAGATGTCTCTCCCCCGAGCTTGCTTGGTACGCCCACCAGATCGTCCTCCACCAAAAAAGTCTCCGAAAATGTCCCCGAGATCAAACTCTACCCCCTGACCACTACCACCCTGCTGAAATCCAGAAAAGTCAAAACCTTGCCCCTGCGAGAAGCCACCAAAACCACCTCTATCAGCACCTGAGCCACCCTGGCCACCATAGCCGGGCCCTGCGGAGCCAAATTGGTCGTATTGGGCACGTTTACTTTCGTCTGAGAGCACCGAATAGGCCTCATTAGCCTCCTTGAACTTGGCCTCATTACCACCCTTTTTGTCTGGGTGATGTTCATGTGCGAGCTTTCTGAACGCTTTTTTAATATCGTCCTTGCTTGCGCCTTTTCCGACTCCAAGTGTTTTGTAATAGTCTTTTGACATTTTAATTTAATTTCATTTCAATATCCTCCATTCTCCCCACGATCTGGTATTTTGCAGGTCATAGGGAGTAGGAAGAGGGGATTTTTATTTATCCTGCATCCGTTCTCCCTTTGTAAAGGCCGTCTACAGGTGTCGATCACAAACGATCGACTCAGCAGGCTCCATGCCGAGGGATGTATTCTCCCTTTCATAAAGGGCAGACGCTAGTCGAGGGATTTAAAATCCTCCGTCTGGAGTACCAGCCACCTCCTTTAAAAAAGGAGGAATAATTCCCGACCATATCAACTATTTTTTCTCCCCCTCCTTAAACTCAGCCTCCCTCACCGGCCCATCACCTTCTTTTTTATCTTCCGGCTTTGCTTCACCCTGCTTTGTCTCGCCGGAGCCCTGAGCGTCGGCGGAAGCCTTTGCAAGAATCTCGCCAATCTTTGACATCTCACTTCCGAGAGATTCTGTTGCAGACTTGGTCTTGCCTGCATCAGTACCTTCCTTTGCTGTTTTTACATCAGCAATCTTATCTTCGATAGACTTTCGTAGATCAGCTGGTACTTTATCCCCCGCATCCTTGAGAGCCTTTTCTGCAGTGTAAACAGTCTGCTCAGCGATATTCTTTGCCTCCACAGCCTCTTTCTTTTTCATATCGTCAGCATTGTGCATCTCAGCATCTTTTTTCATCTTTTCTACCTCTTCTTTTGAGAGTCCAGAACTCGCTGTAATCTTTACTGAGTTGGTCTTGCCTGTTATCTTTTCTTTTGCAGACACGTTCAGAATACCGTTGGCATCAATGTCAAAAGTGACTTCTACCTGTGGCATACCACGCGGAGATGGTGGAATGCCATCGAGGATAAATTTACCAAGGGATTTATTGTCTACTGCCATTGCTCGCTCACCTTGTACAATATGTATCTCTACCGAAGTCTGATTGTCCGCTGCAGTAGAAAACACCTGTGACCTAGATGTCGGAATAGTGGTGTTTTTGTCGATCAGCTTTGTACCAACACCTCCCATGGTTTCAATACCGAGAGATAGTGGGATCACATCGAGCAAGAGCACGTCCTTCACATCACCTTTGAGAATACCTCCCTGAATAGCGGCACCGATAGCCACTACCTCATCTGGATTTACACCCTTGTGTGGCTCCTTACCAAAGAGGTCTTTCACAGCTTTTATGATAGCTGGCATACGAGTCTGGCCACCAACGAGAACGATTTCATTGATCTCGCCGATCTTAAACGGTGAAGCTTCCATCGCCCTTTTTGTAATCATCACAGATTTATCTATAAACTCTGCACATAGCTCCTCAAGCTTTGCTCGAGACATTTTGATAAGTAGATGTCGAGGGCCAGATGCGTCTGAAGTGATAAATGGGATATTGATTTCTGTTTCCATCGCTGTCGAAAGTTCGATTTTGGCTTTCTCCGAAGCCTCATCTATTCTCTGGAGTGCGAGAGCATCTTTTCGTACATCGATACCTGACTCTTTCCGAAACTCTTCCGCAAGCCAATTTACAATCTTGGTATCAATATCTCGTCCGCCGAGATGACTGTCTCCATCCACTGATTTTACCTCGATCACATCATCACCCACTTCTAGAATAGAGATATCAAAAGTACCTCCACCGAAGTCATAGACCACGATCTTTTCATTCTTCTTTTTGTTGAAGCCGTATGCTAGTGCTGCTGCAGTAGGCTCTGGAAGCACGCGGAGTACCGTGAGACCAGCGATCTCTCCGGCATTCTTTGTAGCTTGTCTTTGGGCGTCATTAAAGTATGCAGGGACGGTGATTACTGCTTCGGTTATTTTCTCTCCAAGCTTGGCTTCAGCGTCGTTCTTTAGCTTGGTGAGAATCATTGCTGACACTTCTTCTGGCCTATAATTTTTATCACCCATTTTTACTTCGACTCCACCTGTAGCACCTTTTAGCACCTCATACGCCACAGATGACTTATCTTTTTGTACTGCAGGCTCGTCAAACATGTGACCCATAAAACGTTTGATCTGGTGTACGGTGTTTTTTGGGTTGGTCACTGCCTGTCGACGTGCGAGGAGGCCCACCATACGCTCACCCGTTTTTGATTGAGCAACAATAGATGGTGTGGTGCGTGCACCCTCAGCATTTTCTAGAATACGAGGCTCACCCGCTTCCATGATTGCTACCGCACAGTTTGTTGTTCCGAGATCGATTCCGATAATTTTTGACATACTAGTTTATAGTTATTAGTTAATAGTCTTTAGTATTATTCTCTCTTTTCTAAAGGGAGCAGGCTCCGGGCCGAGGGATTTAAATTTCAAAATCCTCCGTCTCGAGTACTCGCCACCTCCTTTATGAAAGGAGGAATAATGCACAAAATACTTACTTATCTTCTTAATAATAGTTACCGAGCGAAACAAATAGCCGATGAGTTTTAATTTATAAAAACAATCGACTATCTACTATAAACTGAGAGAGGGTGCGCGTGTTGGCTGACTAACAAAAAATAAAAGTTCTTGAAATGGAGAGACTACTCTGTCGACAAATGAGACGACTGTAGAGATGGCGACAGGCTGTTTCTTTGGAAGAGGCAGGCTGACTGTGACAGGCTTCTCAAAATCACTCTGAGGGAGTGCTTCCACAGAGACAAGTCGTGCCTTAAAAGTACCCTGGAACTCAGCCACGATAAATGTAGCCAAAACATATTCACCAGTCGGTGACTGGATGATTTTTCTCAGTATTTTTGACTTGGGCTGAGTGACTAGCATATGTGTATTATATCATCTATTTACCACCAAAGCAATATTTTAGGATTTCTTAAACTCCCCTACTTTTACCTTTGGAGCTTTTATCACCTTATTATTGAGGCTGTATCCCTTTCCGATCACTTCTGTAATAATGTGATCTTTTTTCTCATCAGTAACAGATACAAATTCTACTGCTTCATGTACTACTGGATCAAACTTTTCCCCGAGAGGGTTTAGCTGTTTTAAATTATGATTGACTAGCGCACCCACGAGCTGTGAGTAAATATACTCCACACCGACGCGCCAATTTTTATCTACTTTCTCCCAAGACTCTTTATTGCCAAATGCCATATCAAAACTATCGAGAGCGGGAATGATTTCACTTATCAAACCCTCCTTGGCAAATTTAACAAACTCTTGATTGCGCATTTCGTCCTGCTTGCGCATATTGATAAAATCCGCCTTGGCTCGAGCAAGGTCGGTCATTGCCTGGAGTTTTTCTGCCTCAGCCTTTTTGAGCTTTTCCCTGAGATCTTTGAGCTTGGCCTGAGCACCTTTTTCATTGCCCTCGTCATCGGTGTCTACCATATCGTCCGCGACGATTTCTGACTCGGTATCTGCAGTAGTTTCTTCAGCGATAATGTCGTCATTTTTAGTAGTGTCTTTGTTGTCCATAGGGCTATAGTATATAGTTTTTTATATAGAGTGCAATAGGTGTTTATTTTTAATAAGATACTCCTGGATATTTCGCACTATCTCTGGCTTATTTTTCTTGTGTTGATAAGGTAACTTCATACAAGCATTCACAAACACTGAAGCATGCAGAGCTCTCTCATCACACGATTCATCCCCAAAATAAGCTTCTACCAGCTCTTTCGGAAACAAACCATACTTAAGCTGGTTTACAATAGTTTTCCCAAGATCCAAATATCCATGATTAAATTTCGGGTTAGGATCAAAAACCGTGATCGGGGCGGTCGCAAAGATATTTAAAGCTCCAAAATCATCATGGCAATAGCTACTCTTTTTATTCTTACTTACAAAATCTTTTAATACCCCACAAGCTACGTCAAAAGAGCCGTGAGCATCAGAAATAAGACCGTTTCCGATCACATAATCAATCTTTTTCTGCATATCTGGACTTGAAAGCCATTCTTCAAACGATTGGAACTCTGCTTCTCCACCCACTACCCGTCCATAGCCATGAGCTTCGGGCTCGTGCATACGACGCAGTGTTTTCCCCATTTCAAGGTAGATTCCTTGGTCAATCTTTTCCTCGTGAGTATACACATCATCAAGCACCTGCGCATCCACAAATGTATAGAGGATATAGGAGTGTCCGTTTAATTTACCAGCTTCGATCACATCAGGTACCTTCACACCCGCCTCAGCCCAAGTCTTTAGGAACAAATCCTCACCTTCTGCAAAGGCTAAGCTTAGGGGAATTTTTAGAACCAGCTTCTCATCCGATGTCTCTAATATAGAGACCAGCGAACTAACACCTTTCTCAGAAAAAGTTATACGGACTTCTTTATCGACAAATCTTTCATGTGTAGAAACGAAATCCTTAATATGAGGAACGAGTGCGATTCGCCTTTCATTAAAATCTTTTTGCACTTCGTATTCTGATAGTTTTGGCTCATTAGCAAAAGATATTCTACTGCTAGGATTTTCTAGTTGAGGTTCCATTAACAGATTATACCACGTTAACCAAAACGACAAAAAAACAACCACCTTCGGGGTGGTTGTTTTTTTGTCTTATCGCTTGCTCCACTGTGGAGACTTTCTCGCCTTCTTCAGGCCGAACTTTCGGCGCTCTTTGGCTCGTGGGTCTCGTTTGAGGAAACCTTCTTTCTTGAGATTCTTTCGAAGCTCTGCATCATACACTAGAAGTGCTCGAGCAATACCGTGTCGTAGTGCCTCTGCCTGAGAGTGAATACCTCCACCAGACATCATGGCTGAAACCTTAAACTTTGCAGAAATCTTTGCCTTAGTAAAAGCATCGTTGGCAATAAGCTGAAGTTCTGCAGTCGGGAAATATGTTGGAAGATCTTTTTCGTTAATTACAAAAGATGTCTTTGCACTAGGATAAATGCGCACTGACGCTGTCGAAGTCTTGCGTCGACCAATACCCTGAAAATACTTTGTACTATCTACAGTTACCCCTTCTTTTTTTACCGTATCTTTAATCATATATATTATTCGGTAATTACTAAATTTTTCATCATAATCGTCTTCAATTTGTTTGAAGGAAGCATACCGTACACTGCATTTCGGAAAACCTCTGAATAGCCCTTACTATCAATCATCTTTTCAAGTGACTGAGTGATAATACCGCCCGGGTATCCACTGTAAGAGACATATTCCTTCTCAACACGCTTCTTTTCGTGAATGTCTGCCTTTGAAGTATTGGTAATAGTAACGGTTACTTTTGGAGCAGCATTTCTCTCAAAATCTGTGCGATTTTTGCCCATAAGCAAGGTCGCAGCCTCACTTGCTACTCGTCCAATCTTTTTATTTGTTGCGTCAATAGTATATGTGTTCATGTGTTTATACAAATTCAATCATAGCCATCGGACTTGCATCGCTAGTTCGGCTACCGAGCTTTATGACTCGGGTAAAGCCTCCCTTTCGATCCTTATACTTTGGAGCAATGACCTCGATCATCTCCTTTACCGCGCCTTCACCTACTCGACTTGCAATAAGTCGTCGTGCGGCGAGGGTTCCAGCCTTGCTCTTAGTAACAAGCTTTTCGATAAATGGTCGAAGTTCCTTTGCCTTTGCCTCTGTGGTTTTGATTTTATTATTCAAGACAAGAGAAAGGGCGAGCGACTTGATCAAAGCACTTCGCTGGTTTGTTTCTCGGCCGAATTTTCTGGTTTTTCGATGGTGATTCATGGGAAATAAGTAAGTTTACTTGAGTGTCATGCCAAAGTTTGAAAGAGCCTTCTTGATCTCCTGAATACCCTTGCTTCCAATACCCTCGATATCGAGAATATCAGCCTCCTTCTTTCGAACAAGACCTCCTACGGTTCGAATGTTTGCAGCAGCAAGAGCTTTTGCAGTACGTGGGGTTAAACCAATAGAATCTGTACGAGTTTTCAAAAATTCTACATCAAAATCTTTCTTTGAGCCTTTTTCTTCAGACTTTTCAGTAGATGTCTCAATCTTCTTTTTTGGCTCTTCGACTTCCTCTTCTTTAAAGCCGACGATCGCCTTTAGCTGACCAATCATAATGATAATAGATTTTTCTAGTGCTTCGTGTGGAGTCACTGTACCGTCAGTCTCAATCAAAAGCTTGAGGCGGTTGAAATCAGTTCTGTCTCCTACTCGCATATTTTCTACCTCGTAATTCACTCGTCGAATAGGGGTAAAGATAGCATCAAGAGTTATTGTTCCAATATCTACTCGTTCTTTCTGGAGAACTTCTTTTGAAACATAGCCGAGGCCCTTTTCCACAGTAAGCTCGATATTGAGCTCTGTACCCTTGTCAGTGACCTTTGTAATAGCTAGTTCTGGGTTTAGAATCTCAACCTGACCTGGGTGCTTGATATCACCTGCTGTAACATCTTTGACACCCTTAACTTTTAGTGTGAGTACCTGCGGCTCATCTGTAAGCATTTTGATACGAACTCGTTTAAGATTGAGTAGGATAGTGATCACATCGTCCTTTACACCGTCAAGTGCAGAAAACTCATGACTTACGCCGTCGATCTTAACTTTTGTGATAGATGCACCGGGCAATGAAGACAAAATAATGCGTCGGAGAGAGTTGCCCAACGTATGTCCATAACCAGGATATAGGCCGTCAATTTCGTATACGCCAGTAAAACCCTCCTCTCGTACGATTCGTGGTTTTGAAGGCAATAGAACGTTAAGATCAGACATGATTGATTGCGTATTAAAAAATAATTAATCTACATTAACAAGGAGTACATTATACATCATTTGCAAAATTTTTGCAAATGATGTCTACAGACTACCTGCTATAGAACTCAAACACCGAAGCCACATCAAACATCACATCCGTCTGAGTAAGCTTTGGAGCCCCGACAATCTCCCACTCGTGCTTGGTGAGATCGGCTTTGATCCACGCTGGAGTTGTGGTGGTCGCTAGGCGTTCATTGAGTTTTGCAAAGATAGGCTTTGCTTTACTTCCGTTTCGAATAGTGATCTTGTCACCCAGAGACACAGTGTATGAAGGGATAGTGATTTTGGTACCATTTACCAAAAGATGACCGTGAGATACCATCTGTCGTCCAAAAATACGAGTATTTGCAAGACCGAGGCGGAATGCGACGTTGTCGAGTCGAGATTCGAGAGCTCTGAGCAATAGATCAGTAGAGTTTCCTTTTGTGGCGATGGCCTTCTTTACGTAATTTGAAAATTGTCGTTCATTGACTCCATAGACCATACGAGCCTTTTGCTTTTCATTGAGACGGTTACCAAAATCACTTTTTGCCTTTGGCTTCTTTGATGACTTAGATAATTTGCGATTTGACTCTCGTAGCACAAATTTCTGTGTCTGTGTTTTTTCAAACACTGGGGCACCGAGTCGTCTTGCTATTTTGTATTTTGGTCCGTGAATCATAAAAATAAATTATTATACTCGTCGTGGCTTCTTTGGTTTTGGACCGTTGAAAGGCACTGGTGTCTCATCCTTTATAGATGAGATTGTAATACCTTTTGAAATAAAACCTCGGATCGAAGATTCTCGACCAGATCCAACACCTTTGACAACCACTGCCACTTCTTTTACTCCCATAGCCTGAGCTTTGATAGCGAGAGTTTCTCCTATTTTAGCAGCAGCGAAAGGAGTACCCTTTTTAGCACCCTTAAAGCCCAGAGAGCCACTTGATGACCAGCAAAGAGCATTACCCTTTACGTCAGCGAGAAGGAGTTTGGTGTTGTTGTAGGTCGACTGCACAAAAAGAATGCCTGATTCGACACGCTTTTTAGAAGTCACGACTGGAGCCACCACTGCAACTGGTGCGGTGTCTTTTGCTTTTACCTCTTCTTTTTTAAGAATTTTTTTCTTTTCCATACTCATGTGTTACTTCTTATCCTCCTTCTTTCGTCCGCTACCCATTGTCTTTCGTAGATTACCGCGGAGTGTTCGAGAATTTGTTTTTGTGCGCTGACCTCGAGACGGAAGTTTCTTTGCGTGACGGGACCCCCTGTATGATTTGATGTCTTTTAGGCGCTTAATGTTACCGCCGATGTCTCGCTTGAGGTCACCTTCAATTTTAAAACCTTCAATTACCTTTCGAATCTCATTTTCCTGATCTACGGTGAGATCTTTTGACTTCATTCCGTAATCAATCTTTACCTTATCTAAAATAGACTGTGCTCGAGCACGACCCACGCCATAAAGTGCTGTGAGTCCGATCTCGAGTCGTTTATTGTCTGGAATTGTAATACCGAGTATGCGCATGATTATATAAAATTAGCCTTGTCGCTGTTTATGTCGAGGGTTACCTTTGCAAACAACATACACATATCCTTTTCTTCGGACGGTGGAACATTTCGGACAAAGTTTTTTAACTGATGTTTTAACTTTCATTTTTAATGTATCTACTACTATGTGTTAAAATTAGAGTCTCTTCGTGATACGAGCTCGTCCACCGTATGGGTCAAGGTCAAGAGTTACTTTGTCTCCGATAAGAACTCGAATGCGATGCATTCGCATCTTACCGGCAAGATATGCCAGTACTGGTGCGTCCTGTCCCTCAATTTGTACCTTAAACAAGGTGTCAGGTAGGGCCTCGGTGACTACGCCATAAGCACTCATTATCTTTTTTTCCTTTATATCCATCAAATTAAAACGTGCCTGACTAGTCTAGCAAAGGACCTCCATTTAGTCAATAGCGTCGCATCAAAGGCCTAAAAGTGTACGGATAAATTTCTACTGAAATTTTCCTCAGGTCTCGGCTACCCGCCTTGGGAATATCTTTTAGACCTTTATTGCTCCGCGACACAGGGAATTTTCTACTGAAAATTCCCTGGTGTTATAATATCAATTAGAAAGAGGCTTTTTCAACAACCCTAATTTTTTCTGACGAATCCGGAAAAGCAAATAACCAGAAAGGTTTAACTACTGCACTTCCCTCCTGAACTTCCTTATGAGTAGCCATGATAGACTCAAATTCTCTCCCTGGTTTTCCCACAAGGTCTCTGGCTATCTTCTCGGGAAATATTTTTGCGATCAGTGTGGTCGTCCCATTTAAAATAAAAGTAAATTGATTTGTACTAGAAGTAATTGTTTCTTTTTTATTTTTCAAAGTAAATTGGAGTGTGTCGAGTCCTTGGCTGTTTACTGGGGTACTCACAAGTAACTTGCTGGTACTACTTGCAATAGCGTGCGCCAATAGCTCCTTCCTGAACAAAACACCATTAAAGGTTACTCTTTCAACGATACTTACTGTCTCGGTATCTTTTGAAACAATCGGGAGTGATTCGAATATGAAAAGTAAAGGGTCATGATACAGAACAAAATCTGCGGGCTTTTGCCCGAAGGCTTCTTTGATAACTTGTTCTTTTAGGTCCGTCCTGATCCTGGCTCTCGCAGATTGAGCAACACTATCGGCTACAGCGAAAGTTGCAGTGACCATTCCTCCAATAATGTCAGTTTTTTGTCTTCCATAAAAAGTCTCATACTGTGGATCACTCTTAAAAGAAACTACCCTGAAATCCCCGACCAAATCACTTAAAACCATATTGTATTCAATACCTGGTTTCTCTCCATAGACACGCGCCTGCACACTACCGGGTATATATTTGCCATTTATTTTTTTACGACCAGGAATAGTGACGGTGCTCTGCAATTTATAAACTTTGCCGTTACCAGCGATAAGTCTAGTGTCCGCAATAAACTTTCGTGGGTATACATTAAAATTATTATATAGAATAATATTTCCTATGGCTCTTTTTTCTATTTTTTTACCCGGTATGCCGGGAACCACTTCCTCACCTTTTTTAGTAATAGTCATTAATGCATACCCAAGATCGCCAGCCAAAGGGTCCTTCTTGGCAACAAAAGTTGTATTGAGCGAAACTGATTCAGATGATGGAATCACTTCTACTTTCGCGTAAAAAAAGAACAACAACAATGCCACGAGTAGGAAAAGAATAGAGACTCCGGCTAGAGTCCAGAGAATAACCCTAGGATAATTTGTCTTTCCGTCCCCTACACGCAAAACATCTTCATCTAGAATTCGAGTATTTTTTTGGGTGTTACGCGCAACACCTAACCCGCTATGGTTTACCCTAGACACCACAGAGGTAGCCTCTGGCATCTTTCTGACAACCCTTTTGACAACACTATCACGCTCGATAGCTATGCGACGAATAGATCTGGTCCCTGGTGGCAAAACATCTTGAAGAATCTTTTTAACCATTGTCTTGATGAGAAATAATTGTACCCAGCCCTATTGCCTGGAGTAGTAACGGCGCGTCTGATACTAATTTACGACCTACTCTGCAATACTTGGTGAGGGTAGCATCATCTAGGGTAATAATATTTGGTTCCGAAGACAAAACAATCACCCCACCAAGAGGACTCATCCTTAGTACGTTTGCAAACAAGACTTCTAGATCGGTGTCAGTAATTATAAAAAATGTTTGTGGCAAAGCTATCTTTTCAGGAAGCATTGAATACGCCAATTTAAACGCGGTAAGCCACTCTTTTTGAATGATTTCCACTATTGGTTGAATCTTTGTATTTGTGACATCATCATTTTTTCCCAAAACATACATTTTTAAATAAGATTCTACGATAATGGCCGCAAGGTTTAGTATACGAGATGCTTTTCTGACGAGAGTATGAGTACCAAAAGGGAAAGAAAAAGTATGTACCAATAAACCATTTTTAACTATCAACACATCCGTTAATTCTCCATGAACATCGATAAATATAAAGTCTTGTTCCGTATGAAAGATATCTCGTAGTGCAGAGTATGCAAGAAGTGAAAATGAATGTGGTGTAACTTTTCTAAAATTAAATGTTTTTTCTACTGCTGTATTTATTTTCTGCATAATATCAGCCGGTACAAAACTCATACAAAAAGCAGTATCTATTTGGTGTGCTGTCTTTTTGTATGGATTGTAAGTTGGATAACCATTGAGTGAGATCTGAACCATTTTTTTTTCGATCATGGTTGCATCATGGTCAAAAGTATTGGCTGAATCACCTTCTTTAACAAGTTTTTCAAATGAATGCTGTTCTTGTGCGATGAGACTATCGAGAAATGGTTTTGTGATGATAGTTTCCGTATCTTTTTTAATATTCAGAACTGTCGTCTGAGATAATACCCAAGGTGAAGAGAATGAATAAAAAATATCGTGAATTCGGTGATGTCTATAGCCTGTAAAATTGAGGTGTACGAGACCCTCGTCTCCAAGATTTTTTGCAACATGTTCAACAGCCAATGTCATATCTGCTACTAAACGAGCGTGTTCCAGATTTTCCCGAAATGGCGTTGTTTCTCTGTATGAGTAGAGTAGCTCCGGCTGATTTGTATAAGAAAGTTTGACTAGAGCACCGGCCACACTACCACTGCCGATTTCAAAAACCGCTGAAATAGTTTCGTCCGGCTTTTTTAGAAATGAGAAAAGAGTCATACGGGATAATTATACCTCGCAATATCCAACGACGCAATTTATAAAAAGTGGATATAGTTAAGTCAAAACTGCTTTGATACGTCGTACCCCCGCCGAAACCGCTTCTTCTTTTACAATTTTAAATTTCCAGACACCTGAAGGGCCGGCGAGCTCCTTTGTATTTTTTACGTGCGGGCCTCCACAAAATTCTTTTGAGTAGGCAGTCTCGACAGTGTCTCCAATAAAATAGACGGTGACTTTCTCTCCATACTTATCGCCGAAAAAGTGCAGAGCACCCGCTTTTTCTGCCTCAGCTTTATCGAGTTCCACCACCTGCATCGGCAAGCCAGCAGAAATCTTTTCATTTATAATATACTCCGCTTTCTTTTTCTCCTCATCAGTCATTTTTGCACCGTGGACAAAATCGAAACGAAGTCGTTCGGGTGTAATGTTGCTTCCCTTTTGCTGTACGTGAGTTCCCAAAACATCTCGAAGTGCCTGATGGAGTAAGTGTGTGGCAGTATGATACTTTACCGACATCTCATCGGTATCAGCCAGTCCTCCCTTAAATTTCTTTTCCGCTCCCGCACGAGATAGTGCCTGATGTGATTCCATCTTCGCATCAAAATCAGCCACATCCACTTTTTTACCAAATTCTTTTGCAAGCTCGAGAGTTAGCTCTAGTGGAAATCCATATGATGAGAAAAGAGTAAAAGCATCCACACCTTTTTCAAATTCTTTTAGACCGTGCTCGAGTGTCTTTCTAAACTTTTGTTCCTCTGCATCAATCTCTTTTTTAATATGCTCCGCTTTTTCAATAAGGTTACCGTAGATAATACCAAACTTTTCAATAACTGATCCTGCGAGCCAAAATAGCGAACCGTGTTTCATCCCAAGCACATCAGCAAAACGCACCGCTCGTCGGAGAATGCGTCGCAACACATAGCCCTGATCAGTATTACTCGGTAGCACGCCGTCACCTATCAAAAACACAGCCGTCCGAATGTGATCCGCCACAATTTTTTTTGCTCGCACATTATCTACGGTTGAAAATTCATTTATCTTTCCGAAAATTATATCGAACAAATCCGTATCAAATACACTTTCCGCCTTTTGAAGCACCATGCAGAGACGCTCGAGGCCTGCGCCGGTGTCTACATTTTTCTGTGAAAGTTTACCGACGATTTTCCCATCCTTTTTCTCAAACTCCATAAACACATCGTTCCACACTTCCACCACTTGCTGTTTTTCGTCAGCTTTGTTGTATTCGTCTACAGTCATGTCCCCAAGACCTTTTTCGGTCACATCATAAAACATTTCTGAGCATGGGCCGGTTGGTCCAGTCCAAGAATCTTTTCCGTCCTTTACAGCTGGCCACCAGTTTGAATCTGCGCCTTTAAAATAAATACGGTGTTCCGGTACACCCACTTTTTTCCAAATCTCAAAAGCTTCAGTATCTTTTCCAGAATTTTTGTCACCCTCGAAAACCGTCACATAGAGTCGCGCAGGATCGAGACCAAGCCCATCTGTTTTACTCGTGAGGAATTCGTAGCTCCACTTGATCGCATCTTCTTTAAAGTAGCTTCCAAGAGACCAATTCCCCAGCATTTCGAAAAAGGTACAGTGGGTGTTGTCTCCAATATCATCAATATCTCCGGTACGCACACACTTCTGCGAGTCGGCCAAACGTGTGCCCGCAGGATGTTTGCCACCCATCAAATACGGCACAAGAGGTTGCATACCTGCCGTATTGAAAAGCACAGTCGGATCATTTTCAGGTACGAGTGGAGCCGAAGGGATAATAGCGTGTCCCCTTTTTTCAAAAAAATTTAAAAACCGTGAGCGAATTTCGTCTGAACGCATAGTCCCCACATAGTACCAAAAAAGCCCCATTTTGCACAGTTTTTAGGGGGGCTTGACAAATATACTATATGGGTGTATAATAAGAGTAAATTGAACCTTGAAATTCACTTCATCCAACAGCACTAACCCAATCGCCCCGTCCCGCAAGCTTACAAGCTCGCGGGCGGTTTTTATTTATCTTTATCCTTCTGTGTTCTTAGCCACTTCCCATACTTCTCCGCCATCTCCTCAAAACTCTTTTTATTATCGCAAATCAGTTTCTTGCCGTGCACCATTTGTATTTTGGCATTAAGCGCTACTGGTTTTGTATGTTCAGGCACTTTTTCCATGATGAGCATTTTCCTCTTTGCCTCGAGAAGCATGTCGGGCAGACTCTTTGTGACCGACTGTATATAAGCATCAGCCGTCAGTGGTTTACCTGTCGCGATTTTTACAAACTCCTTAAATGTTTTAGACGAGCCGAGTTTCCACACCTTGGTCATTTCCTTGCCCACTTCCTTATTATCCACAATGTATCCGTATTTATCATAAAAGTACTCTCGCCACTGTGCGAGTGATAGCTCTGCCAAACAGTAGCCGTGATACGCTGCCGAGCTGTCTGAAGAATAGATGTGTGGGATACTAAGCACATACACCGATTCCTCTGACCTATCAAAATATTTTGCAAACATCCTCTTAGCGATTTCTAAAACCATTTCTTCAGTCAAATCCACCGTCTCATATATTTCTCTTTCATAATCTGACACAAAAATAATCCCCATCAAGTCGGTGGCGATCAGTGGATGAATCTTTCTCACTTTTCGTTGATAAAGCTCAAATGGATATGTCTCCCCTTTTTCATTTTTGGCATAGCGGGTTTTCCATTCAATACTGCTGGAAACAGTGTCTAGGAACATACTGTGCGTCTCTGCCCATGCAGTAGAGCACGGTGGATACTCAGTATTGAGACAGCTCTCAGACTGTGTACTGTTGAGTCTATCCGCTGCGTGACCACCCTCATGAAAAAGAGTATTGAGACCCTGTGCACCAGAACCCACCTGCCCAAAGACTACGTTGCAAGTAAAGTTTGAGCTACCGGGAATGGGTCTGCCTTTTTTATACTGCACCACATCTGGCCAATGACAAAAACCATTATTCCATTTACCTTTACGGTCCAAAAGGTCGAGGGTGAGCGTGCCTTTACGATAATCAATACCTAGTGCTGAAAATGATCTGCCCCAAGCAAGTAGTGCATCGTCAAATTGAAAGTATGGATCTTCCTCCTTTACAAAATCTCCAGACATAATGTAACCAAAGTTCCACGGCTTTCGTAGGCCAGGCATTTTGTCCTCAAGTTTCCGAATATCATTAAAAGCGTATCTTGTCTTTTCATAGATATCAGCAAAGAGTGTGAACAACTCGGCCTTAGTCATACCCTCATCATTACTTATTTTGTAAGCATAAAAATCCTCAAAACCGAGACCTCGGGCATACTTATTGCGCAGACCGATCAGTGTCACATAGTCAGCAAGAGCGCTTACGGCAAGCTTTTCTTTTGCTTCAAAACAAGCCTTACGTATAGCTTCATTTGAATCTGTACGCATCAATGTCCTCATTTTGACAGACGACGCCTCGACAAAGTTTCCGGTCTTTGGATCTGTGTATCCCTCTTTTTGTGTAGCATGAAGTGTGCGGATTTTCGACTCGAGCTCAGCGATGGTGTTTTTGAGTGTCAGAAGTGCCGGCGGTGTTTGAAATTTCTCAAAAAAAAGTTTCCACGAAGCAAGCTTGTTTTTGTTTGCACCTTTTGCATTTTTGTATACCTCACAAACGTTTGTATATAGATTTGCATCAGCACGAAAGGCATCTCTCTTTGCGAGTGCCTCATTCATAGACTTTGTCACAGTACGATCACCCATATAGGATAGCCAAAAGTAGTCCTCATAAATTTTATGTAGTTTGACGTATTGTTTATTAAGAAAAACCAGAAGCTTTGGTATGGAAACCGTTTTTTTAACTACCACTTTTAAAACTTTTCTTATTGTTTTTTTTGTAACTTTCTTTTGCTTTTCTTTTTTTACAACTTTTTTTATTCCTTTAGGTTGGCTGGCAATTTTCTTACTTTTTAGTTTTATTACTTTCTTTTTTACAATCTTTTTCATAGATACCATCCTAGCATACCTCTGGCGCATAATACCACTAGAAAACCTTACGTAAATCAATTATACTATATGGCAATGTTTAAAAAATTGTTCGTTGGCCTGTTGATAGAGTTTGGACCGATTGTGGGGTTTTTTCTCATAGCACCAAAGATGGGTTTTATGCTGTCTACCGGACTTTTTGTGGCACTTACGGCTATTTCCCTAGGCTATGCTTTTGTAAAGGAAAAACGAGTTGCATACTTCCCGCTCATAGCTGGACTCTCTGTCATCCTATCGGGCGTCGCTACATTAACCTTCGACGAACCACTTTTTTTGATAGTGAAAGACACTATTTATAATGGTGCTTTTGCCATAGTACTCATCGCCGGACTACTAAAGGGTAAAGGACTTTTAAAACCCCTTTTCAAATCGCTTTTTGCCATGAATGATACTGGCTGGAAAATACTTTCTCTGCGCTGGGCGATTCTTTTTATTTTACTTGCAGTGGGTAACGAAATTGTCTGGAGAAATTATGACGAAATCACCTGGGTAGCATACAAGGGGTACTCAACATTTGTAACTATCATTTTTGCCGTTTATCAATTTCGTCTTTCAAAAAAATACCGTCTGTCAGAGTCTAATGTATGGGGTATGAGACAAGAGTGATCTACCCCTTCACCTCTATCTCAAACGGATACATACCCATACTACAGGTGCCGTCAATTATTCCCTTAGAAAGGGTACCGAGATCAATATCTGTCACACCGGACGGTGTTAAATTTTGACTAATATCCATACTTGGAATCCTCACAGATGATGAACAATCAAACGTCCCCTTTGTATTTATTCTTAAAACCGTCGGTATCCCCGCGCTGACAATACTTTTGCGTGGTAAATATCCACCTTTTGCGGTAATCTCAATGATTTGTTTACCATCCACTACGGTAACATTATTTATAGAAACCTCAGTGCCTTTTTCCTGATTGCCACCTGTCATAACAATAACTCCCCCAATAAGTGCTCCTGCAACAATAATAGATAGAATAGTTTCTTTCATTAGAATTTAATTCTATCAAAAATTAAATAATGGCGAAATGACTCCAACCACCACCAGAATATTTATCAGATTAAACAAAGCAAACATGATCACCACAAGCCCTGCGGTTTTGAAAAATATTCCTGATTTTGAATTATTTTTAATACTCAATGAACTAAAACTTATGAGTGCAAGAACTGGTAATGTACCCAGTGCAAAAGAAAGCATCGTGAGACCGCCAGTCAAGAAACTTCCTGTCGAAAGCGTGTAGAGTTGCATTGATTGAGTAAAACCGCAGGGCAAAAAGAATGTTGCTACTCCAACAAGTAGTGGTGTGAATGTATGATTGAACCTCGATACTCCGTGAGCGTGTTTGGCAATAAACTTTGGCATTGATGGCTGAAGTTTTTTTGCCCAGTGAAAAACATCAAGGAGATTGATACCGAGGATTAGCATTACTATGCCGATTATTAGACTGAGAATAAAGGTGGCAGAGGTGTTAAGGGTAAAAGCTGTTCCTAGTGCACCAATCACACCGCCAAGGAAAAAAAACGAAACTATTCGTCCTCCATGGAACATTAGTTGTGGTCGAATCTTGTCCCCCTCCTTTGCAAATGTCGCCGACATCGATAAAACCAATCCCCCAACAACCGCCATACAAGTAGAGAGTGAAGCGATAATGCCTATTACGAAAGCTGTACCATAAGTCACACTGCCCCCACCCACAAGATTCACTATTCCCATTTTTTGAAGGGCGATAAAAAGAACGGCAAATCCAAGCGCTACTGGAACTGCGATTTTGAAATCTCCCCATTTCGCATTATGTTGTTGCCTCTCAATAGAAATCGTGTAGCCGTGCGGTTTGAGTGGTATTGTGAGTTCTTCTGCAATTTGCTCTGGTGTTTTATCGCCAAAATCTCCGGTAACTTCTACAGAATGCTTTTTAAGACTTGCTTTCGCATAGGTGACATTTGGCAACTCCGCGAGCTCGCTCTCGGTCATCAGCACACACGCATTGCAATGCATACCGTGTATGTGGAAGGTGTATTTATGCGCCTGTTTAATTTCTTGAGTTGTCATCGCTAACAATTATTAAGTATCTACTTGTACCACTGTGTATACCAGACCTGCATCTGCTGTATTTCCTTTGATTGCGATGTTGTAATGTTCTTTGTAAGCTGTAGCATTTCTGGTCTGTTAGTTCCTGCTTCTAGCATTTGTACCATCATGAGAGCCAACTGATGATGTGGAATCATCGACTCGAGAAATGCTTTGTCAAAATCCTTTGCATTTTCGAGCGCTGTCATATCTTCCTGCCCACCCATATGCACTCCTCCTTGTGACATCATACCTCCACCCATCATTCCTGCACCTACCTTTGGAGCAACCTGCCCGAACCAGGTCTTATACCAAACTTTCATATCTGTTATTTCCTTATTTTGATCTGCAATAATAGCGATCGCGAGAGTTTTAATCTCTTGACGCTTTGATTTTTCGAGAGCGAGCTTTGCCATCGCAACAGCTCCTTCGTGATGAGGAATCATCTGTTCAATGAAGTGTCTGTCTAGACCCACCACCATCTGGTTACTTCCCATCATTCCACTATTGTGATATCCAGAAAACATACTTGTCCCAAACACACTTGCCACTAATAGACCGACGACAACTCCTCCGATTCCAAATGTAATTTTATTATTCATATAGTTAAATTTTATTGATTAAATAATTTCTCCACTCTTTTCAAACATCATGTGGTGAATTGTTGCAATCTGAACCTAAATGGCAATAAGAATAAGAATACCAGCTCAGAGCAACGCGTCAACTTTTGTAATCCCGAATACAAGATTATCGTCACCGCCTAAAATCGCAGATGCAAATGTAATTACTCCGGCTGACCCCGCTATAATACTCACAACATGAAAAATTTTTGATAACTTCATATAAGTTATTTGGCGTTATTAATAATACCTTGAATTAGCTGGTCGATTTCTTTCGGCCGTTCGCCTAAATCGGATTTCGGAAAAAAGTGGGACAAAACAATTGGTCGCATACCAGAAATGATCGTCTGCCCGTCTTTAGTATAAACATTTATTTTACACGGCAAAAACAATCCGATCTTGATATCCTTGTTCAAAAATTCATCGGCAAATTTTGCGTTGCAAAATTCGATAATCTTGAATGGGTCGCGTGCAAACCCTTTTTCAACTAAAGATTTCTGCACATCATGTACATACAGCACTCGCATACCAACTTTGGTTATTTCTTCTTGCACCTCTGAAACTGCTTCGTCGAAAGTTTTTTCAGTGGTTTTTGTGTAATCTAATTCCATATATGTTTTGGTTATTGTTTTAACAACTACTCGTACCTGAGCTCGATTTTATCTTTATCTTTCATAAGATAATTTTCATACTCTTTGTTTTCCTTCCCATTGACTGTCATTTTCATATTCGCCCCAAACGACCGCATGTCCTTGCCCCAATTCTTGAAAAACTGGCCGAGTATTGTATCTTGTTTACGAGTGAGCCCTTGAAATTCCATGTGAACAATACCCTGATCAATATCATCGTGAGTATGAATTGGTTTATGCACTGCGTTAAGACCTATATTTTCCGGAATCTCTAACTTTTCTCCTTTGACATAAATAGAAAGCTCGGGGTGCCAATGAAGGCCCGACCGCGAAACAATTTCTGAGTCCGGAGTCTTGGGTTGTGATGATATAAGCCAGATGAAACCTCCGATAATTGCAACGCATAATGTGCCCCACAAGGCAATCTTGATGATTTTCCATGTCTGACGGTTTTGAATTGTTGTTTCTTTAGACTCGAGCTTTTTTTGTTGATTGATAGCTTTCTGTTCTTTATATGTTAGTGGTATTTGTGGTTCCATTTTTTTATTTTAATTAATAATTTTACAAACAGCTGGATTTTGAATTTGCTTTGCTGTCAGATAAAGCGAGACAACAAGCAAGATCCCACCGAGGGTGCCGAATTCGCCTCCAGCAAAAGGTAAAAATGATAGTATCCATGCCGCGCCAAAAATGAAAGAATACTTGTCAAAAGAAGTGATCCACATGCGGCGCAACCCATACCAATGACACCGCTTATTATACCAAAAAATCCTGTAGCAATTCCACTTCGTTATATTTCGGCAACTTTTCTGCGTAAGAAGTAAATAATCAAGGCCGAATATAATTTTAATTTTTTGTAATCATATCTATAATTTCATACTTTTAATTCGCAACGAATTTCCTACCACCGACACTGATGACATGGCCATCGCAAACCCAGCGAATGCGGGGGACAAAAGCCACTCGGAAGCTGCAAAGAACATTCCGGTAGCAAGCGGGATACCAACGATATTATAGATAAACGCCCAGAAAAGATTTTGCTTAATCCCGCGCATTGTTATTTTCGATAGCTTAATCGATTTTACTAGTTTTGAAATGTCCCCTCCAAGAAGGGTAATTCCTGCTGATTCAATAGCGACATCCGTACCGGTCCCCATGGCGATGCCCACATCTGCTTGAGCAAGCGCTGGAGCATCATTTACCCCGTCCCCCGCCATTGCGACCACTCGACCCTGTGACTGCAATTCTTTTATCTTTGTCAATTTATCCTCAGGCAACACATGCGCAATTACTTCATCAATACCCACCAGTGATGCCATATATTTCGCGGCCCTTTCATCGTCACCCGTAAGCATGACCACCGTAATTCCGAGCTTGTGAAGGTCTGCCATTGCTTGTTTTGATTCGAGTTTAATTTCATCTGCCACCATTACAAAACCAACGACCTTTCTTTTTGTTGCAAGAATAACTGGGGTTTTGCCCTGTGCGGTAAATTGTTCCATTTTCGAGGCATCAAATCCAATACCGAGGTCGACGATGAGCTTTGCATTACCAACAAAATATTCTACACCTTTAATTGATCCCCTGAGGCCCTTACCCTGGATACTTTCAAAATTTGAAATATCTGTAGTTGGTATATTTTTTGCCTGTGCGTAATTTACAATCGCATGAGCGATCGGGTGCTCCGACTTTTTCTCAAGTGATGCCAGCATAGATATCAACTCTTCATTTTGGAGATCTGAAAGATTTTCTATATCAACCAGAGTCGGCTTGCCGACAGTGATCGTGCCAGTCTTGTCTACAACAACCGTATCTACCTTGTGAAGTTTCTCCATGGTTGCCGCATCTTTTATTAAGATTCCTTCGCGTGCACCTTTTCCAACGCCGACAATAATAGCGGTCGGTGTTGCAAGGCCAAGTGCACAAGGGCACGCGATCACCAAGACACCGACAAAGGAGGTGAGGCCATATGATAATGCTTGTGCAAAGCCAAACGGGCCAGTAGCAAAAAATAGCCAAGCGCCGAGTGTGGCAAAAGCGATGACAAGTACAATTGGAACGAATATGCTTGAAATCTTGTCTGCCAGAGCTTGAATCGGTGCCTTACTCCCCTGCGCTTCTTCCACCATTTTAATTATTTGTGCGAGCAGGGTTTCCGAACCAACTTTTGTTGCCACGAAAGCAAATGACCCCGAAGTGTTCATTGTGCCAGACACAACACTATCGCCGACTTTTTTTTGAACTGGCATCGGCTCCCCAGTAACCATTGACTCATCGATATATGAGGAGCCTTCAGAAATTATTCCATCCACCGGAATTTTTGCTCCAGGTTTGATAATAATCCAATCGCCGTGCACGACTTCATTCACTGATATCTCAATTTCTTTTCCATCACGAACAACCAGAGCAGTTTTCGCTTGGAGGTTGAGTAGTTTTTCAATCGCATCACCAGTCTTTATTTTGGACCGAGCTTCAAGGTATTTTCCAAGCGCTATAAAAGTAATGACGACGATAGTCACATCGTAGTAGGTTTGATCAACATTTAGAAAAGGTCTGAGTGTTTTCTCAAAAGCGGTTATGATAAAGCTGTACAAAAATGCGACCGAGGTACCAATACCAATAAGAGTATCCATATTGGCTTTGCCATACCGAAGAAAACGATAAAAACCTAGGAGGTATGGTTTGCCAACTACAAATAGAGTGTAGGTGGCAAAAATAGGAAGGAGATGATGGAAGAATTCTTTTATTGTATAGCCCATTGGTGAAATGAGTTTGTATTCCGCAAAAATATCCCAACTCATCACAAAAATACTAAAGATTGCCAATGGAATAGCGGACATCACCTTGTTTCTCAAATCAGTGACTTCTGCCAGTTTTTCTTTTTTTGATTGATTGAATCCGAGGTGCTCCCTGTGTTCCTCAGGAGACATAAACATTCTTTCGGCGGTGGGGACGACAAGAGAGTAGCCTAGTTTTTCTATTTTTTCTGACAAGCTGTGCGGATTTGTTTTCGACTCATCAATAGCGATTTTTGCTGTTTCAGTTCCATAATTCACCTCTGCAGACACAACACCATCGACTTTTTTAAAAGTCTTTTCAATAATGCCGGCACAGCTCGCGCAGTGCATTCCTTTTACTTTGTAAGTTTGAGTAGTGTTCATGGAAATTATTTTCTTTTCAAACGATAAACTTTGAGAATTTCCCCCACCGCTTTTCCTTCCTTACCTTTTTTCATTTGATCTACGACACAAGTACTCAGATGATTCTCCATAATAGCATCTTCTACACCCGAAAGCGCTTGCTTCACTGCAGATGTCTGGGTAATCACATCAATACAGTACTCATCCTTGATGAGCATGTCCTGTAGGCCCCGTATTTGCCCCTCAACAATCTTCAATCTTTGAACTAATTTTAGTTTAGCTGGTGACATATATTTAACTTGAACTATTGTTCAATATCTTTTTTTATTTCCTCAAACTGGTGTTTTGTAATCTCACTTTTAGCATAGCGCTCCTTAAGAATCTCTAGGGCCCTACTACTGGTGGCAGAATTAACGGTGGATGCGGATTCTCTTCTAAGAAACCGAATGATTCCATAAATAATCAACGCCCAAAACACAATCATGGATAATCCTCCGAAACCAAACAAGTGAAATGGTACGAAACCTTCATAGCCATAGTTATACATCATAAAAATAAATGATTAACTTTGATAATATATTAAGTATATACCCCCTAGGGGTATTGTCAATGGACTCAATTTGTCAAAAAGTGGATAACTCAAAAAACATTGAAATAGGCCTAACTATAAGTGTGTTTTGGCGGAAAGGCTCAACGAGCGATAGCTTGGAAGAGATAAGGGGTTTTGCCAAACTCGTTACAAGCACTGGTGGCCGTTGTGCCTTTAAACTGTTTTCCGTCGATTTTCAGTAAAAAATTGACGGATCTCCTATTCTTACTATTCGTGAATCTTACACCATAAGTCTACCCAACGAATTTCCTCAGGATCTGCATATCTTCTGTAAGAATCGGTAACTTTTTCCTATTATAGATAGCCGCGCATGGATGATACAGCGTAATAATTTTAATGTAACCATATGACATTTTTGCATCATGGGCCTTGCCATGAGCCTGACCAATAGGAGGAATCTCAGATTTAAGACCAAACTTCTCCATTACATACACCATCGCATATCTACCTAGAGTGGCGATGGCTTTAGGTTTAATTATTTCAATCTGTTTATCTAAAAGTGTCCCATAGATTTTGATTTCTTCCACTGTAGGGTCACGATTTTCTTGAGGGCGGTCTTTAACGATATTTGTTATATATACATCTGGGCGTTTTATGCCCGCGCTCGCAAGGAGTTCATTGAGAATCTTCCCTGCCGCCCCACAAAAGGGCTTTCCCGTCTTAGCTTCATTTCTCCCAGGTGCCTCACCTACAAACATTATTTTTGCATTCAAACACCCTTCTCCAATCACTGGAAAATATTTATTCTCTGTCCGATATTTATAAAGTGGCGATTTTTTTAACCCAATCAAATCCACTTCTACTTTTTTCATTTGGTCAGTTTTTTCAGACATTTTTTATGATTTTACACATATCAAAGCACCTTACCTTTCAAGAATTTTAACTTTATTATCCAGTCCTCTATTCTAGCCGCCAAGATTTCCACCATAACCCACCACGCGGTGACACGGCAGGTCAGGACTATAATTTTGCTTCATAGTAGCTCCGACTGCCCGATATGCATTTGGCTTACCCGCCTTCTCAGCTACCTCATCATACATAATCACTTGACCTTTTGGTATCTTTGAAACAATAGCAAGCTCCTTTTTATTTAAATTGTTTTCCGTGAGTTCTCTATTTATTGTCTAAATACTGATGTCCAGCCCCCTTACTCCTCCGGGCACAATAACTGGGTCTCATCCAACACAGATTGCGCCTCTGAATTACTGAGTCCAAGAGGTTTCAATACTGATTTGTCATGTCGTACATGACCACAAAGCACCACTCCGCTATCCATTAACTGCTTCTTTTGCCCATGGCTCAAAGTTGTTAAGACGGTAATCGGGTGTAAGTCACTTTGCTCTACCATCGTCTCAAGCCCTTCACCAACAGGATAATTCCACCCAATCATTTTTAGTCCCTCGCACTCTGCATACTGAATAGCTGGCGCACTAAACTTAGTATTGGTAATTAGCCATCCTTCGTCGAGCTTACGTTCCTTACCACCATAATTAAAGGAGGAATTCTTTAAATCATCCATCCGAGCTTTTACATAGAGTGCTACTTTGAGATCAGATTTTACACCGAGCTCGTTGTGAAATTTTACTTCTGCCATGATGAGTTTCTCAGTATTATATGCCACCACATCCACCTCATGCTCAACACACCTACCTTTTACCACTTGACCGACGAGTACCGAAAAGCCTTTCTTTTTAAAAACTTCTCCCAGGAACTTTTCAAAAGGAAAACCACTTGGTCCCAAATCCATAATAGAACGACGCATAGAATACCTCAATGCAGGCGCCGGCTCTCTCTTGTGAAGTAATGAAAATGCATGTTTATAAATATCATGTGTAGTCATTCCCTCCTTAATTTCATCCTGCAGATGAACGAGGACCCCTCGAATGCTCTCCTCGGTCGCCCCGACTTTTTTTAATGAATACGCAACCTTATTTATATCAAACTCCTCACGTTTACCATTTGTCTTAGTGATAAAAATCTTTTTCTGATTCATGCCTTCTAGTATACACCGAAATAGGACTCCTCGCACCCAAAAGATTCACTATTCAATAATCCCCCCTCCAATACATACGTCAGCATCATAAAATACAATAGACTGTCCTGGGGAAATGTTCTCTTGTGGTAAATTGAATTCTAGGCGGATCGTCTGACCTGAATACTCGGTAATTTTACACCCCACGAGCTCCTGGCGGTACCTCGCTCGAGCAGTGTAGGGATAATTAATTTTTAGTTCTGAGGGATTGATGATATTTACCTTATTAAGGCAGACTCGCGTTACTGAGTTCTCAGATTTCTCTATCTGAGAAACTGAAGAAACGGTAATTGTATTTTTCTCAATATTCTTTTGGACAACATACTGGGCCTCATCCAAGGTGCTTTTTTTAGTTATGATAAATCCATGTCGCTCGCCAAGAGTAAAGAAAGTTGTCCCATTGTGAAAACCAACAACCTCACCTTCTACAGACAACACGTCCCCACGCTTTGGCTCTATGTATCTCTTCAAAAACTCCTTTACATCTACTTTACCGATAAAACAAAGTCCTTGGCTGTCTTTTTTGAGTGCATTGGCAAGACCAAATTTTTCAGCATATTTTCTCACTTGTGGCTTTTTCATATCCCCGACTGGAAAAAGTGTGTGAGCAAGTTGATCAGCAGTCAGTGTCCAGAGGAAATATGACTGGTCTTTGTTGGAGTCGAGGGCAGTCAAAAGTTGAAAATCGAAGGTGCCCAGTTTCCCTAGCTTATTATTATTTTCGATTCGCACCTTTTGACTTTTGACTTGCTCCGTACGCGCATAATGTCCTGTCGCCACATAGTCCGCACCCTGTTCCATTGCCCATCTATAGAATCCTCCAAACTTTACATGCTTATTGCACATCACATCAGGATTTGGTGTCCTCCCGATTTCGTATTCGTCAATCATATAATCCACCACTTCTTTTTTGTATTCTTTTTCGAGATCAAGGGTTACAAAAGGAATGTCGAGTTTTGCTGCCACCCTCATCGCATCCAGCCTGTCTTCTCGCCAAGTACACTCAAACCAGTCTGGTTGCCAAACCTTTATAAATACACCTGTGACATCATAGCCCGCCTTTTTGAGCAAGGCGGAAGACACAGAGGAATCTACCCCCCCAGACATGCCTACATAGACTTTTTTAACTTTAGCAACACTTTTCATAACCGGAGTCTAGCATTGAGTGAGAATTATCTCAAATACTTATTCTTATTTGCCACATGTTCTTCAAAAGTCTTCGAATAGTGCATTTCCCCTTTTTTATCAGATAAATAATACAAGTAGGAAGTTTTAATCGGGGTCACTGCAGAAAAAAGAGAGTCTAGGCCGGGGTTGGTAATCGCCGTAGGAGGGAGACCCGGATACACATAAGTATTGTAAGGAGAATCTATTTTCAAATCATCAAGGGTCAGGTCTGCACTGTCTCTTTTGCCATTTACATACTGAAATGCCGCATCTACCTGAAGCGCCATACGTATAGAGAGCCTTTTCCACAAAATACCTGCAATAATCCTCCGTGAAGTTGTTGTACGTGCCTCTTCCTCCAGAATAGAGGCCATCTTTACCACGTCATTTATCGGATGTTTAAATAGTGCCATCTCTTCGGAAATCACCACTATCTTTTTGTTAAAGTTAGCTCGCAAGGCCCCAAAAGCCTCCTCTGCAGTCACACTTGGTAGAAAATAGTATGTATCTGGAAATAAATACCCCTCCTGCGCACCAGCAATAAGAATGAACTTTTCTGTATCAAAATTTTTAGAGTATTTTTTTAAAATAGTTGCTATCTCAAATACATTAGAACCTTCGGGAATAGTGACCCGTACCGGGGTCAGACCATATTCTCCAGATGTAACCCGCGAAACGACTTGAAACAAATTGATCGGCTGATCAAAATCATACGCCCCTGAAACCAAACTTTTTTGATTACCTGAAAGAGTCACAAGTACCTTAAACAAAAATGGTGACCTAATAATATGCGCGTTGGATAATAAAATTGCCACCTGAGAAAGTCCCTGGCCTTTTGGAATATTAAAATATGCATCTCTGGGAAATGAATCAGGTGCACGAATGCCTATAAATGCAAAAAGAATCCACAATAAGATGGCGTACAGAATTATTTTTTTTCTCATATCGGTAAGTTGGAAGGCGCATCTGATTTCTTTGAAGGTATGCGTGACAGGCCAGGAGCCTGAGACACACTACCAGGAAAATGAAAGATTGTTGCAAGCTCCTCGGTCATGAGAATAAATGGCTTTTCGGCAAAATTTTTGAAGGGGCCGTGGAAATAGCCTCGAGTGCGATAGGCCTCAAAAAAAGCTCTCTTGAAACCTGTAAGACGAATGCCCATAAAATCTTGCCATGGATAGTCAAAGTTGATATGCCAGCCTCGTTTGAAACCGTTTAAATAATTTGAGCTGTATTGACGAAAGACGCCCCCGAGTACTCCCGGCCGGCCCTTGTTATAGATTTCCTTGTCAGCAAAATACATTCCTCGAATGGCGCAGTCGAATGGGAACTTTCCAATACTACGCTCAATCGCGGCAATTTTTTCCATTTCACCTTTTGTGGGATTAGGGAAACCAGGGTAGTCATCCTCTGTTTTTGGTGTGGATTCCTCTCGAATCTTCTCTATCTCCTCCTTTGCTTCATCTTGCCAATTTTTGGTCTTAAATAAATGTCCTGCCTTGAGACCTTTTGACATGTGTGCCTGGATAATAATCTGTATCCACATCTGCTCGCCTTTTTTCAAAGTGCTCATAGTTTCGAGTGTCGAGGTTAGCGGATCGATTTTGAACTCCTCCTTTGGGTCCTTATCCATACCATAATCCACATATGTTTTGATGGGGTAAACATCTGGAGCGGTGAGCTTGAAACACGCGCCATAGAGATCCTGCTTTTCTGGATCAAATTTAAAACGAGAAACGTAATCGGGCACTTCATATACCTCAACTGTCGGATATTGTGCATAAAGCTGAGCCTCCACTGTGTCTTTGAACTTGGTCTGAGTCCAGATAAAAAAACGAATATTGCCTTCATCAGAAATAATTTCACAAGAAAACCACGGACGGACATTGCCCTTTAGGTAACTCGATACCCAGTTGCCATCAATCGGTAAATGAAGGGCTGTGAATACTAGCTCCATCGCGAGTGGTGATTTCATGATCTCTCGAGGAATTTTTATTTCCAAAAGTGTGCTTCCTTGCTTTATATTGAAATCTGTCCTTACATACTCCATCCATTTTTGGATAAAAGTATGTACGATGAGAATCGCAAGACCATAAGGCCAAAGTATCCCGACGTAGTGCCAAACTGAATTCAAGAGCGCATCCATATATGAATAGTATATCATTGCTATAAAAAAAGTCTAAAGTAAAAAGTACTTAATTGAAAGTACAGCAAAAGAAAATCGCCGGTGAGTACGCCGGCGATTTTCTTTATTTTTTATTTTTTATCCGCTTACTTCGCTATTGAATACTTCGATTCCTTATCTTTAGTAAAATGCTTTGGGTTCTGAAGGTTAACCATAATAGTATTCTCTTTTACATATCGTTCCTTGAGTACCTTTTCAATCACCTCTTCTTTTGGGAGTGAACCATGCTTTTCGAGAATTTTCTTGATCACGTCCTTGACCACACCACTCATATAGCCCCACTCAGCGAGAGCATAGAGACCTCGTCCGACGAGCACAAATCTAGGATCCTTGATGAGCTCGTTATGGCATGTAGCGACATGAGCTTTTTTATTAAATACCTGAGAGATTGTTTTCGCTACATCCTTGAAGTGTATTGGTGAGCCATGTCGTCGGATTACGAGAAATGCGTAGTCTCGCATACCCTTGGTCTTGATATTTGGAGAGTGAGAGACACCCCATTCACCAAGTGGATTTTTACCGATTCCTTTTGAGAGAGCCAACCATCGTTTGAGAATCTCCTGATTTTTGTATTTCTCTGACATCTCTTTAGTGTGCTCGAGGAATGAAGAAATCATTTCTGACTCTGATACGAGATCATTAGTACTCAAACCTTTGTAGAGCTTCTTAAGAGACTCTTCAACAGTGTTTGAAAGCTTTTCATCAACATACCATCGATGTCGGAAATGATCGTCTTCTTTTCTTCGTTTAAATGAATCTCCGATAACGAGGAGAAAATTAATATTATTTTGAGTACTTTCGTCTTTTGAAATGTGGCCGAGGAGATCGTCTTCTACCACGATACCACCGAGTGAGTGTAACAAGCCTTCTAGCTCCTCAAAACTCTTTTTCTCGTCCTTATATGCATCAGACTTCCGGATGTTATTTATGGCGTAATTTTCAATTTGGCGGACTCGTTCTCGAGTTATACCATAGATGTCACCAATTGCTTCCAAGGTCATTCGCTCGATTTTTTTGCCGAGGCCATAGCGACTCACGATCACTTCGCGAGCACGATCAGGAAGAGCTCCGAGGAGCTTCTTAACAACTTGCTTTGGTTTAAATTGGATTGTTGCCATAAATGATAATTTACTAATAAATCCAGGTTTTACCTGTATATTACTATATGTATATCATCATAGTATACCTAAGTCAAGCGAATGTCAAGGGCTGCCCGATTTATAAGGAGTGGAGCGACTATATAAATCGGGGACACCGAGGTATCTCCCTCGGTGCAGGCTAATTATAAGCCAAAGGTGACAAAATCATACACCATAGTTTCCCCAGAAAATTATTGTGTATTAAAAACCATTTTCTCATCCTTATTCTTAAATCTACTATTTTTACACTACAATATTTACCACTCTTCCCTCCACATATATAATCTTCTTGATCACTTGACCTTGTAACCATTTCACAACCTCAGGATTTTCTTGAGCTTCCTTTTTTACCACATCTTCAGTCGCATCTTTTGCCACCACCACTTGTCCGCGCACCTTACCATTTATCTGCACCGCAATAGTTATCTTTTCATCGACAAGTTTTGTTGCGTCAAACGCTGGCCACGAGGCAATGTGTATCGATTTCTTATTCCCTAAAACAGACCAGAGTTCCTCTGCCATATGTGGCACAAATGGGGCAAGAAGACGAAGTAGTATCCCCATCTGTTCTTTGCTAACCTGCGTTTTTTCCATAGTATTGAGCAATATCATTATTGATGAAATTGCGGTGTTGAAACCAAATCCCTGAATATCCTTCCCCACTTTTTTGATGGTTTTATTTAATAGTATTTCAAGCGCGCCAACTTCTTCTTTCTGGTCTACTGTCTCTTGTCTACTGTCTGTAAATCTACCCACCAATTTCCACACCCTTTCAACGAATCGTCTCGAACCAATCATGTTTTGTGGGCTCCACGCAATACTCTGCTCAAACGGCCCCATAAACATTTCATAGACTCGAAACGTATCAGCGCCGTAGGTAGCTATCACATCATCAGGATTTACGACGTTACCAAAACGCTTACTCATCTTGCGACCATCCTCACCCATGATCAGTCCTTGGTTTTTGAGTTGTGTAAACGGCTCAGTGGTAGAGACCACACGGATGTCATACAAAAATTTATGCCAAAACCGAGCGTAGATAAGGTGTCGTGTCGCATGCTCAGTACCACCCACGTAGAGATCTACTGGTGCCCATTGTTTTTCTTTTTTTGGATCCACCAAGGCTTTTTTATTTTTTGGATCCATATAGCGCAAATAGTACCAAGACGACCCCGCCCACTGTGGCATGGTGTTGGTCTCTCTTTTTGCCTTACCCTTACACTGCGGACATTTTATATTTATCCATTTTGAAATAGTTGCGAGAGGTGACTCGCCTGTACCCGTCGGCTCGTATGATTTTACGTCCGGCAATTTTACCGGCAATTCTTTTTCTGGTACCGCTACGACTCCACATTTTTCACAATGTACGAGCGGTATCGGCTCACCCCAATATCTCTGGCGGGAAAATACCCAATCACGGAGTTTATACTTGGTCACCATTTTGCCACCCACTGATTCAGTAATTTTATTTTTTGCTTCTTCTGAAGTAATGCCGCTAAACTCCCCCGAATTAATCAGGATGCCTGGAGAAACAATGCATTTTCCGTCTGAAAAATCCCCGACGGAATCGGGTGTGATTACTGTTTTAATAGATACGTTGTATTTCTTAGCAAATTCCCAATCTCGCTCGTCATGTGCCGGTACCATCATGACCGCACCGGTACCGTAGTCAGCAAGGACATAGTCTGCCACAAATATCGGTATCTTTTCTTTTGTCCCAGGGTTTATCGCCCAGACACCCTCGAGCTTTACACCCGTTTTTTCCTTACCCGCATCAGTTCGTTCAATTTCTGTCTTATTTTTTGTTACTACGATATATCGTAGTACTTCCTCTGCATTACCCAAAACCGCTCTATGATTTTCACCTGTCGCAAGGGTAACCCAAAGATGTTCAGGAGAAAGCACGAGAGCGGTGGCTCCAAAAAGCGTGTCTGCTCGGGTAGTAAACACTGGTATCGAACCCGGCTTCCCCCCATTTTCAAACTCCACCGTAAATGGAATCTCTGACCCCTCACTCCTCCCAATCCAATTCCTCTGACTCTCTTTAATAGATTCGGGCCAATTTAAAACATCAATATCTTTGAGCAGTCGGTCTGCATAGTCGGTGATCCTCAAAACCCACTGACGAATCGGCTTCTTTACTACCACACTACCACAGCGTTCGCACTTACCGTCCTCGAGGTCTTCGTTGGCAAGACCGGTTTTACACGACGGACACCAGTTGATCGGCTCGTTTGATTCATACGCCAAACCTTTTTTAAAAAGTTGTAGGAAAATCCACTGCGTCCAGCGATAGTATTCTGGGTCAGTAGTATCCACCTCTCGAGACCAATCATAATCAAAACCAATAATTTCGAGCTGTTCCTTGTAGCGTTTGATATTTTTCTGCACCGCCACACTAGGATGGATTTTATTTTTAATCGCATAGTTTTCAGCCGGAAGACCAAACGCATCAAAACCCATTGGATGAAGCACATCAAAACCCTGCATTCTTTTAAAACGCGAGTAGACATCAGTAGCAATGTAGCCTTTTGGGTGACCGACATGAAGCCCTTCTCCGGATGGATATGGGAACATATCTAAAATGTAACATTTCTTGTTTTCTGCAGTATCATCACCTTTTGGCTCAGCAGTTTTATAGAGCTTCTTCTTTGCCCACTGTTTTTGCCACTTTTTCTCAATTTTTGTATGGTCGTATTGCTTCATAAAGACTAATAGTATACCAAAGAGGTGAAAGGGCCAAGGGATCACCTAGCAAGGACAGTCCTTGCTAGGTTAATCTTAAACTCTATGAAACTATAATATTCATCTTATCAAGAAATCTGTCGAGATTGATTTGATCTTTTACCTTTAAAAAAAATTTATCCAAGATAATTTGATATTCATCCTCGTAAAGAATTTCTGTCGGTCGATCTATGACCACAATCTCAACATTTCCTTTGATGACGGATTTGTGCCATTTTAACATACCAGAATCTAAATACTTTTTCAGGCCCTTGTTAGTCCAAAATGAGATCGCGCCAGGAAAATCTAATCCTTTCCTTGGTAACCATGATCCGTCAGGTTTATTCAATCGGCGAAAATCATTGATTTCTACCCCTTTTGAGATTGCCTCATAAATTCCAACACCATTTGTAATAAATCTGTAATATTCCACAAGTCTAAATCTTAAACTCAATCACATCCCCATCTTTTACCACATATTCCTTACCTTCCGTTCTCACCAAACCTTTTTCTCGAGCCACGCCGTATGAGCCGGAAGCAAGGAGCTTGTCCCACTCAATAATTTCCGCACGGACAAATTTATCCTTAAAATCTGTATGTATTGCAGTACCGGCAAGTGGCGCCGTCCAGCCTTTTCGTATTGTCCACGCCCGAGTCTCCTCTACTCCAGTCGTAAAATAGGTAATCAAATCAAGCACTTCATAACCAGCACGAATAAGGGTATCAATACCGTCGTCTTTTGCCCCGAGACCGACTCGCATTTCTTTTTTCTCAATATCAGAGAGGTCTTTGAGCTCATGTTCAAAACCTGCATCCACTACTACCCATTTTGCATTAGTTTTTTTAAAATGCTCAATCAATCGAGTGTACCTCGAATCATTTATTTCATCAAGATTTTTCCCCCCAGCCTTTTTGTTGAGCACATAGAGAAATGGCTTTGCGGTCAGCAGGTGCAAATGTTTAAGAAGTGGCTTTTCAAATTCATCAGGAGCAACAGAGCTCGCAAGCTTTTCACCCTCGAGGGCAGTTTTTAACTTTTCAAGCAGAGCATTTTCAATCACTGCCTCTTTTTTACCGCGCTTGATATCACTTTGGATATTTGAAAGTCTTTTGGTCACCGTTTGAAGATCGGCAAGAATGAGTTCCAAATTGATCACCTCAATATCGTGAAGAGGATCAATTTTGCCGTCTACATGGATCACATTATCGTCCTCGAAAATACGCACCACTTCAGCGATGGCATCCGTCTCCCGAATGTTAGTCAAAAATTGGTTACCCAGGCCTTCACCGGCCGAAGCACCTTTTACAAGCCCCGCAATATCCACAAACTCCACCGCTGCAGGTACAGTTTTCAATGTTTTAGAAAACTCAGAAAGTTTCCATAGACGCTCATCAGGTACGGCGACCACACCCACAGATGGGTCAATGGTACAAAATGGGTAGTTTTCAGCTGGCACACTCTTTTTGGTGAGTGCGTTAAAGAGTGTTGATTTACCGACATTTGGGAGACCCACGATTCCGATAGATAGTGACATAGAAAAATACTATAGCATGATTGGGTAGATTCAAGAAGTACGATTCATGATTCACGAGTAATTTAATTATACGCGAAGTGACGATAGTCAGACTATCGTCACCTATAAAAAAATAAGAGCGCTATCATAAACCCAGATAATTTATAGAACTTTGAAATACAAAATGCAACGGCTCAGTGCTTACCACTGAGCCGTTGCGGCGAATTGGACATAGAAGGTTTCTTCGCTCTATCGGCCTTCACCGAAGAGAATACCTCGGTGTCCTCGATTTATATAGTCGCTTCGCTCCTTATAAATCGGGTATATAAAATCGGGATATAAATCAGACAGCTTTCTTCCCCATCTCATATACCACTCTACCCCACGATTCCTTTTTTTCTTGGGAAAGATTCTTGAGTGGACCAATCTTCTGCACTGCCACCGGTGCAATACCACCAAAACCAAGAATAGCGCCTTTCAATATCTTGGACGTATCACCGTACAAACATCGCAAAATGAATGGGTGTGTATTAGACGTAATAAAAATCCGCCCCGTGCGACCAGTTAGTTTTTTTATCCATGTAAACTTAGCTTTCAAGCGCATTGCAAACCCCATATCAGGTGTCGTTTTAATAAATTTATATGCAAAACCAGGAAGCCACATTCGATCAAAAAGACCTTTCAAAATCGCTGGCATCGATGACCACCAAGTCGGGTAGAAAATTACAATATGCTCTGCCCACTTGACATCCTCCTGTACTTTTACAAGATCCGGCTCAAGTGCTTGAATCTTAAGATAACCATCATGCAGGATTGGGTCAAATTGAAGATCGGAAATATTAGTCCGTCTTACTTCGTGTCCCGCTTCTCGTGCACCTTTTTCGTATTGATCAGCCAAATAGGCGTTGTAAGAATTGACCTTGTCTGGATGACCGAGTAATACAAATATCTTTTTTGACATACAGTATCTTTATAAATTAATGATAGTGTTATTCTAGCGCACAACAGTTCACGTGTCGAACCACTATTTTCCCATCATACCCTTCAATTCATCTTGGTGTTCTTTCATTACTGCCATCATTGCAGAAGTCTGATCCATACCGCCTTTGGTTTTTTCTTGTACCTCTATGGCGATTTTTTGAAAAAAATCTGGGTTCTTTTCAATCATCGCGAAAATTTGTTCCCGCTGTTCTTTTGGCACATCCTTCATTTTTGACTCGAGTATTTTTCGCATTATGAAGTTCATGTATTGTAAAAAAAATAAATTAGGTAGGCTATTACTGTAGCAAAATGAGCCGTATCCACAACATTGACAAGATACTATCATTTATTATATAATAGATATGCCTTTGTGTTGGATGGTCGCTCTTTTTACTTAGGTAGAAAGGGAGGAAAGTCCGAACACTTATTCGATGAAAGTCGAAACAGGTAGTGGGTAATCCCCATCTGGAGTAATCCACGAGGTGCGAGCAGAGACGCCGTGATCCGAAAGGGTCTGGCATCCCGGGGCAACCCAGGATGAGCTCGTCTGGTAACAGACGAGGTGAAACGGCTAAACCCTTACCCGAGTGCAAGGCCGTGTCCTCTGTGTTTACATAGAGGAAGAGCCGCTAGAGCTTTGTGGCAACACATCGCCCAGAATAATGACTATCCATGTGGCGCAAGTCGCAGGACAGAATTCGGCTTATAGGCACAAAGTGTATGAAAATACCCGCGTAATGGCGGGTATTTTCTTTTGTCGTTAGAAAACAGATTTTGTCAAAAAACTAAACGGCTAAACACTAATGTTTAGCCGTTTAGCGTGGCTCTATGGAGCCATATGTTTAAAAAATAGACCTCGACGAGTTTAAGCCATGGTTTGGCTGAAAGGCTCAACGAGAATCACCCGAAAATCTGCTGATTTTCGGGTGATTCTCGTTGAATACGATCCATAAGGATGCTTTGCTTCTTTGGCTTTGACCGAAGAGAGTACTTCGGTCCGCTCGATTTATATAGTCGCTTCGCTCTTTATAGTCCCGACCGAAGAGAGTACTTCGGTCCGCTCGATTTATATAGTCGCTTCGCTCTTTATAAATCGGCGCCTACTTCGTCGCATGCACCGGCTCGATCTCACACACACCGCCCACACAGGCGAGCTCTTTTTTCACTTCTGTCTCATCACTAAGCTCATAAGTCACAATCTTTGAGAAATCAATGTTTTCAAATCGTGTAATGAGCTCTTCGAACTGATCTTTGTTGATAGCCTCGTACGGAGCAAGCTGGTACACGTGATTGTCCCGAGGAAGGAACGATAGACCTCCAATAATATCCCAGTTCTTGTACAGCCAGTTTGCAGTTTCAATCCATTCATTTTCTCCGATTGAAATTGTTACTGATGGATTGTGCTCAGTGTAATTTTCTTTTACAAGTTTCCAATACTCGAGTTGCTCAATAGCACTCTGATCATTTTTAAAGATTGAACCATTTGGAGCCTTGACTGGAAATTCTAGTACATATGTCGTCGCATTTTCCATCGTCTGTCCTACTTCTGGATGATATGGTACACCCTGATCCTTGAGCATCTTGAAAAGTGCGTCTGTAGAAGCAATACGTGCTCGGCGAATGTAGTATGGCGCATGTCGAGGATGCATACCAGATGAACAATCTACTGTCTGAGAAAGATTACCCGATGGTTTTACACAAGTAATGCAAGTAGAGGCATTGACACCAAAACGCTTTGCATAAACTTTGTTGAGCTTAATAGTTTCAAGCCTAAGTTTCTTCAAAACCTCTGGCTTTCGTACTGCAGGACAATCCCACTGACCAGTGATAGATACGCCGAGGAGTCGTTCTGCCTCACAGTGTTCTTTCCATTCTTTTGAAAGATACGGGAACTTGGTAAGGGTAGACTGATAGGTACCTAGGATAGTTGCCACTTTCATTTTGCGAATCAAATCTGCTTCGGTGTCGGTCGAGCGAGCCACTATTTCTGAAAGATTACAAAACTGCTTTGACTGTAGAATGATCTCTCCGCATGGATTAGTACCAAGGCCACTAATATTGCCCTTGAGTGCTTCAATGCGACGAGCCGGAAGGCTCTTTAAAAGACCACCTCGGTTAAAGATTCCTCGTTCACCAGAGCCAGACTTCATGAGTGCTACCCACTCTTCCATAAATTCAGCGGCGCTAGGTTTTTGGAGATAAACGGCAGAGTTATTTGCCAGACTTCGCTGAGGGTCGGTGAGATAAAATTGCCCTTTCTTTGCATCTCGAATAGCTTCATCGTCAAGATCTGATAGAGAGATCATGGCGCTTCGTCGTACTCCCCCCGCTACCACTATCTCACCTATTTTACAGATAATATCGTGTGCATCAATATTCAAGAGTCGTCGCCCCTGTCGCTTGAGCATCTTTTCTCGAGTAAAGTTTAGAAGCTGTCTTAGTGGGTCAGGTCCAGAGCTCTTTCCACCCATAGTCTTTAAACGAGCACCTGCCGGACGAAGCTGTGAATAGTCAAACTCAACATCTATCCCGTCTGCCCAAGCATTTAGTCCAAAAATAAATGCATCACACCATCCTTCCTTACTGTCATGAATGACATGTACAGGGAGCTTTTTTCCTGTCTGCATTTTTATTTGTGGCAATGACTGAACATTTTGACTTTCTGCTGCCCAACCCACACCAGTGCCACACATTGAGATGTACATTATCTCTCCAAAATCTCGCCAGTTTGAAGGTGCAATAAACGAGCAGTTGTACGCGCACACATTTGTCGCTCGCGCAGCAGGACCTGCAAACTGAAGCAGTCGCATCGATGGCATCGCCTCTTGTTTCAAAATAGTTTCTCTAACTTCTTTGTACTCAGCTTCTTTAAGTTTGTTGCCGAGGTTCTCTTTCATGAATACCATGTATCGATCTACTGTTTCGATCCAGGTTTCTCGACGGCCCTCCCCTTCTATCCATTTTGAATAGGTACGGAAATAGACAAACTCTCCGAGTGGATTGCGAAAATACTTTTTACTTTCTGCAGTTAGGTTGCGAACTTTCTCTGGCACCTCTACACCCTGAGAACGAAGCTTGGTACGCTCAGCTCGGTAGAGAATATAGTGCTTTGCTGTCTGAATATAATCAGAGAGAATGAGTTCCTTTTCAACAATATCCTGAGTCCCTTCGACTGTCGGCACAAAGTTTTTAAACTTTTTGCTGATCTTCACAAGCTCACCGAGCACTTTGTTGGCCACGAGCTCTGCCTCCTCGAGACTTCCCTCTCCAGTACTCACCATGCCTTTGTTGATAGCGTTTACAATTTTCTCTAAGTCAAAAGAAACAACAGCACCACTTCTTTTCTGCATAAACTTCACGATATTACTGATTTTTGTCTCGATTTTGTTGTTCTTGACCATGTTTTTCTGTAAATCTAATAAAATTATTAAAAAAATCTAAATGTCACTACATTCTACACCCAATTAAAAGCTATGGGAAGAAAAAAGTGGATAAATACCTCATTTCAGATTAAAAAGAAGAGCTTGTAAACTAGGTCAGGAAAAAAGCCTCAAAATAGGCGCTCGATTGGAAGTATTTTTTTAAATAATATGCACCTTCAAATCATTTTATGTGGTTGCAATATATTTCTGACAGGAGTATGCTGAACTTCGGATGTGGTTGGTAAACCTTAACCCGGAGAAGCTACGAAAACCAAAGCAAATCAACGCTGGAAACGGCAAAGAAAAAACGGACCCCACGATGAGACAAGTCATCATCGCAAACCAAGGAGCCAGGGTGGTGGAGACGATGAGGGAAACAAATCAAAAGTCCTTCGTCAAGAGCACGAAGCCTGGCACCTGCTCTTCGATAACCTTCCTGCCCCACAGATGTTCGAGCTGTTCAAAGAATTTTACGGCATCTTTGGTTGGGACAGTGGCAATTCAGGAGCATGCCGGCGACGCGCAACTGAGTGGATCAAAAGTAAGAAATCGAGGATCAAAAAACAAGCTGCGTGGCACGATCTGTTTGGGATGATGAAGCTTGAACAAATCGTTACCACTATCAACAAGTTTTGGATTGATCCAGCCTACGAGATTGTGCTCAGCATCGAACGGGTAAAAAAAGTAAAGATCGTCGCAAAAAGAAGGTGACGATAACATGAGGGCACTAGGTGCTCTTTTTTTATTTAAAAATTTAATATATGGCGGAGGCAAAATCATAGTCATGATTACATTCCTTGTTTTGCACTGCGCAAATTATAGTCGCGAATACGCTCGTGAATTTGCGGAGGATGAGGGATTTGAACCCTCGATGGAGTTTCCCCCATACCACCTTTCCAAGGTGGCGCACTAGACCGCTATGCGAACCCTCCCTTCTATTTTCTTTTAACCCTATATCGTATTATACACCAAAAGGCTCATAAGCCCGAAACCGACAGCCACATACAATATATAGGTAGCAACGACAAGAAGCCATGGTGTACCGAGCAAAGCGAAAAGCATTACAAACCCGATTCCAAAACACTGGAGCACCATTTTAAGCTTACCGACTGTTTTTGCCGGTACCAAGTGCCCCTTATATCGCAGATACGAAAATGCCACTAGTAAAAGCTCGATGGAAACAATAGCAACCGCAAGATAAACATTAATATACTTTGAAATCATCACCATCGCCACACTACCAATAAGTAGCTTATCGGCAAAAGGGTCACACAATATCCCCCAGCTGGTAATATGCTTGGTCACCCTCGCTCTCGCCCCGTCGAGCGCATCCGAAAAAGCTGAAATAACAAATAGAATTGTACCCAAAAGCATATAATCCGCAAGTAAAAAATACAGGATAAACGGAATCGTAATAAATCTAAACAAAGTAATCCTGTTTGGTGTTATCGACTCCGGAATGAGCTTTAAAAGTGTCGCCGCCAATATACGATCGATGGGCGTAACTTTGCTAAAATACCTGACCCGAGCCTCACTCATATTGAGAACTCGCTCAAGCAAGGTCATCTTGCGCTCTTTTTCATTTATAAGTACAGTATCTGCCATATATTTATTTTGTTATCCCCGAAGTGCTTTCACCCTATCCTCAGTTTTAGGATGAGTTGAAAAAATAGTATTTAGAAATCCACCAGACTTACTCGACGCATACGAAGCAAATGGATCCGATATAAAAAGATGGGCTGTCGCATGAC
This sequence comes from Candidatus Tayloriibacteriota bacterium, assembly GCA_943354385.1. Lineage (GTDB taxonomy): Bacteria > Patescibacteriota > Minisyncoccia > Phycocordibacterales > PALSA-1337 > SCTV01. The sequence goes on from CALRBR010000004.1 coordinate 46,414, forward strand.
TAGCGTGAGTAAGTGGCACGCCATGACCAACTATTTTCTCCAGTGCACTCGCCAGACCCTCCGGATACCGTGTCAAAAGTGCACCCGATGCGTCTGCTAAAAATTCTCTTTTCCTTGATATTGCGAGCTGTAGTAGTGTTGCAATAATCGGCGAGATAATCACCGCCACAATTCCCAAAATCATAAGAGGATTTCCTTTGCTATCACTGTTCCTACTCCCATGAAAGCTACTGCGTAGTGTAATATCAGCCAAAATACTCAAAAGTCCGACTAAGACTACAGCAACGGTAGACAATAGTATATCCCGATTACCAATATGAGAAAGTTCGTGGGCAATTACCCCTTCGAGCTCAGTTTTGTTGAGTAGCGAAAGTAGTCCCTCAGTCACCGCTACCGCAGAATGCTCTGGGTCACGACCGGTGGCAAAAGCATTGGGGGCATTATCTGGAATAACATACACCCTTGGCGCAGGTAGTCCGGCAGTAATAGAAAGATTTTCAACGATTCGAATGAGATCAAGATGGCGAGCCGGGTCAGCGGGTACCGCATGAGAAAGAGAAAGTGCGATCTTATCTGAAAACCAATAGCTCGTGATATTCATGACAATACTAAACACCACACCAAAGACTAAAATGGTCGGGTTGCCGTAGTACTGACTCAGAAACCATGCTACTGCCACTACAACCGCAAAAAATACGGTCATAAGTAGCCAAGTCTTTTGGGTATTAGCACTTTGATGTGTGTAGAGTGTTGCCATAATAAATAGAATCGAGCTTCACGAAGATACAATATCGCCAACACCCGCCCCTGTTTCAGATTTCAAAACTTGTTGAAGGCGTATCTTCCTGGAAGGCTTCGGAAACGGGCAGTTGAGACTTGAGAAAAATTTCACCAGAAATTTATTCGTACTTCCAGAAAGATATGCCGAAAAAGAGTTTTGAAATTTGAAACCCTAAAACTTCACCTCCACATTCTGCTTTTCTGGCGCAGACTCATCGAGGTCAAAGAACTCCATTTTTGCAAAGTGAAATGCATTCGCAACCAAGTTGCCAGGGAATGAATCGACACCTGTATTTAGATCACGCACATTACCATTGTAGAACCGTCTTGCTGCTTGAATTTTGTTTTCTGTATCAGAAAGCTCGTTCTGGAGAGCAAGGAAATTTTGATTGGCCTTGAGTTCTGGGTATGCCTCAGCGATAGCAAAGACAGACTTAAGGGCCCCGGCTAGTCCTGCTTCTGCGGTAGATTTTTCAGCGAGACTTCCTGCACCCATAGCAGCAGCCCGAGCTTTTGTGACATTTTCAAAAGCACTTGTTTCGTGAGTTGCATATCCTTTTACCGTACTCACAAGATTTGGAATAAGGTCATATCGTCGTTTGAGTTGAACATCAATATCAGCCCAGGCTTCTTTAGCCTGATTTATAAGACGTACAAAACTGTTGTAGCTAACGATCGCCCACAAAACGAGCACTGCCAGTGCCAAAATTACGATTAACAAAATAGACATAGTGAAAAAATTATATTAATGACCAACGGGTACTAGTATACCACAACCGGGTTGATTTAAAAATCAAGATTCAGGAGCCATAATGGTGGCGGGAGTGCTGAGCGAAGTTATGCGAGTGTGTATGATTCCCGAATAGATCGGTAGAAGCCAAAATTAGTCGACTTTTAAGGTGCTCAATATACCTATAAGCTCTTTTTACCTTGGGTCCTTCCTAATCTCAAATGTCGGGTCCGTCCATCGGTCTCCAATGTACCATCTGACAGCTATTGGCAAAAGTGTAGGCTCTTGTACAAGGAAATAGCTGTATGAAAGCCAGCCTTCAAACCGACTAGTCTGAATAAAGTAAAATCGTCGGCTTTTGATTTCTGCTTGCCGGAAAGAATCGATTGAATCAGGATGTGCACCGCTACCATCGTAGTATAACTTTACCGATAAGCACCTTACCCAAATCGGTCGTCTTTGGTGAAATGTCGATCTGCTTATGGAACGAGATCGTCTCAAGCACATCTCCTGAGCCTTTCTCGACTTTAGGAAGAGCGAGACGAATCAGCTTTGATTCTATTTTTGATATTTCAGTGAGACTTTTTGGATAGAGAAAGTATAATCCGACTTATTTATTTTCATACTGTACCATACTGTCCGGCACAGCAAGTCAAGAAGATACGGTAAAATAAACAAGAGGAAGTACCGCGAATACTGCAAAAAAAAACGGGTAAGTGGTTTTTTATGATATTCCACAGAGAAAAGTATAGTACAAAAAGTAGTCTCAGGTGCTCAAAAACAGAAACAGTAAGAAATAGATGTTTAGCCTTAAATAACAAGGTTCAACCTCGATATTTTCGTAAAGATTAAATAGCTAAGCATATAGTATCTAAAAATTCAGGTACACACCTATAATACGCGACCGCGTACTATAGGTGTGTACCGTCTTACCAAAAAAGTAAACGGCTCAAAAGGCTCCTACAACATGATGACCACGAATTACTAAATAACGCAGAAGGCGTAGCTTTTGGATAAGGTTTTGAGGCTGTCCTACCAAAAACTTCAGGATTTTTTAGCCCAGAAAAATTCGTACTTCGCCTACAAAGGAATATACTCAACCGATAGGCCTCAAAAAGATGCGCCAAGAAAGGTATTTCGTAATTTGGGGTACACACCTCTTCTACATTAATCTGGCGACCGCAAGATTAATGTAGAAGAGGTAAGAATATAAACCCTGCATCTGCGTCGTCTACTATATTTAGCCTATAATGAGTTTTGGTAACCAGTCACATTCGCTCGTTTAGCCGTTTAGCATGGCTCTGTAAAGCCATATAGTCCAAAAAAGTAGTATTACGAGTTTAAGCCACTGTTTGGCGGAAGGGCTCAAGGAGCGAAGGCGACGCAGATAACGGGTCTAGCAAGACGCGTTATAAGCACGGGAAAAATGGAGAGGAGGATTGTGACCAAAGATCAAGAGCAACGAAACTCCCCCGGATTTTCAGTAGAAAATCCGGGGGAGTTTGTTTAAACCTGATCTATAAGGTTGCTTAGCTCTATTGACCTTCACCGAGGGAGATACCTCGGTGTTCTCGATTTATATAGTCGCTTCGCTCCTTATAAATCGGGGATATAAATCGGCGCCTACCTCAACTGCTTCAACATCGACTGCAAAATATCATACATCGCATCGAGAGCAGCGCCAGTCTGTGCTGGGACCGCAGGACTAAATGTAGAAACTCCTGGCACAGTAGCAGAAACAGTCGTATTGTCCGTAAAGGTTACTTTGAGAATACCGCCTGAGAAGTACGCTCTTTCATGCTGACCGTACACAGTGAGGTTGGTAGTCCCTGCACCATATGTACCTAGTGTCTGACCATAGGCAGTATTTACCTGTGAGCCGTTGTAGAAAATCACAAGTGGGTAGGCGCCGGTGTTTGAGGTTGACCAGTATTCCCCACCAACATTGTGATTCATATCGATTGACTTAATCGTCTTTGATTCACCTAGAGTCAGCGCAGAGTTCCAAACAAAGTCGTTGGCTTTTCCTACACTATTTACTCCAGGAGCAAAAGTATTCCACATACCCGCCTTGTTTTCATAGACTTGGGAAAGTGACGCGCTCAAAGCCGGTGCGAGTACGCTAGGAGTAGATACCGTAGGTGAAGTTGCTGTTACTGGAGCCACTACACTAAAGAATGCCGTAGAGATTTGCCATCCTGCTGCGTTTCGACATTGAATAGCGATAGCCTTCATACCGGTCATATCTGCAGGAACAGTGATCGTTTGAGTACCCGAAGTTCGTGCCTTTTCCCCTGTCCATAGAGCGTCAAATGAGCCTCCCGAACGAGCTTCGCAATATTCAGCGCCGGCTGCTGTCCATGTGAGATTCATATTTGTGCCGGCGGTCAGCTGACTAACACTTGAGTATGGCTGACCATTGATATTGAAGGTGATGGTAGGGATGGTGGTTGGTTGAATGGTTGGAACGGGAGTAGGAACTACTGTGGAAGCCACACTGAAACTGGTTTGTGCTAAAACAGTAGATCCACTTGAAATGGTGACTGTTTTTTGGCCAGCAGAGTTATATACACAATAAAACGTTCCTGCCATTATTCCATCAGGATTGAGAGGACTCGTAGTGAGCTGACCGTCAGTTCCACATGAGTAACTGAAGCTAGTATCCCCTCTTGTTGATGTGAATTGAGCTAAGTCTCCTGTATACACACTTGAACTCTGTTTCGAAACAACCCATGGGCCGTAAACAGAGAAGGTTGAGGGAGTTATTGGTGAGTTTGCAGTAATAGTGAAATAATTATCACTGTAATCTTGGGGGGGATTATATGCTGGTTGATCGGGTGTATAAACTATAGCCCGAATCTTGAAAGTATTAGGATTCATGTCTACTCCTCCATATCTAGAAGGAATCGTCCATAAATATCCTGTCAAATTTGGTGATAAACTAGAAGACAAAACGTCTTCAAATATACTACCGTTAGATTTATAAGATAACTGAAGTCCTATAGTTGAGTTTCTAGGAAAATTTGAAACATTCCAAGTAATGTTTACATTATCTCCAACTTTATAGTTCTGTCCACCATTTGGACTATAGAGAGAAATAAATGGTATAGAAGGTGGCGTAACTGGTGAACCCGGTACATAATCCGAAGCGGAAATAGAGCTTGCAACAGAAGTCCCATCAGTAAAGTCTACGATAATTGTCCCACCTTGGAATGGGATCATACCAGTATTTCCATAGAGCTTCAGAGTATGGCTTCCTGCAGGGAATTGGAAGCTACCTTGGTCAGGAGCTGAGCTAGTCGGTGAATACATTTGGTCATAGGTAGAATTTAGCTGAATACCGCCTCTGATAGTCGTCACCACGATCGGATAGAGTAGTCTACCCTGTAGCGTAGTGGTTGCGCTGGTAGACCATGCTTCTCCATTACTTTGGTCTCTACCGTGAACGATACTAATAGCTTTAATCTTTTTAGCAGTTGTCAAGTTAAGATACATGTTCCACACCCAGTCTTTGGTACCATCAGGCTTGAAGGTATACCACTGGCCAGCCTGATCACCCATCTCACGACTGATTTCGGCGGAGAGATTTGCACCTGCGGGTGGGGTTGAGGATGCGTTAATAATAAATGCAGAACTATCAGCATAGAAGAGTTTAGATGCGGGTACACTAGTATCTATGACAGCAACTCTGACTTGGTAGGAACCAGTTTGGATATCTGGCGGTAAAATTGGAACTCCGTTACTATCCGACGATCCACTAGTTAGTGTTTGTGTGTCCCATGTGTAAGATTCGTTGGTAATGGCCTGTGTAGGAGAGAAAAATATATTCTTAATCACTCCAACAGTGTTCGATTGATTATTGAGAAAAAGAGCAACATAACCACTTGATGGATATGATTTTGCTCTCCACGAAATCGTGTTATTTTGCCCTTTTGTCCAAGTCACCCCGTTTGGACTTATAACTCGTACAGATGATTCTACTGAACCACCAACCTCAAACCATACGATATTACTCTTGCCAGTGACCGAGTTCTCAGTCTGTAGACTGTGTCTACCATTTGCCAGAGTAGCTGGTGCTATAAACCCTGACTCAGAACCGTCATTATTGTAGTAAGAATTGCCCAAATCAATAGCCACATTGTCTATAACAACCTTAGGCGACGGGCCGGTATTACCAAAAGCATTGAGCCGTTGACCGAGCAACTTTACTGTTTGCCCAGGAACGACAGGGTTTGTCATTGACGAGATGTACGGCGAGACTTCACCAACGATTATTTTTGGATTAGTGATTGCAATCTGGCCTCGACTTGTATTAGAAACCACAGGAATCTTGAAACCTGACTCGGCAGTTTCCCCACTCAATGCATACATCATCTGAAGCCGTGCAGCATACTCTCCTGCAAAAAGCTGTCTTGGATCGACAGTGGACACCACTCGGAAATTTGCACTAGAATTTATTGGTACTACAGCAAAAGTAGTACCATTTAAATCAAATCCGGCAAGCATAGCGGTTGGATCTGGGTTCAACACAACAACCCTACCGGTCATTGAGTTCACATTTACCTGATTTGAACCTTTAAAAAAGTCTGGGAGGTTAAGACCTTCTCCAACAGCAATTTTTACCCCCTTTGTTCCGCCATTTACGGTCACGTCAAATATTGCTCGTAGTGATGCCTCTTTTTGACTTGCGTCATAAATGAGTTCTAGAGTCGGTGAACCAGTGACGGTAGCAGTCGCGTCGGAGACTGGGGTCGAATTACTGACGGTGAAGGATAGATCACTCACATCTACACTCTCCGCAAATTCTGCTCCAGGGCAAACATTTTGTGCTCCCCACATAAAACAACTTACCTGGACTTTATATTTTCCCGGTGCAATATCTGAACGCAGCAAGACATTTACCGATCCAGAATTAATAGGAACGCAATCACTACTTGAGGTAGCGCTAAAAAGACACTGATTCACACCCGCCTCAGGGTATTTAACGATAAGGGTGTCATAAATCCCTATCTGATCTTCACGCAACAAGGATAACTTCACAAAACCACCTGACGGCATTCCTACAGGTGACCAGCGAACATTAATAGTATCTCCCGGACGATAGACCTCTCCACCGTTTGGACTCACTAACGTAATCGACGAAGTTTGACTATCGCAATTCCCCCCATACAACGCACCCAGCTGTGCTCGAGTTTTTGGACCAACAAATCCAGATTTGGGACTGATTCCATACTTACCTTGGAATTTAACCACCGCCTCAGCAAGAATTTCATTAAAATCTTCTCCTTGAATATTTTCACCGGGCGCCCTTACCAAAAAGCCTTCTCTGACCATAGCTCGCACTAATGCATCTACGTCAGGTCCTGTCGCACCAATAGTTAAATTTTTACCCCACACATAACAGAAGTCGATCGGCAATGGTGGCTGTGTTGGTGTCGGCTCAACTTTTACCAAATTTCCATTTGCATCAATCTCGTATCCCTGAGCCTTTAGTTGTTCGAGAAGCTGGGCGATAAGTGCCTGGAGCTGAGCAATAAGTGCAGATTCATCGGTAGTCGGTGGGGTTACAACTGGAGGGGTAACTGTACCATCACCAATACCATAGTTTGATTTACTTCCTATTGTAAGTGGCAAAGTCTTTACCATCAAATCATTCGTCCAATCTAAGGTATTCAAACTATGTACAGTTCCTCCTGATATGGCTGAGGCAGATCGGTCTGTCCAGATAAACGAGGGACTAGCTGGTCCAGTTGCGCCAGCAGTAGAAGCTGACGCAGTAACCCCTGTGGTCGAAGTGTTGGCAATGCTTACCACGACAGTATCGACTCCGACACCCAAACCACCCACAGTAGCCCGAAGTTCGTAGGTGACTGATGAACCTGCTGCGATCTGCTCTTCGTTCGTAGTAGTAAATATAAGCTGTCCGGTTGCTGGGTTACTAAATGTACCAGAAATTTCAGTATTAGCGGCTTGATTATAGAGCTTAAGAGTATTGAGAGTAATGTTTGCTGATTTAGTATAATTAAATACGATTTTTTTCCAACCAATATCACCGGCTGGATTAGCAGAAATTTTCACTTTTCCAATAATTTGATTACCTCCAGCCATAAGAATTTCTGAGTAATCTTGGACCGATGAAAGTGTAGGGACTGATCTTCGTACAACCAGAGTACCTTTTCCAGAGGTGACAGAGGATGACAAATCTTGACTTGCAAGAGTTGTGTCTACAACACCATTTGAATCAAAAGCCTTAAAACCTCCACTACTATCCAGACTAACAATAATCAGTGCCCCAGAATTTGCACCACTTGCTATCGTAGATACATCTACATAAACATCTATATCTCGCTCTGTATTCTGTGGAATAAAGGCTGTGAGACCTGTGTATGTAGCAAGACCTCCTGCACTTGAAAGTATCAGAGGTTGCGACGCTGTTTTTTCGATTCCACCTGCATCTTTATACTTAAGAGTAACACTAGAAATAGAAGAGTTGTTACTCTCACCGAAAGTCTTAACTCTCAAATCTTGAATAGTGAATGAGGTGTTTTGTGCAGTAAACTTAAATGACCCTACCTTCTGCATCGCAGAACCAGCAACTACAATTTTTGAATCTGGGGTATTGCCAACATTTACTGTTGCAGTGAGAACCCCAGCTCCAGCGGTCTGCGCCGAAACCGGAGAAACCGCAAAAACTGTCGCGAATAAAAATGCAATACTAAAAATACCGAGACTGATAGCTTTTTTCATTGATAAAATAATTATATTTATAAATACCTATTCCTAATACTCTATAGTATACACCCGGCTGATGTTTTACCAAACGATACAGCTAGTGCATTACAGCAACATCGATTAAACTCTCGCTCTATCATACCCCCCCCGAAGGATTTGGACAATGAGTGAATGGGGATAAGTTTAGCTTTTACTACAGCAACTGAAATCTTACACTCCTAGCAAGGACTGTCCTTGCTAAAGGTTTAAGTATCAAGGTTCAACCTTGATACTTGGCTTTTGTGCTATGATTTATATATGGATAAGTTTAAGAAAATAATGCATGCAATAGTGTACATTTTTGCTGTTGTTGGATTTGTACTCGTTTGTGGATATGGTGCAATCCGTCTCGGTTGGACAAAAACGTCTGGAATAATCGACACCCAGAGAGAAACTTTTGTAAAAGACATAAAGGACATTCATGAGAGCAAGCCGGCCTGGACTGAGAGTGAAGAATGGCGGATATTTTCACAAGCTATCATAAAGGACAAGAAAGATTTAGAAAAGGCGTCTTTACTCTCTGGGGTACCAGCACGACTGATCGTGGCACAGCTTGTAGCAGAACAACTAAGGCTTTTTTACACACAAAGAGAGCTTTTTAAGACTGTCTTTGCTCCGTTAAAGCTTCTGGGTAATCAGTCTCAATTCTCATGGGGAGTGGCTGGGCTAAAACAAGAAACCGCGCAAAACATAGAAGCGAATCTAAAGGACATCGCCTCCCCTTTTTATCTCGGTAAGTCGCATGAGAGCCTCCTTGATTTTAAAACAAGCGACACAGACCAGGAACGCTTTGCACGAATCGTAAATGGCGACAGTCGTTTTTACTCATACCTTTATGTTGGGCTATACTTGAAGCAAATCATCACTCAGTGGCAAAAAGCCGGATTTGATATCTCCGACCGACCAGAAATACTCAGCACTCTCTATAATATAGGCTTTGAACATTCGAAACCGAGTGGTGACCCGAAGGTGGGTGGTTCTGCCCTGACCATAGATGGTGAGTTAAAGAGCTTTGGTGGACTGGCAGGAGAGTTTTATTATTCAGACGAGCTAGTGGGGGTGTTTCCGAGGTAAAATAATCAAAAACATCTTTAAAGGCTCAACGGCACTCCGTTGAGCCCTTCCGCTAAAGTATGGCTCTGTTCGAGGTTATTTTGACAAAGAACGAGTTTTCCCCGAAAATTGCTACTGCAATTTTCGGGTGTACTATTCTCCCTTTCCTAAAGGCTGTCTAAACGCGCACATTATCTACCGATGTACCCGTCCACAGATGTCGATCAACAAACGATAGACTCTGCACTAGAAGTCACTCTGGCGTGGCTAAATCAGTTTTACTAAACTGATCGCCTGAATCCGCTTGGGGCGGATTGTAGGGATGGATTTGAAATATAAATCCCTCGGCCTGGAGCCTGCTTCTTACAGAAGCTGTACACCTTTCGCTCTCTTTGAGCATACAAAGCGCTCAAGGTCATGCGAAGCTCCATGTATTCGCTTCTCACCCTTTACAAAGGGAGAATAGTACGGGAGCAATTAGATCGTCTGTTTTAACAAATCTTCACCAAAACCTTGCTTCCCCACCCCTTTTCTGCTATACTATCTGGGATGAATCAGATTGCCCTCGTATTGCCATACGCACAGATCGTACTCACCATTCTTTTGGTGATTGCTATCCTACTTCAGCGCACCAGTGCCTCTCTTGGAGGTGCCTTTGGTGGTGGGGACAATTTCAGCTCGGCATTCCACACAAGACGCGGTTTCGAAAAAACACTTTTTATCGCAAGTATTGTGATTGCGGTCTTGTTTGTCATCTCAGCATTTCTTGCATTGATTCTCAAATAATAACAGAGCTTAAAACCTATTTTAGTCTGTTATATATCGTCTATATTATTATCCTAAACTAATCCACAATCCTTTAGAGACCTTTTAAAGGATTGTTACTTTTGTGAACGATCACGACATTTCATTATTACAGTCTATGAAGAACTTTTGGAAAAAGGAGGTGACTTCTGCTGTGCGAGCATTTACACCGACCGAAAAAGTGGCCTTTGTATTTTTTCTCTCTCTCTTGGGAATCAGTGCTTTTGTAATGGTTTCAAAAATCAACCAATCATTCATGGTCCAAATACCCGCGCTCGGCGGTACATTAAATGAAGGTATTGTCGGTACACCCCGCTTTATAAACCCAGTTCTCGCACTCGGTGATGCTGATCGTGACCTGACCACTCTCGTATATTCAGGCTTACTCAAAGTAAATACTCACGGTGCACTTGTACCTGACCTCGCCGAAAGTTATACAGTATCCACCGATGGGCTCGAGTACACCTTTGTACTCAGAAAAGACGCTCGCTTCCACGATGATACCCCTGTAACTATCGACGATATAGAATTTACTATCCAAAAGATTCAGGACCCTGCCATCAAGAGTCCAAAAAGAGCAAACTGGGACGGAATTACAACTAGTAGAATAAATGAAAATACTGTCATCTTTACTCTCAAAAAGCCCTACTCACCTTTTATTGAAAACACCACTATCGGCATCCTACCAAAACATCTCTGGAAAAATGTAGACGCCGAACAATTCCAGTTTAGCCCATACAACATACGCCCAATAGGCTCGGGACCGTACCTTATAAAGAAAATTGTCCGCGACAGGGACGATGTACCTCAGTCTTATGAACTCACTTCATTTAAAAAATATGTTCTCGGTGCAGCACATATCAAAACACTGATATTACATTTCTATACAAACGAACAAACCCTTCTCGAGGCATACAAAAATGAAGAAATCGAAAGTCTCAATAGTATTTCAGCAAAGGAGGCCTCTGAGCTAAACAAAACCGGTATTGCTATCGAGCGGGCACCGCTACCTCGAATCTTTGGAGTATTTTTTAATCAAAATCAGGCTCCAATTTTTGCATCAGACGAGGTACGTGAGGCACTCAATCTAGCTGTTGATAAAGATACGATCGTAACCGAAGCACTATATGGCTATGGCACAAAAATAGACGGCCCTATCCCCCAGGATTTGATTAGTGGAGGTGCTCCAGATTTATTGGCTACCAATACTCAGTCAAAATCAGAGGCAGAAAGAATAGAAACTGCAAAAGCTCTCCTTACTAAAAACGGTTGGAAGCCAAACGAAGCGGGCATCATGGAAAAAGTGATTATGGATAAAAAGGTTAAAAAAGAAACCAAAACACTCCGTTTTTCACTTTCAACACCAAACGCTCCTGAGCTCAAAAAGACAGCAGAGCTTCTCAAAGCACAGTGGGAAAAAATTGGTGCTGAAGTCGACCTAAAAGTTTTTGACACCGGCGAGTTGAGTCAAAATGTGATCCGGCCTCGCAAATACGACGCGATTCTTTTTGGAGAAATCATTGGAAGAGACCTGGACCTCTTTGCCTTCTGGCATTCTTCACAGAGGAATGATCCGGGTTTTAACATCGCTATGTATATCAATACAAAGGCGGACAAGCTTCTCGAAGACGCACGAGTCATCAGCAATACTGCTGAACGACTCGATAAATATCGAAGATTTGATGAAATTGTGAGAGAAGATAATGCCGCTATATTTACATACTCCCCAGATTTTATTTACATCATACCAAATACGATCCAAGGCTTTTCGATAGGACAGATTACTACACCAGCGGATCGATTTATGAACATACAGGATTGGTATATTGAGACGGACCATATATGGAAAATTTTCTTAAAATAAATAGACACAACATTAATCAGAATTAAAATAACACACGAATGAACACACAAAACACAACAGACACAAAGACAGAAACAGTAGGCAGAGAGCATAATCCGACCACCGAGCATGTCACCACAGTGACCCCAACCCAGAGACCCACTGGTACTCAGGTCGCTAGTACCGGCATGTCTTCTCGCAAATCTCGAGATGCAGGCCAGCGTCGTATGCCTCGCCGAGAACCACTTCAAGTGAAAAAAGCTGATGATAAAATACCACCGGTAGGAGACAATATTCGCATCATCCCCCTCGGTGGAGTCGAAGAAGTCGGCAAGAATATGACTTTGATCGAGTACAAAAATGATATCATCGTCATCGACATCGGGTTCCAATTTAAAGATGAGCAAACCCCAGGTATCGACTACATCCTACCTAATACCAAATATCTTGAGGAAAGAAAGGACAGGGTGCGTGCAGTCATCATTACTCACGGCCACCTAGACCACATCGGAGGTATCCCCTACGTCATGCCTCGTATCGGTAATCCACCACTATATACCAGAAGCTTGACTTCCGTCATGATCAAAAAAAGACAGGAAGAATTTCCTCAAATGCCCCCGCTCGACATACGCGTTGTTGAGAAGGAAGACACGATTCGAATCGGTGATCTAAAGGTGAAATTTTTTGCGGTAACCCACACTATTCCTGATGCCATGGGAGTAATCATTCAAACTCCACTCGGCAGTATCGTGCACACGGGTGACCTTAAGCTCGATCATATAGACGGCGTACCAACCGAGGAAGAAGAGGCTGAATATGATCTAAAGTTTAAGGATGAAAAAGTTCTCCTCCTCATGGCCGACTCTACCAATGTTGAGAATCCTGGCTTTTCTATTCCTGAAAAAACAGTACATAAAAATATTGAGGAGATTATCAAAAACTGCCAGGGCCGACTTATTATTGCAACCTTTGCTTCCCTATTGGAACGTCTCATGAAAATCATTGAGATTTCGGAACGCTATGGCAAAAAAGTGGTGGTAGATGGACGAAGTATGAAAAATAACATTGAGATTGTAAAACATCTCGGTCTTTTGAAGTGTAAGAAAGAGACACTGATTACCGCTGAGGAAATGCACATGTATCCCCCTGAGCGTATCGTCTGTATTGCGACAGGTGCGCAGGGAGATGACTTTACTGCCCTGATGCGTATGGCGACCAAAACTCATAAATATTTTAAACTCAACAAGAGAGATACAGTACTACTCTCTTCTTCAGTGGTGCCTGGTAACGAACGCGCTGTGCAGAGACTCAAGGATAATCTTTCTCGACAAGGTGCTCGTATTATCCACTACAAAATGTCTGACGTGCATTCATCTGGCCATGCAAATAGGGACGAAACCGCTTGGATTCACAAAAAGATTAAGCCGAGATTCTTTATGCCAGTACACGGCTATCACTACATGCTCCGCGTCCACGGTGATATTGCTAAAATAGCCAACAATCTACCCGAGGAAAGCATCATACTTCCAGACAACGGCACAGTAGTAGAAATTACCGATGGTGGGACCAAAATCACCACCCTCAAAGAACGTGCTCCACATAGTGTGGTAATGGTGGACGGCTTTTCAGTCGGAGATATTCAAGAAGTGGTTATCCGCGATCGCCAGCTTCTCGCCCAAGATGGTATCTTTATCATCTTTGGTCTTATAAACGCCCAGACAGGCAAACTAAAGAAATCGCCTGATATTATTTCACGAGGTTTTATTTATCTACGAGAATCACAAGACCTTCTCCATGAAGCACGACAGATTATCAAAAAAACCATTGAGGATTCTACTCACGGTACAAACCCTATCAACTTTGACTACGTCAAAGCCAATGTTACCGACGTACTCAGTAAATATCTCCTCCAGAAGACCGCAAAGAGACCTATTGTGATACCGGTCCTTCTCGCGGTATAATGTTAGGTAGATTCACGAGCCATGACTTGTGGCTAGTGTGTCGAGTCATCTTGATGGAGAAGATGCTGAGTTTGGCAAAACGAAATGCAAAGAGCTCACAAGAGCGTAGCATAAAAATTAAGATTAAAAAAAATCCGCTCTAAAATCCGCCCGAGCGGATTCGGGCGAAGAGTTTAGTAAAAAGGATTCAGCCGCCCTGAGTACACTCTTCCTCACTTTACTAAGGGAGGAAGAGTGTACCGAATTATTCTCCCCTAGTAAAGGGCCGTCCATAGGTGTCAATCACAGACGATTGACTTACCAGTAGGGGGAGGGATTTGTACCCAGTCTATGCGTCACATTCACCACCCAAAAAGCAGGTCATTATACACTATCTGTCTACTCGGTTTTATCTTTACTGTGCACATGGCTCTGCCGGTGTATGTTAATTCAACATTCCTAAGTAATTTTGCGAGTGAAAGCGCTATTGGCCTTATTTATACCATATCCTCAATTATTACTATTGTGGGGCTAATTTATTTCAACCAAATTCTTAGAAAATACGGTAATTATAATACGGCCGTCATCCTCATTATTCTACAAATACTATCGCTAGTAGGTCTCACTATTTCAAACTCACTTTTATTTATCGCTCCTATTTTCATTGCAAGTATGGCGCTTACTAGTATGATCATCCTCAATATCGATGTATTTATCGAGCATGATACTACAAGCCAAACAGCCGGGAGTGTGCGCGGTCTTTTCCTCACTATTACCAATACCGCATGGATCCTCTCGCCGATGCTCGCCGGAGTCCTTATTGATGGGACCAATCAATACTGGAAAATCTATGGGGCTGCAATATTGTTTTTAATACCCGCCCTATTTATACTTCATTCAAATTTTAGAAACTTCAATGATCCGGTTTACGCGGACGTTTCCGCTCGAGCAACCCTTCACAAAATTTGGATTAATCCAAACCTCTACCGTGTGTTTATGGCCAACATTATCCTCAATCTTTTCTATGCCTGGATGGTGATATACACACCAATTTATTTAAATAAATATGTCGGATTCGACTGGGAAACGATAGGTTTTATCTTTACGATTATGTTGATTCCTTTTGTACTCCTCGACATACCTCTCGGAAAGCTCGCGGATAAAAAATATGGGGAGAAGGAAATGATGAGTATTGGTTTTGTGGTTATGGCAATTTCAACAGGCATTATCAGTATGGTAGATAGTGGCAGTGCATGGATGTGGGCACTAGTACTTTTCACTACCCGTATTGGTGCAAGTATTATTGAAATTATGATTGAAACATATTTTTTCAAAAAGGTTGGCGAAAAAGACACCAGCACGCTCAGCATCTTTAGATCGACTCGGGCAATGGCCTACATCATTACACCGGCTTTATTTTCACTCAGTCTGTTGTTTGTAGACTATCGTTATACTTTTATAATTCTCGGTGTGGTTAGTTTGTATGGGCTAAGATATAGTTTGACCATTGAGGATACGCTGTAAGTAGGTGTTAGTAGTCAGATATTAGACATCAGAAAATCCACCCAACAGGACATCCCCGCAAAATCTACTGATTTTGCGGGGATGTCCTTGTACTATCTATTGTCTAACTACTAATATCTAAAATCAAAACCCCTTAACACCTTTATCTTTCAAATATTTCGCCACCTGATCCTTGTCTGAATCCGCAATAATCTCTCCGTCAATATCCAGCGTCGGTGCTTTTGACTGATCCGACTTTGCAACCATCTCATCAAAAAACCTTTT
>CALRBR010000005.1 GCA_943354385.1 Candidatus Tayloriibacteriota bacterium
ATGTTGGTCTTATCGAAATTATAAGTCCAGATGCTTACGTGCGCGGAATAACATCAATACAAAAAGTCTTTACCGAATCATTTTGTGCATATACTCCATCTCTCGGTGAAAAAGTAGCCATACTCGGATATCCTGTCATCGGTACAGTAGGAGATATTACAGCAACCGAGGGAATTATTTCCGGCTATGACAGTGACTACTACATTACTTCGGCTAAAATCGAACATGGCAACTCGGGCGGTATCGCACTTTCAATAGATAAAAATTGCATCCTCGGCATCCCAACTTTTGTCCGTAAAGGTGAGATCGAAACCCTCGGCAGAATACTTTCAGCACAAGCTATCTTTGCAAAATGGGGTGTACCTTTGAACCAGTAAAGTCCCCTAGCCAGAGTACTGTCATTACAGTGTCGATCGTTTGTGATCGACACATGTAGACGACCTTTGGAAATGGAAACTTGTGTGTGGATCAATTCCTCCTTTTCTAAAGGAGGTGCCTAGTAATCTGGGTGGAGGATTTTAAATAAGAATTTCGAATCACAACGATATATCGTAGTGATTCGACCAAAAACTGCTTCAAAGGCTCAACGCCACGCCGTTGAGCCTTTCAGCCGAATAAGGCCCATACTTAGGGCTACTTTTCACAAAAAACACAAAATAGCTGTATAGATCTACACCGATGCGTCATCCTGGCCTCGAATAGCTGTTGAAGCAAACTTGAAGAATAGAATAAGTGCCGTAAGCCAAAAAGCTCCTAGGGCAAAGCCGGCTATCACATCAGAAACCCAGTGCACATTGAGATATACTCGACTAAACCCAACAAGGATAAAAAGTAATAGGCTAAGTGTGCCAAAAATCTCTCTACCTATCTTGTTTTTAATCACACCACCAAACACATAAATCAGTGCGCAGAAAAATATCGCCGCCATAGTCGCATGGCCACTCGGAAAGCTAAACCCTGTCTCAAGTATCACCGCATTCTCTGGTCTTACCCGCTCAACCAGCTCTTTTAACACGCCTTGAAAGAGCGCCCCGCCAAGTAATGCAAAAGAAATGACAAGTGCCTGATGGATTCTCTTTTTCCACATCAAATAACAGGCAATCGCGAGACCTGCGAGTACCAAGTGGACTGGTCCAAAAAAATTAGTAATTCCCGTAAAAATATCTGCTCCCATCACATTCTGTATACTCATCATCTTTAGATTGACCCACACATCGAGCTCAGCTAGGGACGACTCAACACTAAATACGTCTTGAATTGTCTTGAAAAAAATATAGAGAGAAGTGATGTTTACGAGTAATGTATAAAAATGGTACTTCGCAAAAATATGTTGCTGTCGGTTTATAAAACGATATGCCCATACAATAAGAATACTCAAAATAATGGCGATACCGACAAACTTTCCTATGTACTGCGAAGCGATTTCGTAACTTGCCCCAAAAACATACCCGACTAGTACCGAGGAGACTGACCATAGAATCCCCCCTGAAATATTATAGAGCCAAAATTTATTCACATGCACATCTCCCGCTCCTGCCAAAAAAGGTGTAAACGCTCGTGTCACCGGACTAAATCTTCCTATTACAAGTGCCTTTCCTGTATGTCTATTCATGGCGTCTTTGGCTTTCTGTAGATGGGCTTCTGTGATAAAAAAGTATTTACCAAATTTACGAATCAAATCGTAGCCATATTTCTTACCAACCCTATAGCCGATCACATCTCCAACTATTGCTCCAAGGGAAACAATAAACAAAACTGGCCACAAATCTAGTGTGCCGAGCCGTACCAGAAACCCACTTAAAATCACCAGTGAGTGTCCGGGAATAAATGTCCCAACGAGTGGCAGGGCCTCTATCACTGCAATCAAAAATAGCACTGTATACGCCCCATACCCCAAAGTGTCGAGTGGAATGCTATTTATAAGTGATTCAAAATCGAACATACAGAATAAGTCTCTACCTTAGAGCAAATGATGCCTTAACTGTAAGCATAATGTCCTTTTCAATTTTAGACATGTCGTATGAGCCGTAGTCATTTATTTCATTAGAATTTTTACTCAATACCTGGACCACGCCACTAGAGGCTGACCTTAGAGAACCAATCTTTTTACCGCTCGCTTCAGCAATCTTTGAAGCCCGCGCCTGAGCATCTCGTATCGCATCCTCCAAAAGAGAGACCCTTAGCTCACTAAGTTTTGAATATGAATACTCTATACCACCCGTTGAGAAAATCACACCTCTTTCAATAAGTTGCTGAACATTTTTCGCCACCTCTGTAATGCGGGTGACGTCTTTAGAATTTATTTCTATATTTTGGCTCAAGGTATATTCCCTTTCAGTTCCAGATGATTGATTGTAATCATACACCTGATCCATAAAAACTGGTGAGATGTCTATCTCAAGGTCTTTAACTACTTTCGCTTTTAAAAAAACCTTCACCTGAAAGAGATCGCTCTCCATCTTTGCATAACCAGCTTTTAGACCACTAAGTTTTACTGTACGACTAAATACGCCCTTCCATTTTACGGTATCAGAAACCACACCAGTACGAACAGAACCGGTTACAGAAAGAGCGTCAGAAAGTGACTGCGCGCGATAATATGTCCATGATGCGATTATCGTACACAAAATCAGGCTAGATGCCATAATATATGGTGCAAACTGCAAAGGTTTGAGTATTTGATTTTTATTTGTTTCGGTAGCCATTTTAAAATGTATTTAGTTTAGTGACGAGACATCCTTCACCCAAAACTTTTTTAGAGCGTATTTTCCAGAACCTAGACATGCAACACCTAGCAATACTAGAAATAATACTAGATCGAGCTCATAACCCGCCTTACCCGGCATACCTGCAAATCCATTACCAAACTTCACTAGCGAAATAGCAACAAACATAACGATGGCTAGTAAAACGGCTGAAACTTCCACAAACAAACCCAAAAGAAGTGCGATTCCACCAAAGAATTCTGCCGCCGCAACAACATAAGCAAAAACTTCTGGTACATTTAGCATCGAAAAGAATCCAGTGGTCTGAGCCATGTTTTGAAACTTCCCTAGTCCATGATAAATAAAGACGATCGCCAAGGCCACTCGTATAAGAAGAAGACCTACGTTTGGATTATATATTTTTGATGCAAAATTCTTCATATAAATTAAAATTACGATAAATGAATAAATACCACTGCGTATCAATAATATAACACTAAAACAGCCTTTAATCTAGGCGGTACAAGTCCTGATTGTACTCACCCACGCCAATATATTCCGCCTCACCTTTGATAATCTTTTCAAAGGGTATGCATGCAAAACAACCACTTTCTCCTCGTGGACAAATATACTTGCCGGACTCTCGAGCCGATTTTACCTTTCTAGCTACTTTTATTACTCTGTTGTATGATTCTTTTACAGATGGCAGCTCGACAGATATCGGTGCATCATCCTTGTCTAAATACCAGTAGCTCGCACAAGTGACTTTTCTCTTTTGTAACTTATTCAAAAGCAGTTGGTAAATAGGTAGCTGGAGTGATTCCAAATTTTCTTCATTTTTACCCGTTTTGAAATCAAGTACTCGAATACTGTCATCTTCCGGGACATACTCGAGCCAGTCTATCTTGCCACAAAGAATAATATTCTCTTCTTCCGAAAGAAAAAAATTGGGTGGCATGTCGTTTTGGCCATTTTTGAGTTTCAGTGCCTTATTCAAAAGTGGGCCAGGGTTTTTCATTACTCGAAGTATCATATCCCTACCACGATTTTTGGCCAAAAGCTCATCCGCTTCACTGGTAAATCCCCCTTTTTTGCCTGACACTTTTTGCCAAGCTTGTTCGTATTGTTCTAGTAGTGGCTGGTTAAAACGTTCTTCGGATTTGTAATTTGCTAGCCCCTCTACCACTTCGTGCACCGACACACCAAGTGCAAGCGCTGGACTGACGAGATTTATTTTCCGTTTCGTTTTTGGATCTTTATATACATTATGTAAAAAATACGCCCGAGGACATTTAAGAAAATCCCCCATCGATGAATGTGATACCCACACTGCTTTATATTTGTCTTGAGGCATTGATATAGTCTACCGCGAATTACAAAATACGTCGAAGATCTATATCCTCATTTCAACAATCAACCGCAACACCATTTCACCGATCAAGTTTAATGTTACCTGACTAATTTACTCGTCAGAATATTTTTCCAAAAATAGGATTTACACCTCTGGTGATGTAAAAGACTTTGTTAGTAACCAACTAGTTCCAACTTCTGGCTGGACTTTTTTCCATCACACTTTCAAGCTCTTTTACTTTCTCTAACATTTTTTTATCAAGAGGTCTGAGGACAGCTAGGAAATCTTTCTCTTTTGGTGTAAGTGTTAGTCGGCCTATTTGCTCAAGACGATCCCTAGACTCTTGGAGTAATTTACCGATAGTCAGATTTTTGTCTTCAGCAAGTTTTCGCGCAAAAACCCCATCCACCTTAATTATATCGTTATAGTCGATCAGGCCAGCCGAGGACAACTTTTCAATTCCTTTTTGTGCCGAATCCCTGGTACTAAGTTTTTTATTTACTTCGTCGAGCAATTTCTGCTCCTCATCAAGATGTTTTTGTCTGACAGCTTGTTCACCATCAATTTTCCTCCCCTTAAAACCCAAAAAACCACGGGATTGACCGGCATTGTGACGGATCTCCTGTTCAGATTGTCTTATTTTGCCTTCGAGCTCTCGTTGTTTGTTTAGATTTACTGAATCTTCTTGTCGAGAGGCGCTGGTTGGTTCGATTCGAACTCGACCTTCACCATAGAGTTGCGCATAGATTCGTGTATCAAAAAGCTCTGACAGTTCAGCCTGTAGCAACAAAACTGATTCTAGTTTTCTTTTCGCCGACTCCTTATTTTCTTCAATTTCCTTGTCTATTTCTTCAAGCGCGCTAAAACTCCCCAAATATCTCCTATCAGCTGGGTCAATCTTCGCGAATCTCCATCCCCGAACTAAATTCTGAATCTCTGTAGCCTTTTCCTCAGTTGCTACCAAGTGTTTTCTGTATTCCTCCTGGGCATTACTGAATTCCTTAAATGCCCAGGATGTTTCTACTTGAGTTTCTAGCCTATTTTTTACATCCTGCTTAAACTTTTCAATTGCTTCTTCACTTTCAAAAACACTACTCTGTGGTCCTGTGCGGTCCGCTTGATCTATAGTTACTCTTATACCTCTTTTCTCCTCTACTTTTTTTGCTCTTTCAATTTCCTTATCAATTGCCTTCTTGTATGCCTCAACTTTTGCTTGCCGAACAAAATCAGCGCCAACTTTTTGTGCATCAGAAAGATCATCCTCTGTGGTTAAGAGGTCTATTGTAGATGCTACTGCATAATTTGGCTCTCTAATCAAAGCTGTGACAGCGTTGATATTACCATCAGCCTCTTTTTCAATCCTTTCACGAACAACGTCTTCGGGGGTTTGTTCGACTATTTCTTTTTTTTCATCTTCAACCTTGGTGGTTTCAATTAGATTTGGTTTTATGATTCCTCCCTCGACAGGAGCCTCATTTTTTCTAGGCATATAAAACATAGTTAATGATAATACAAATATTATAGCATGATATTTTACAAAACATATCCTACTGTTTTTTAAACCTTTCGATACCGAGCCAAACCTCTATTGATATGATAGTATTGAATCATGGTAATTTCAAGCAAAAAACAGAGAAAAGTAGCGATTTTTGATGTTGATGGCACCATTTTTCGCTCAAGTTTGCTCATAAAGCTCGTGGAAGTGTTTATTGAAGAGAACATTTTTCCATCTACTGCCAAAAAGGGCTACGCCAACGAACACAAGCTTTGGCTCGAACGTAAAGGAACTTATGACGAATACATCGAAGCAATCATCAGAGTTTTTATCGAGCACATACGCGGGGTATCCTACATCGACTTTTTAAAAATAAGTAAAAAGGTTGTCGACAAACACAAAGATGAAACATATGTCTACACACGGACATTAGTAAAGAAATTAAAAAAACAAGGGTACTTCCTACTAGCCATTTCCCAATCTCCAAAAGGAATCTTGGACACATTTTGTAAATATCTAGGTTTTGACAAGGTTTACGGACGATTTTACGAAACTGACGCCGATGATAATTTTACCGGGCACGTAGCCGAGCTCCACCTAATAGCAAATAAAGCCAACATTGTAAAACGAGCGGTGGAAAGAGAAAATCTATCACTCAAAGGATCGTTTGGCGTTGGGGATACCGAGGGCGATATTCCAATGCTTGAGCTCGTCGAAAATCCAATCTGTTTTAATCCAAACCAAAAACTCTATCGTTTCGCTAAATTAAATAAATGGAAAGTGGTGGTAGAGAGAAAGGATGTGATGTACGATATTGCTGGGTAGAAATTAGACATCAGATTTAAGAAGTAAGATTAATGATTCGGGGAAAGAAAATCCCCCGCGGCATAATAGCCGCGGGGGATTTTCTTTTGTCTAATGTCTAAATACTACGACCTACCCCCTTCTCCAAATAATTCAGAATTCTTTCCGCCACCTTCTCTATTGGTGTGGTAGTCGTATCTATAGATATATCAAAAGCTGAATCTGGTGCAAAATCTGAAATATTATAAAATTCTTTATACCTCTGCGCACCAAATGATTCGCGTGCGGTTGTTAGTTTCTCTGCTTCCTCAATAGTAACAGCGTCTCTTTTTGCCACCCTTCCGATACGCTCAGGAAAGTCACAGTGTAATTTTATCTTTGTAGAATCAGGAATAAAATACCATGCGAGACGACTTTCAATGACAAAATTATTATTATTTTCTCCAAAATTTTTAACCTCCTGATCAAGAGCCCTGTCGTGTTCAGGATTCTCATTGCATAGTTCCTCAAATTGATGCAAGGAGAGTCCGAGCGATTCTGCCTTGGCTCTAAAAATATTTCCGGTCGACATAAATGTATATCCTAGCCTTTTTGCGAGAATCTTGCCCATAGAGCTCGTGCCTGTACCCGCAAGACCAAATAGTGTAATTTTTGCCATGTAATATCCTAGCACGAAATCATAATAATTAACCACCCCGTGTCAGTAAGACCATGGATTATGGCTTTGCCGAATCAATACTTTCGTGCAAAGAATCCTAGATCCAAGTACCTACCTACAGTGTCGACTAAATCTGGTATTCAAAACCTGACTCGTAGAAAATGCGGTTTTTTATTTTGTGGAAAGATTTTTGGAACAAAAACAGTTAAATGAGATACCCACGAAATTTTCTAAGGAAACTTTCGTGGTCATAAAAAAATTATTAAAATACTTCAGATTACGAAAGGCCGTCGCAGGCGTATCTTTTTTGATAGGTTTTTAAGGCTGTCCTACCGAAAACTTCAGGATTTTTCTAGCCCAGAAAAATACGTACTTCGTCTACAGAGGCATATCTCTAACCGATAGGCCTCAAAAAGATACGCCAATAGAGGTATTTTGTAATTCGGAGTAAATATCCCTCTTTAGAAGCCTATTTTGGTGTAAAGGCTCAACGAGCGAAGGCGAGGAAGATAACGGGTCTAGCAAGACGCGTACCAATAACGGTACACCGTTGAGCCTTTACACTCTTTTTTTGCCTAATCCACCCAAATCAAAACCGGCCGCCCTTTCGGGCGGCCGGTTTTGATTTGCTTACCAGCTTCTCTTCTCTCCACCACCAAAACCTCGACTACCACCTTCTCGTGGTGCTCGTGGCTCCATAGGGCGAGCTTCGTTTACGGTAAGAGTTCGACCATCGAGCTCTTTTCCGTTAAACATAGAAACGGCGTTCGCAGCTTCCTCGTCTGTCGTCATTTCTACGAAACCAAAACCCTTTGATCGGCCAGTCATCTTGTCCATGATGATCGTAGCTGATGAAACGTTTCCGGCTGCACCGAAATGTGACTTGAGAGCGTCCTGGCTAGTACCATAAGAGATACCACCTACATACAACTTCTTTGCCATACGTCTATATATTTTATGAATAAAATGTAAGGCGACCTATTTTAACACTCCCAATCTTTACGACACCTCTCGGCGAAACCAAGAAAAGCACGATACTGTTGGAAGAAACTTACACAATACATTGTATACCAATGACTAGAAATGTCAACCGTGGGCATAAAGCTACTGCGTCTGTTTTAAAAGCATTGCCCGAAATGTCTTTACACTAAAATAAAGTGCCAAAAAGAAAACCAGCGCTAAAGCCTGATTAAATACAAAATATGTCTCCATCGAGCCATGCCTGTTGTAGAGGCTTATAGCAATCACTTCAAAGGTAAAGCTCCCAAGTACCGAAAGCACCACATCTCCCCACATAATCCAAGTGTGTTTTGGTGTCGTCAGTCCAGCATAGAGCCCAAGAACCAATATTCCAGAAATGGCCATAAGGACTCCCCCTGTCACAACCGAAGCAAAAAATGGTAGGCCCACCAGCATAATCAGTCCAGCTAAAACAAAAAGTCTACGAACAATGTGGCCATGATAATGTGGTATCGTAGTGTGCTTTCTTAGACCGAGAAACGACCGCTTTGGTATAGGTATATTATCCTCATTTTCCATTGAACAATTATATCACATGTTAACAGACTCCACAAACATTTGGTACTTTAAAAAATCTGCTTAGAATGTATCCGCCCGCATCGACAATTGATGGATAAAAAGTTAAAATGACCAATATATATCAATCATGGCTTCTTTTCTTAAAATTCTCCTCCGTATAGTTATTGTGTTTCTGCTTATTGGAGCCCTTGTTGCCCTAGTTGGTTATATCGGTAGTTATGCAAAAACGCTTAAGCAGTCCCTTATAGGCCAGCCGACACAGAGCATCCCTAACAGCTCTTACTCGCCACAAAATAGTACAACTCCCTCTGTCGCCGTCGGTAATACACTCATCCCTGTGGAGGTAACGAGAGACTACGCGTCCATTCAAAAAGGTCTCTCGGGTAGACCGTATCTAGACCAAAATAGTGGCATGCTTTTTATCTTCCCAAAAGCCAGTATATATAGTTTCTGGATGCCTGACATGAATTTTCCTATCGATATTCTCTGGATAAACAACGGCCGAGTAGTCGACACAGATGAAAACATGAGCAATGTTTTTGATCCAGCTAATCCACGTTACTATAGACCGTCCTCCCCAGCTCAATTTGTACTAGAAATAAATGCTGGTTTTATAAGGAGAAATAATATTCGAATTGGCGACCCGGTGATTTTTAATAACATCTGATACTCCCATGGAAATACATGCATCTACGGAACAGGAAGAAAGGCATTGGAATGATTTTGTAAAAAAACACTACCCTCCTGTCGGTGCTTTTATGCAAAGTTTTGAGTGGGGTGAATTTCAAAAATCGCTTGGACGTTCTGTTGAGAGATACCTGGTCATAGAAGAGGGTGTAACGATCGCCGCCTTTAGTCTCGCCTACTACACACTACCTTTTTCTCTCCAGTATGCGTATAGCCCTCGCGGTCCAGTGTTCAAATCATCTATCGGTATTGCAAAACAATGGCGTATTTTTCAAACGATTCGTAGCTGGGTACAAAAAAATAAACCCAAGTTACTTTTTGTTCGACTCGAGCCGCCAATTATTCCTTATCCGAAATCAAAAATACCAAGAGGTTTTTATATTCCGAGATACTACATTCAACCAAAACATAATCTTGCCATACCGCTCGATGTATCTGAATCAGAAATTCTAGCCACTTTTCACCCATCGACTCGATCAAACATATCCCGTGCAGAGCGTCGTGGAGTAACTGTAAAAATGAAGGACAAATTGACCGAACAGGATTATCAGCATTTTTTTAATATGATTGCTGAGACGCTAAAAAGAAACGGTGGCAAAGGCGTGTACCCTGGAGAATCATACTTTCGCTCACTTGTGAAAGCGATGCCACTTGTTGGAGCTAAAGATTATTCTGGAAAAACAGGACTGACTCTGTGGTACGCGTATCAGGAAGGCAAGGTTGCTACAGCTTATTTTGTGCTTTTCTTTGCAGGTACTGCCACGTATATTTTTGGTGCTTCGTACAGCGACTCACTCAATTCAAAAGCCACTACCTATCTCCACTGGACTGCCATGAAAGAGGCAAAAAAGCGTGGCATGTATTTTTATGATTTGGGTGGTATCGATGAAAAACGCTGGCCAACTATTACCACCTACAAACGTCAGTTCAGGGGGCGAGAGTTTGGCTACATCGGTAATATAGACATCCCGATACGACCACTACTATATAGACTATATAATGCCGTGCGAGTTCTGAGGAAAACGGAGTAGTTAAAAAGCTAACTTCGGAAGTTATCCTTTTAAACTGGCTCTACATAGCCATTCAAAAAAACAAGGTTCGACCTAGTTTTTTTGTTAATTAAAAATAAAAAACAGGTGGCTTTCCCTGTTGCTTGAGTTACCTACCCAATTTGACTGCCACCGCCCGTGAGAAACCATTGGTGTAGGGAGTGCCGACCTCTTTCAGTCGTTCCTCCACAGCTCTCACCGATGGAGCCAAAAAAGTATCCATCAGCACATACAGCAGGCCATCGCTTCCCAAGAAACCTGTTCCGCTCTCACCAGGAATTGGCTTATAGTCAAACACCAAAAAGGTCTGAGCCATCACTGTCTTGGGGTTATCTATCACCAAAAGCAGTGGCTGATACATTTTATTTTTGACTAGCGAGGTCAAAACAAGGTTGGTGTCCGAGAGCCTAGCAAACTGCGACAAAGGTTCCCGACGTCTTGGTAGACTGGAAAATGAGCTTACTGGCCTAGCAGGACCCCGCACGGCAACAGCCACATCAACCTCACCGTCCTGATCAATACTCTTGTCTCGAGTCATTTGATGAGAATTAAAGACTTTTTCAACACCATACAGTAGCCAATTTTTTTCCCCCACCTTTCGGTAGAAAAATAGATTGGTGTTACGATTTGAATTGAAGATATGACCTGAGGTAATGATATACTCCTTGATAACCCCTTTGTTATTCTGGAGATACATCGTGCCTGTGCCACACCAATCCAGTCGATTGCTTGAACATGAGTATAAATGAACGGGTGTCAAACGTTCGGATGCTTTCTCTGTAGCAACCGTTTTCAGTAAGCCTTGATACTCAGGGCTAGCCGAAATGATTGCATTTGACACCACTGTTTGTCCAACAAGTTGTCCGTAGGTGTAGCGCACCTGCGAGCTAGAATCGGCAATCCCCAAGAGGAGGCCGAGCGTGACCGATAAAACCAGACTCAGTGTGGTTTTCATAAGTTTGAACTGCGATTGTTTGTGGAAGAACGTCGAAATATATAGTACTTTACATAGATTACTATTGTCAAATAAACAAAACAACCGGGCATTCCCGGTCGTTTTGTTTATTTATTTATTTTTACCTTTCTTACTCTTTTTTGCTTTCTGCGCTGACAGTCTCGCATTCTTTATCGCTTTACGCTTGGTGGTCTTTCTTGAACGTGTTGTCCGAGCCTTGCCTCTTATATCATGTGCATTTCTATATGCCATTTTATTTTTTATATTAAATTAATTAAAAACTACTTCGCTTTCTTTTTTTTCTTCTTGTCCTTCTGCTGTGCATTATTTCCTTTAGCCATATATTTATTTTAAAAGATATTAATTGGTAATGTATTAAGTATACAAGGGAATATAGAAAATAGATACCCGCCCAAAAAAATATTTAGCTATTTATTGGTAAAGAAAAGTATGATTACAAAGATTACTACAAAACAAACGAAGAAGACTACAGTTTTGGAAAATGTGGCCAATGCTTCTTTTTGTCGCTTCTCAATCAAAAGCAGTACGGGTTCATAAAAGAACAAAAACGCCATCACCGTTACAGACAAAACTAGCAAGCTCAGCATCCTTGTCGGAATGATTATGTTTGGTTATGGAATAGCGGGGCCTAAGGTAGTTATCTACGCAAGAACGGTTATTGCTAAACATAGTAAATATGAACTCAAAATCGATGCACCCCAGCTAGTTAAAAATAATAAATCTTAATTTAGCAAGGACAGTCCTTGTTAATACTTATTTCCCCATAAACACCTTTAACCAAGCCGAGATCTTTTCCACTTTTAGTCAACAGCTCGATATTTTTATCTTCGAGTGCTGTTAATATCTTGTGACTGTGTATGTCATCTGGAATCTTTTCTGTATACAGTTTTTTAAATGAAGCAAAGTCTTTTATAAAACACCCACCACCTGCACCCCGACCGCTTTTGTGTATTGGCTCGGAATATTGACTTGCTACAAACGGATCTGCAATTAGCGCCTGCCTGATCACAGACCAATCGCATCCGATCGTACGAGTAAAATCATACATCATATTGAAAAACATAATTTGGACATAACCACTCACGTTGTGGGTATATTTGATCATCTCTGCCTCCGTACTCGTACAGACAAGTTGAAATGGAGCATGGGGCAAAACAGATATAAGTTTATCAGATGCTGTGCGATGTCGCGGAGTGTCTAAAGACAAACCAATAATGTTCGAGAAAGGATAGGCGCTATCGTATTCTGCGGTTGCCTCACTCAAAAACTCTGGCTAATATATAATAGTCAAGATAGAATATTTTTCTTGAAATTGCGTTGTAGTCCCCGGCAACACAGTTGACTTAATGACTGCGATTTTACCCCTACCAACAAGTGTCAATGCCTCCTCAACGATGTGGCCGTCAAAACCCTCTAGCGTAGTTGGTGTTGGGACAGCAATAAACACGATATCACAATCTTTAATTTTTTCTTTATTTTCTAGATATGGTTTTTCAAGAGAATATCTCACTGTATGAAATCCACGCTTTTCAAAATCGTTTGCGTAATTCTTGCCAATCCATCCTTGACCGACAAATCCAATGAGTTGTTTTGATTGTGACATATGTGTTAGTTGTGTTTATAAAAATCAATCGTCTATGTAAGCCGATCATCAAAACCTACCAATGACTTATAGTTTAAAAACTTTTTTGTTTTGGATATGTCAGCCAGAGGGATAAAGGATAAATAATAAAGGGACCAGTCCCCATTCTCCATTTATCATTTATCTTATTTAACATGAAAGGCTTCAGATTTGAAATTCTCATGTAAGCCGTCTACACAATTACATTTCACTAATTGGTGATTGTGATTTGCACAATCCGGCGCTTGGCAGGTGCCAGGAGTTTTTGACACTCCCCTACAGCCTCCGACACAGACATAATGAATTTCTTTTTGTTTTTCTTCTGTACTCATATTTTTATTATAACATATTTATTGGCTGTCCGAGTACTAGCAATAACGGTTCTTGATAGCTACTCATTTATACCAGCGACTAAATTTTCGTCACCGCTCAAATTTGTCTGGGCACCACCTCATATTTTTATTTGCTAATAAAAATTGGCTCCAGCGTTCGATTCCAAGCGAAAGTGGTACCCACCACTTTCTTCCCTCAATAAAAATATCTTCGATATTTTGGCTGCGGGACTTGGACTCGAACCAAGATGAATCGCTTCAGAGGCGACTATCCTACCATTAGATGATCCCGCAATGTATTAAACTGTAAATCTGCTTATCTACTCTATCTATAATATCACGCTCGTAGCGGTACTTGCTGTTTACAAATCAATCGGAGTACCTCTTGAGTAAACAGGTTGCCTACCTTTAGCCGATCCGGCAATATTTATACATTAACTAACCTTACTAAAGTACCAGAAAAAGGGCTTTTAATCAAGAAAAAATCCTCCACCTTGACTACAAGGCACCTCCTTTTCTAAAGGAGGAATAAGAAGTGACTATTTCTTCTTTGTAACACGTTCTTTCGAAGCCCTCACAAATGCACTGAAAAGCGGGTGGGGGTTTAGAGGGCGGGCTTGGAGCTCGGGGTGAAATTGTGAACCAACGAAGAACGGGTGTTTGGTAGTCGGTAACTCAGCTATTTCACACAGCGCGCCATTTGGAGAAAGGCCAGAAAAAACCAGTCCTGCCTTAGAAAGCACCTCGACATAGACAGGGTTTACTTCATATCTATGTCGATGACGCTCTTTGATAAGCTCCTTGCC
Source organism: Candidatus Tayloriibacteriota bacterium (assembly GCA_943354385.1). Classification (GTDB taxonomy): domain Bacteria; phylum Patescibacteriota; class Minisyncoccia; order Phycocordibacterales; family PALSA-1337; genus SCTV01. The sequence goes on from CALRBR010000005.1 coordinate 14,024, forward strand.
GTACGCCTCGCGAGCAATACTTCCCTCTTTGAGCAAAGCGAGATATGAGCCGAGACGCATTGAGGCACCGAAATTACCCTCTGTGAGCTTCTTTTTCTGATCGGGCATAATGTCAATGATAGGATTCTTTGTCTTTGGGTCTATTTCGGTCGTCGTCGCATCTTTGAGACCGAGCACATTGCGAGCATACTCTACTACCATGAGTTGCATACCGTAACAGAGGCCGAGATATGGAATCTTTTTCTCTCGAGCAAATTTGATCGCCTTGATCACCCCCTCGATACCCGATGTACCAAAACCACCAGGCACGATAATCCCAGCGTACTCGGCAAGCGACTCTATTTTCAGCTCCCCAGTCTCAAACTTTTTGGAATTGATCCAAGTGAGTGACGCCTTTACCTCAGCCTCATAGCAAGAATATTTTGTTGCCTCAATCACAGAAAGATATGCGTCTGAAAGTACAAAATCTCCCGTGTCAAAATATTTACCGACAACCGCAATCTTGAGCTCGTCTTTTGATGATTTCGTCCGAGATACAAACGCTCGCCATGGAGCCAGGCCGTCGTGCTTGGCTTTGGTATTTGGCCTGAGTTTCAGTGCTTTCAAAAGTTGCTCGCCGAGCTTATCTCGCTCAAAGTTTATCGGCACATCATACACACTCTCGATGTCTGGAGCTGAAATGACATGCTCAGGGCGAATGTTACACATAAGGGCAATCTTCTCCTTGCGTTTGTGGTCGAGCGGGAGTGTACTGCGGGCGACAATAAAGTCTGGCTGAATACCGTAACCGTTGAGCTGATGCACGGCATTTTGGGTCGGACGGGTTTTCATTTCACCGAGAGTTCCTGGCACAGGTAGGTATGAGACCATCACAAAAAGCACATCGTCTGGATGCTTTATCTTGAGAATTCTCGCGGCTTCCATAAAAAGGACATTTTGGTAGTCGCCGATAGTACCGCCGATTTCCACCACCGTGACATTTGAGCCGTGCCGATGGACTGCCTTTTTGATACGATTCAAAATCTCCTCGGTAATATAGTACACTGGCTCTACACATTTACCACCGTAACCGAGAGCTCGCTCACGGTCGATCACTGCTTTGTAGACCATACCACTCGTCATATAGTCCTCAGGTGAAAGGTCGAGGTCGAGGAAGCGCTCGTAGTTACCCATGTCCTGATCGGTCTCTAGGCCAGAGTTGAGAACAAAGACTTCCCCATGCTCGGTAGGATTCATCGTGCCTGCATCGACATTCAGATACGGGTCAATTTTGATAGGATTTACCTTGTAGCCCTTGGCCTGGATGATTTTAGCGATAGAAGCTGTGGCAATACCTTTGCCCACCCCAGACATTACTCCCCCCACCACGAAGATATATTTATGATTGTCTTTTTTAGGCATGGATAAGTAAATTTGATTAGTTTATTGTAATTGCGGATAAATCCCCGACGACTTGTCGCGGGGATGAATCCGCAAGAATGAAGATGAGGTCGGCGGAGACGGCACCTATACAACAAGGTTTACCCTGGTGTCTCGCCTAATACCTAGCCGAGGTATTCCGAGGAAATAGTAGGCTCACGGGGATAGGAAGAGACTAAACCTTATAGGACGTGCGTATTTGCGATACATTTCATGGCACAAGCAAGCAACAAGCCTACCACATGTTAAATATGATAAACAAAATACCGAGCTTACTACAAAGAAGTGCGTCAAACGCGTATGTCCTATCTATTGTATCAGGAAAAAGGGAGCAGTCTAGTTGCTCAAAACGAGAAGAGGTGTCGTAGAAAAAAACAAACTAAACCTTCAAATACCGTCGCACAGCCAAATAGCTAGAAACTGCTCCTAGAATAATTCCTGACCCAGCAATAATAAGAAAAATTTGGCCAAAATTATTGCCGTAGTAGCTCACCAAATCCAAACCTGGAGAAAAGCTTGCAAGCAACTTGTTTACATAATATACAATTGGATAAAAGACGATGAGTGTAACCAGAGCCGAAATAATACCGTACATCAATCCACTCACTACAAATGGCCATCGGATATAGCGGTTGCTCGCGCCGACAAGCCTCATCACAGAAATCTCATCGCGAGAAGTAAAAATGACAATACGGATAGTATTAAATGTAATGATAATAGAAATAAGTACAAAGAAAATAATTAGCCCTAGACCGAGACGATTTGCTGAATCGACTATTTTACTAAGTCGGTCAATAATCTGCTTATTTTTATGGAAATTAATACTTTCAACGATAGTAGAGCCGTCTTTTGAAAGTGCGTTTTTACTCTCGAGAAACTTGGCGATGCTATCGTACTGGGATGGCTCCTTGGCCTTGATATTGAGAACGGCACCTAGCGGATTTTCACTGAGCTCTTCGAGGCCCTGGAGAGTCGGCTCGTCATCCTGATGTTTGAGCTTGAAATTTTTCAAAGCCTCATCTCGAGAGACGTACTCTGTGCGAGCGACTTGCTCGAGACTCTCGATAGTTTTTTTCAAAGCAAGAATATCTTTCTCTAATGAATTGGTCGTAAAGTACACATTAATGTCTACTTTATCTTTTACCTGACCTAGGTATGAATTACTGAGCAAACTAAGGAAGATAAGAGAAGTGAATACAAAAAGTGTCATCGTCACAACCAGAATCGACGAGAAAGACACGAAGCCATTACGCCAAAAGTTAATGAAACCTGCCTTGATTACTCTTTTTATGCTTAACCAAATCATATTTTTTTTAGAATTTTGAAAATCTGTTAGAAACTTTTATACTCGATACTTAAGACTTTTGACTAGTATAGTATACTACCTTTCTCTGTTTTTGTAATAAGTACTTTCGATTTTTGACTACAGCACATACTTGCCATTTTTGTCGTCTCGGGTAATCTTGCCGTTTTCCATCGTAATCACTCGCCCACCGAGGGCATCGATCACTCCTTTATTGTGTGTGGTGATGATAACTGTCGTGCCAAGGTCATTTATTTTCTTTAGGATACGAATGATTTCGTGGGTGTTGGTCGGGTCTAGATTACCAGTCGGCTCGTCGGCGATAATGAGATCTGGCTGGTTTACAATCGCTCTTGCAATGGCGACACGCTGTTTTTCACCACCAGAAAGCTCATGTGGGAAACTCCAAATCTTTTTACCGAGATCTACGAGCTCGAGCACATGAGGTACATCGGCCTGGATCTCTTCGTCTGTTCGTCCCGCCGCCTCCATAGCAAAAGCTATATTTTCATAGGCGGTCTTGTTGGGCAATAATCTATAGTCCTGAAAAACTGTACCGATACGGCGACGGAGGGTGTTTATTTTACTTTTTTTGAGCTTGTGGATGTTAGTAGACTCAAAGAAAACCGAACCTTTGGTGGGTTTCTCTTCTGCAAGAAGCATTTTTAGCAAAGTTGTCTTGCCTGCACCAGAATGGCCGACAATTGAGACGAATTCCTTTGCTTCTATGGTAAAAGAGATGTCGATTAGTGCCTTTGAATTATCTGCATACGTCTTCGATACTTTATCGTAGTAAATCATTATCTTTTATTATACTCCGTATCAAGGAAAAATTCTATAGGCGTCGATTTATATCCCGTTTTACAAAGAGCGAAGCGACTATATAAAACGAGGACACCGAAGTATTCTCTTCGGTGAAGGCCAATTAGACGCCAAAGGCGACAAAACGATACATGTCCCCCGGAATTTTCAGTAGAAAATTCCGGGGGACGAGCTTCCTCTTCCCCAAAATATACTTTTTGGCTGTTTTTATAAAACGTCTCTGTAAAGCCCTACTAAACGGCTCATTAGCTTAATGAGCCGTTTAAATCTTCGTCTTTTTGACCTAATTCAAACTCTTCTCCGCTTCAATAAAAAGATCCAAATCCCCCCCAAACACATCGTCTATTTTGCTAGTCTCAGCATCTGTCCGATGGTCTTTGACCATCTTGTAAGGATGTGTCACGTAGGAACGGATCTGATTGCCCCACTCCACTGATGTGGTCTTGCTGATATACATACCTTTTTCTTTGGCAATCCTTTCATCATCTCTCATACGGTATATTTTAGCCGATAGGATGGCGAGGGCTTTCTCTTTGTTTTGCCCCTGACTACGTTCCGAGGTCACGTGTACTGAAAGCTTAGTCGGTAGATGCACTATACGCACAGCAGTCTCCCGCTTGTTTACATTTTGCCCCCCTGGACCGCCAGATTTTGCTGTCGTCACTTCGAGCTCATCTGGTGGAATGTCTACCTCTGTCACTTTTTCAAATTTAGGGATCACCTCCACCATCGAGAAAGACGTATGGCGAAGCTTCTTGGCATTAAATGGCGAGATGCGTACAAGGCGGTGTACACCTGACTCATTTTTGAGTGTACCGTACACATTTTTCCCCGCTATCTCAAAAGTGATGTTTCGGAAACCACCATGGTCATTTTCGTTGCTATGAATGACCGACATACCCCACCCCATACGATCAATATACTTTTGATACATTTTAAAAAGAATAGCAGAAAAATCTTCGGCGTCGTCTCCGCCGGCGCCAGAAAAAATAGTGATAATCGCGTCACCCTTGTCGTATTTTCCTCCCCCTTCTATCTCGGCCTTGAGGTCGGCAATATCCTTTAGGATCGACTGCGCCCGATTTTTGTCGGCCCAAAAATCGGGCTCCTGGAGGCTGGCTTCGAGCTCCGCAAGTTTTTGTTTCTTATCTTCCATAAAGCTACTATAGCATGCAGAATGATGGAGAAAAAGTGTCAGGAAATTACATAGAAAAATTCGCCCTGAATCCATTTGGTCAGGGCGATAAGAACGATTGCCACGGATGTGCTGAGAGGTGCGCCATGCCGATTTCTCGACAAGCTGGCTGCTGTTAGCCAGTCTCCCTACCCACACCCGTGACCCCTTAAGTATAGAAAAATAGATCTGCGAAAGCAACCTCGAAAACTAAACCTTCTGACTTAAAAATTTCTCGACTTGATGAGCTAAATCCGCCAAATTGCCATCGTTTCTAATAACCACATCCGCTCGACGCATGCACTCTGAGATATTTTGCTTAGTCGGATCAGACGATGTCATTTCACGTTGCTCATCAGATACAAATTTATCAAAAGAAACTTTATCCAAATCACTTTTACGTCCCACAATTCTTTCATAACGTACCTTCTGATCAGAATCAACGGCCAGCAGATAAAATACCTTTTGAGCCTGAGCTTTCAGAAAATCAATCTCTCCTGGTGTGCGCACTGATTCAATCACCGCATTCCCCTCTTTTAATGTAGCCTGGTTATAGAGCTGTTCAATAATATATCTTGGAGAATATGTCTTTCTCAGTTCGTTTGCTAACAGAGTCATCATGTCTCTATTTACCTCTGTATTGCGCTTTTTCAATTCTTGCGTCAAAAAATCTCGAACAGAATAATGTGTAAAGTTTTTTGTCTTTAGTATAGAAACTATTTCTCCCTTTCCAGCACCAAGGGTTCCAGTAATGCCGATAATAATCATGTAGATTAGTATAATGCTAGACAAGATTAAAACAAAATATAAACTGGAGCCAATTCTTATTTCTTATTACGGAGCCAAATGTGAGAATCGGACTCACGTTCCTGCTTTACGAAAGCAGTGTTCTACCACTGAACTAATTTGGCCTAGTAGCAATCAACAAACGTGCTTCTTGTGCCCTCTTACTTCGAAACCGATTCCCTCGGCCCTTAACTCTATTAAGCCCAGAATAAGTAGAGGTCAACGAATCGCAATTTGGACAAATCAAACGAAGATTATCTTCAAGATTATTCCTCCAGTTACCGTCAATATGGTCAGCGACCAACGGAACCTGTCCGGTCTTTACACTAATCTCAGCCCAGTGACACAAACAACATTTATCACCAAACTTCTTTCTAAGATATCTTTTAATATGGTTAGAAACAATACCTAATCCTTGCAAACCTTGAATCTTGCCGGATTGCCACTCAAATATATAGGTCAGGTACTGATATTCAAGCTGACAAAGATTACTACAGTATTTGTAAGTAGGGCGTGTAGTTTCTTTTTGGCAATTATGACACTTTTTTCTCGGTTTTCTGATATTTGGCACAAGTTAAGTATAACAGACCCACAGACCACTTGCAAAAATAAAAGCGGTTGCTTTTATTTAAAAAAACTGGGTTCGTGTCTACCCGAACCGACCTCCTCCCACGGTTCAACCCCGACACCGGTTCCTTCACTTCGTTCGGAGTCCCTCTTATTAGATTTAATGACAAATTTTTGCTAAAGTAAGTTCTCTTTGATTGCGGAGCCGTCGATCGGGATCGAACCGATGACCTCGTCATTACCAATGACGTGCTCTACCAACTGAGCTACAACGGCTTACTTTAAAACAGAACCATGTAACAATACTACAACTGAGTAATATTTTCAATCGATTCAACAAATCTTGATAGATGTGTACCCACCAAAATCGCATCCGCAGTGACCTCCATATCACCCAAGGTCTCTATATTACTCGCCTGACAGAGCCAGCCAGGAAAAATCGCTCGAGCTTCTTTAAATGTTTCTTTCTTCAAACCACCAGTTTTAAGGTCACGACTGTTCCAAACCACTTTGAGATTTTTCGGAAGGGCCCGTAACTCTTCCAATGTATTTGGCTCAATCAAACACTTGTCGAGATGTACTTTCGGAATCCGCCCACCACCAATACAAAATCTGCACCGCTTGCAACCGCCTTTACCACTGACTCATCGGTCTCATGAATCCCTTTTGCGAGTATAGGTTTCTTTGTCAATGATTTTGTTTTTTTAATTAACTCAAAAGACCCGTCACAACTCGCATCTGTGTGTATCGAGATTATATCCCCCACTTTTTCGGCAATAACAAACATCTCATCCCAGCTTTTGGTCGAGATATAGCCCAAGGGAGAACAAGTCTTTACTTCAGCGAGTATGGTAATATTTTTATCCTGGGAGGTAAACGCTGTATATAGTATAAAAAACAAAAAATCTATTTGGATGGCTCGACGGGAACCTCTTTCCTTACAGGAACGGTACAGGCTTCGTATCTCATTTTTGCAACACAAAAATGATGTCTGCGAAAATATCTCAGCTTAAGCTAAGATATTTTCGCAGATTTACCGCTTCGCTCCGACCTATATACTTAGCCTTTTCGAGTCCCTTTCGGAGCTAACGCTCCTCACGAGCGCGCAAATATAAAACGGCACTGAAAGTCGTTTTATATTTGCGCGACATGGTGGACTGTGTTAGAACTGCGTTTGATGCAATAAATTATACACAGATATACATTCCTAATTAATTTATTACTACAACGATGCCTTTCATCATTGGGTGAATAGCGCAGTGATAACTGAAAGAACCAGTTTTGGTGAAAGTAAAGCTAAAAAATTGTCCTGTGGAAAGAGTAGCTGAGCTAAGAATACCTCCCGAATTAGAAGTGATGTTATGGGGAGCCGAACCGTTGTTTGTCCATACAACTTTCGTACCAACCTTAATATTTAAGATAGGGGGATTAAATGCGAAATTTTTTATATCAACTGTAACATTTGCAGGAGTAGGTGTTGTGGTGGGCGTAGGATTTGTTGAAATAGGAGAATTGTTTATATCCGAAGAATTCGTCGGAACTATTGTAAAGTTATTGTTCGAAATCATGTAATATCCCCCGAAACCTAAAATCAACACTATAACTATACCTATACCTATTATTGTATTTTTCATATTTTTATTATTAATTTGTAATATTTAATTCTATTAAATTATTTTCCTACTGTACTATTTTTAAATTCATTAAGCCCTTTTATTTGTAATTCATGCAAGTGAATTGAAGACCTTTTTGATTTAATTAATTGAATTGAATCTTCAACGCTCATTCCCTTACTGATTAAATATGCTGAAAACAAAGTCGGTGCTCGACCATGACCATTTTTACAATGAATAAAAGTTTTTATCTTATTACTAATTAAAAAATCTAAAAATTTAACCCCTATTTCAAAATCTTTAGGACTTGGAGAGGTTTTATCTTCAATTGGTAACCACAAAAAATAATCTACCCCGCTTGGAGCATCCGTGCGGTCTTTTTCTAGACTAATGTCGGCACGTACACCTTTCGATAAAAGTTCTTTAGAAAAACCAACCTGACAACACATATTTGTACCAATAAAAACTTCATTAGTAATTTGATTATAATCAAAACCAACTTGCCCAGTTAAATGATTAAAAATATCTCTTGGCCCATGTGCAATCATAGTTTCTATTATAACATTTCCAACGTCCAATAGACAATTAACAAAGGTGCTTCAGGTCAGAACCTAAAAGTCCTTACCATTAAACGGTAAGATATAGAAATTCTCCTTTGCGCGCTCGATGGGACATTCGAAACCTACAGTTTCAGTACCCCGATTGGATATTTTGTTTCGCTTTGCTCACAAAATATCTCGATCAGGCTTCGAGTCCCACCGAAAGTGAAGACTTTCACTTTCTTCTAGCGCGCAAATTAAAAACCGCCCCGAAAGGCGGTTTTTTATTTGCGCGCTCGATGGGACTCGAACCCACGACCTCTCCCGTGACAGGGGAGCGTTCTAGCCAGCTGAACTACGAGCGCAATGGATATGAATATAACAGGAAAATGAGCGGAAAGCAATAAATACGGGCCGCGGGTATCTTCCTCTACGAGGACAGTATCCTGTTTGGATTTTTTGTTCATGATTACACTTCAAAAAATGCTCAAACAGGCTTCGACCCATACAGGGTCTGTACACCTTTCACTTTTCTCAGACGAAATGTTCAAGGTCCTGCAGAAGCTCCAGGTTTTCGCTTCTTCAACCTCCACGCAGGCAAAACCCTTTGCCTGCTCCACCGACAAAACTTCACTTCGTTCAATTTGTGTCGGCGGGAGGGATCGAACCTCCGACCCCAGGCTTATGAGTCCTGTGCTCTACCGACTGAGCTACGCCGACAGTGATTAGTACGATAACACATTTAAAGCAATCTCTCAACAACCCTAAAACTAAATCCGTCCACCAGAGGTAGACGGATTTAGTTTTACTTGTTGCGGGGCCCGGAATCGCACCGGGGACTCAAGGTTATGAGCCTTGCGAGATACTGCTCCTCCACCCCGCGTATTGCCCTTCGTAGAGCTGAATCATCATTATACCGCGGATTTCGAGTCTATGCAACTATATAAACCTAAGCTCTTCAAAAACAGTCTGGTAAAGTGACAATACTCTTTTAACCTCTCGATTATTCAAAAGTACAGATGACCCTCCGTGTGCCAGACTATTTCGGACTCGGTGTGCTTCCCACGCATTATCAAGTGTACGTAAATTACCCCGAGTAAGACTTTTCAACATCTCCCCGACACCATCACCTACGGCACCGTCTTTTTCCAATATCTCCCCTAATATTATATCAGCCTCAATAATAGCTGACATCCAATCATTAGGGTTTTGTGACCCAGCGTGTTGAGCGATTTTATCCCAGCGCAAAAGATTACCGCCGTCCCTAGATTGCTCTACAGCATTGAGCGCATGGTAATCGGCTAAATACTTTTCCTGAACCTGCTCATTAAGACGTCGTAGTTGCAACACAGCATAAATGATGCCCGCGAAACAAATTAGGCTAATCAAAATGGTAATCCATCTTGTATGTGGCGCAATAAAATAAAAAACATCAGCCACCCAGTTCCAAAAACGTGACAGTGTATTGCCAGTAAAAAACTGATATATCTGAGAGAAAAAATATTCTATGTTTAAAAAAGGAACCTGATTCATACAGGTAGAAGTATACTACTTTTCACCCAAAAAATCTTTCCCTAACGTAAAAAGGATGTCTTCTCGGCCATGCGGGGCTGTCATCTGAATACCGAGTGGCAGGGAGACGCTTCCCTCTTTTGCAAAACCAGATGGTATCGAAATAGCTGGCATACCAGTCAGGTTTGCAGTAACCGTAAAAATGTCAGCTAGATACATAGAAAGTGGGTCATTGGCTTTTTCACCAATTTTAAATGCGGGTGTTGGGGTTGTCGGGGTAAGTACTACATCTACCTGAGTAAAGACATCTGTAAAATCTTTGGTGATAGTTTTTCGCACCGCATTAGCTTTATTATAATACGCATCATAGTAACCCGATGAAAGAACATAGGTACCGAGCAAAATTCGGCGTCGAGCCTCCTTACCAAACCCTTCGGCCCGAGTAGCAAAATAATCTTCGATACTATTTTTCCCGTTCACATGTAAACCATATTTTACACCGTCGAAGCGAGCGAGGTTTGAAGAGACTTCAGCGGGCATCAGCACATAGTATACTGACAACGCATAGCCAATATTAGGAAGTGTAATATCTATCACCGTGTGACCGAGTTTTTTTAAACGAGTTAGAGATTCTTCAAAATTTACTAACACCTGAGGATCAACGCCTTTTTCCATTGTATGTCTAGGTACTCCTATGGTGAGACTTTTTTTAAGTGGGCTTTTTGCATACGTATCAGATGAAATCGTCGTCGCGTCCATCATATCTCTCCCTGCCAAGGTACTAAAAAGTATTTCTATATCCGTCACCGTTTTTGCAAAAGGACCAGCCTGGTCAAGAGACGACCCCATCGCAATCAGTCCGTGACGAGAAATCGCTCCGTATGTAGGCTTGAGACCCACCACCCCACAAAAGCTGGCTGGCTGGCGCACCGATCCACCCGTATCAGTGCCGAGTGCAACCAGACATCCGTCCATCGCAAGCGCCGCCGCCGATCCACCAGAGGAACCACCAGGAACCCGAGTTAGGTCATGTGGATTATGAGTAGTACCAAAAGCTGAGTTCTCAGTCGAGCCACCCATCGCAAATTCATCCATGTTTGTACGGCCGAGAAAGATTGCACCAGCATCTTTCAGCTTTTTAATCACGGTCGCATCGTAAGTCGCATGATAATTTTCAAGCATTTTCGAAGACGCACTCGCTATTTTCCCTTCGATCAAAATATTATCTTTTATGGCAAAGGGTATACCGGTAAGAACATCGGCAGTACCATTATCAAAACGTTCTTGAGCTTTTTTTGCCTGGTTTTCAATATCATCAAAGATCTCTAGATATGCATGTACTTCTGGATCTCTCTTTTTGATATTTTCCACATACGCATTTGCAAGCTCAAGTACGGTATACTTTTTTGCAAGCAAGTCCTCGTGAGCTTTTTTGGCTGTCAGGTTTTTTAAATCAATCGACATAGGATTACAAAATTTTCTTAACCTTAATGCAGTTTTCTTCTATGTCTGGAGCCTCAGCTAAAATCGCTTTGGTATACTGACCTGGTGTATGCGCACCTGTGTCTTCACGGAGCACATTATAGACCGGGCCCACCTCCACATACGAAGCGCCAGTGCTCGCCTTTTGTATTTCACCCACATATTTCAGAATAGACTCTATTTCGGTAAGAAAAGTAGCCTTTTCCTCATCCGTAATGCGAATACGAGCCAAAGTAGCGAGTTTTTCGATATCTTTAATCTCCATAAGTGCATCCATCATAGCACGATGTGGCCTTATTTGGGTAGATTCAGTAGCTGTGACTTATAGCGGGCGTACTGGGCTCACTAGAGCGTAGTATAATAATCTAGATTCAAGATTTAAGAATAAAAACAAAAAATGTTATTACTCCCATTTTATAAATACATAAATATCTAACGGTCGTGAGATATTTGAGTATTTATTTTGATTTTATCCACAGTTGACATTTGCCGTCTAGTACACTATGATAATTCTTGGCGTTCTTTTTGGGTCTGCGGATAAGGTTCGCGGAAAAATGACGCCTTTTCAAAAACATGCACAAGCAGCAAAATCGGCGGAAGGTGAAAAAAATTCTTCGTGAAGCGCAGGCACAGTCGTCAAGCTGACCAAAAAAGATATTTAATACCCAATCAGTAAGCAACCCCAGTCCATTGATTCAGTCGGTGGTCTTTTTATTTCCAAACAAACCCACATCATCATACACTGATTATATGCACATACGTATAATCAGTGTATGATTCCGGCAAGAGGCCGACTCCTAACGCCCCCCAAAAATTATTTCCCTACCATCTTCAAAAACTGCTCCTCGGTAACAATCTTCACCCCCAAACTTTCCGCTTTCTCAAGCTTACTCCCTGCACTCTCCCCCGCCACCACAAAATCTGTCTCTTTTGAAACCGAACCAGAAACTTCCCCACCGAGAGCTCTCACCATATCTTTTGCACTATCCCGATCTAGAGTCGTCATACTTCCTGTAAACACAAATGTCTTTCCAACAACTGCTGAGTTTTTGACAGAGATAGAAATCGCTCCAGCAATCTTCTTCTCGGCAGAAATCTTTACTTGTTTCAACAAATCACCTACCAGTTTTTTATTATCCGCATCACCGAACCATGATACAAAAGACTCTGCGACGATATCACCCACGCCATAAATAGACTGAAGCTCCTCTACTTTCGCCTGCATAAGTTTTTCGATAGTACCAAAATGTTTCGCTAGGTCATGTGCCGTTTCCTCGCCCACCTGTGGTATTGATAGACTAATAATAAACCGAGCCAAAGTCACCTCCCTTGCCTTTTCTATAGCAAACAAAATATTATCTACCGATTTTTCCGCAAATCTCGGCAGTGCAAGTAAATCACCCTTTTTCAAAGTAAAGACATCGGAAAAATTGGTAATCAGACCATGCTCCAAAAAGGCGTCGATGATTTTTGGCCCGACTCCATCCATATCAAACGCCTTTTTAGAAACACAATGATACAAGCGGCGTTTTTGTTCACCTTCGCTATTTCTATTGACACATCGCCACGCCACTTGCCCAGGAATCCTTTCAATACCACCATCTCCTCCACACGCCATCACTTTTTTAGGAAACACATACGGCTTTTCACGACCGGTGCGCATTTCCGTAAGCACCGACACAATATCAGGAATCACATCACCCGCTTTTTGCAAAATCACCGTGTCACCAATACGCACATCAAGGCGTTTTATCTCGTCTTCATTATGTAAAGTCGCCCGAGACACCGTCGAGCCCGCTACCGAGACCGGCTTCAAATGTGCCACCGGTGTGAGCACTCCGGTACGTCCGATCTGAAGTACAATATCCTCTACGACCGTCGTCACCTGCTCGGCCGGGAATTTAAAAGCGATACCAAAACGAGGAGCCTTGCCGGTATAGCCGAGCATCTCTTGCTGTTTTTTATCACGAACTTTGATCACCGCCCCATCAATCAAATAATCTTCTTTCGGGGCTTTTTTCTGCCAGATTTTCCAATACGAGATCACCTCATCCACCGTCGCGCACACCTGCGAGTACGGATTGACCCGAAAGCCGAGTTCGCGGAGATATGCAAGCTCCCCATCCTGAGTTTCGGGTACCGACTCACTCGACTGAGCCACATCGTATATAAAAGTCGACAACCTGCGCTCTGCCACAATACGCGGATCAAGCTGTCTGATACTTCCTGCCGTCACATTTCTCGGGTTGGCAAACACCGGCTCGCCTTTTTTCTCACGCTCACTATTGAGCACTTTAAAAACTTTTTTGCTCATATATGCCTCGCCCTCGACAATGATATCCACCGGTCGAGAGAGCGTCAGTGGCACCGACTCTATCGTCCGGACATTTTCGGTCACATCCTCACCCACCTTTCCGTCGCCACGAGTAGCACCCCGTACAAAAATACCCTTTTGATATTCCAGCACAATTTTGAGACCATCTATTTTGAGCTCACAGACGTATGTCGGGGCACCCTTGACAGGGGCACTTGACAAAGTGTCAATAGGCTTGTCAAGGTCTGTGTCAAGTGGATAACTTTTGCCTTTTACGGCTCTACTAAGCCGTTTTGTATAATCAAAATCTGTTATGTCAATAGCTATGTCAATAGCACTGTCAAGCCCTGTGTCAAGGGTCGTCTCCTGTACGCGGTTTTGCAAAAAACGTTTGACTCGTGTATCAAACACCACGATATCCTCCGGAGAAAAAGCATCATTGAAAGACCACTGGGCTACTTTGTGCGGTACCTTTTTAAATGCATCCAGAGGCTTACCGGCCACTCGTTGAGATGGTGAATCCGAACTAATGAGCTCAGGATACTTGGTCTCGATCTGCATGAGCTCGTTTTTGAGCGAGTCTAGAGCCGCCTCACTAATATCCTGCTTGTCCAAAACATGGTAATTGTACCGGTGTCTTTCAATCGTTGTTTTGAGCTTGGTAAGACGCTCTTTTACCTGTACTGGAATGACTGGCTTCATACTACTACTCTACCTTAAATTTGGAAATTTGCGAACACAAAAATGAATTATTCTCCCTTTTTTAAAGGGAGCAGGCCAAGAGGCCGAGGGATTTAAAATCCTCCATCTAGAGTACCAGCCGAGTCGATCGTTTGTGATCGACACCTGTCGACGGCCTCCTTTAGAAAAGGAGGAATAGATACCTACTATTGCAAAGTCTCTCTCAAACCTCTCTCAACACGGCGAGGGTCGGTGGTGACACAGGTGTTGTAACCTCGGGATTCAATAATAGTACTTAGTAGATTGTAGGCGGCTGGAATCTCTGGAGAAGTTTCAGTCAAAGGGGTTCCTGCACTATAGGTGTAATTTTTAGTAACTTTTATCTCAGCGCAAAATCCAGGGTATGTTGAAAGACTTGGAACATTTATAGAGAGGGTTGCAACACTTTTCAAATTCGACTGGGTCGGAGGAACAATGGTCACTGGAATAGACCCTAGTCCACCACAAGAAACAGTTCCACCATTTGGAACTCCAGCAGACGTTACACCTAAGGGGCTGTTGGTCTGTGCGTTCCAAAAATGCGCACATTCCACCCCACCATCAGCGGCATAAAAAGCAATGGCGGACTCGCGAGCAATCGCCGAAAGTATCACTTCCTTTTTACTCACATTGAGTATAAAAATACCAATAGACAGGAGAATACTCGAAACCAGCACCGCAAAAAGCATCGTGTAGCCGGCGGTCTTTTGTACTCCATATTGTGCGTGGTGTAGTAACATACTAATTTAGTTTAAAAAGATTTTCGACGATTTTTACATCCCTTGTCTGGCCAGAGAGTGTCGACCAAGATACAGTGACGGTAACCCGAGCCTCAACACCCAAAGTGCTAATGTCAGAAATCACTCCACCGCTCGGAGTTTCAATCTTAACTGTTCTACTAAAAGGAGTCGGTGTACGTCCAGAATCATGACTATATCTAACTTCATCCCCATTAACAGTTTTTGTAATTAAACATCCTGCCGCCGAACAAGCTGTAGGAATATTCGTAGAAAAAGAAGGTTGGCTAGTGTCAACCTTACAAGTTCCTCCAATACACTCTGACAAAGATCCAGTGATCAGAACCGACAACCAATCCGCACCGATCGCCGTGCCCACCCCGCTGACCGCATTCGTATCCCGCACATTTCGTACATACTCCATCGCGTCTTGGGCGAGATAGTAGGCGATCATTTGATCTTTTGCGTATGCCGCCGCTGAAAGACCTTTTTGGGAAATCACCAGCGGGCCAGTGACCGCGAGCATCAGTATCGAAATAGCCACCAAAGTTTCGATCAGGGTAAATCCCTTTTTTGTCGAACTATTTTGTACTATTTTAAAAAATGGTCGATACATAAACTTAATAATTTAACTTTCTCTGAGACACGGTGGTCTGTATTTCAAAACTGGTTTGATATTTTATATTATTTCCCGCCATTCCACTGACCGTAATAAAGACTCGGGGTTGGGTCCCCCCAGATACACCGCCGATTTTAGTAAATTTGAGACTTTTGACGTTTACTTCGGGAGCGGTGATTACCCCTTCTAGACCAGAACCTTTTTGTTTTGTTATTTTACCTTTATCACTTCCAGATGCTCCAACAAAAGTATAGACTACCGTATCTACATTGCCCTTATCTTTAAAACTAATCTTTGAACCGACCCCACTACCTCCATCCGTCACCACATAATCACTCCCTGTATGAATCTCTCGGGTCATACCCTCCAGCGCCAAATTGAGATTGGTCAGCACTGTCTGGGTCGCCTGAGCTTTTTTAGTAGCGTCAATCGTCGACAAAAGTGCTCCGGTCGCCACCACCACCACTATCGCAAAAATAGCCAGAGACACCATGATCTCAATGAGCGAAAAGCCTTGCTTTTTCTGGTTTTTCATAGGAGTAATCATATCAAAAATAAACTATGGGGTACATGAGGTGCCAGTATTATTAGAATTTTGCACGGAAATCTGCCCGACACTGGTGACCACGATACATTTATACACGGCATCCGTGGTGCCAGGAGATTTGATGATGATGAAAGCTTTGGTTATGGAATCTGATGTTTTGACTCCATTATTCGCCGTAATAATAGCATTTGGCTCTGGGCGTACATAAGTAATAGACAGATCATTGACAGGGTTGCTGAAGTCATTCACATACAGGCCGAAGATAGTGTTACCCGGTTTTAATTTAAATTTCAAGATTTTCTCGTCAGGTGGTATAGCGTATTTTTCATCTGGTGGTGTAGTACCAGACTTCACATCAATAAACTGCGTAAAAGAGTACGCATTCGTAGTTGTATCCAAGACCTTATCAAAATACACTCCATAGCCATTCCCAAAAGATTGCGTGGTGTTCTGCTGATACGCCTTCACCGAAATACCATACGTCTGCATTTCTCGGATCGAAAGGGCGATTTCGTAGACCAGATTACTGAAGAGGATGCCACTGTTGAAATCATTGTTTCGGATCAAAACAATACCTGTGATAATAGCAAAAATAGAAAGAGAAACCATCATTTCGACGAGGGTAAAACCGAGGGATTTTGCAAATGGAAGACTCGCTCTTCCCCGCGCCGTACTCGGCGCGGGGACAGGATTCATTTTATTCTCTTGTCGTATAAAAAAATACATGATTATGAAAAAAGGATAAGATTGAGACCGAGCAAATCAACACCAGAAAATAGCGCGACAAAAGTACCGACGATCAGATACGGTGCAAACGGTATCGCGCTTTTGAAACTAAGCTGTGGTAGACGTAAATACCTCGCCACTTTTTTGACCGATGACAGAGCAAGGACTTTACTGAGCCCCATGACAAGCAGGCTCACTCCCGCACCAATCCAAAAACCGAGAATGATCGCCGAAACACCCTGCACCAAGCCGAGCGTCCAGCCGATCCCCCACGCAAGCTTTGCATCACCAAAACCCATCCAAGTGCCTTTGGAAAAATACCAGAGCGCCCAGAATGGGAGAAAAAGGATGGGGCCAGCGAGCAGATTCCAGATTTCCGGCTTGTGGATAAGTGAGGCAAGAGGTGTTTCGTAAAGTAATCTCAGAAGCCCTAGCCCGATAAATGCAAAAACAAGGCCATCGGGGATAATCATATGACGGATATCGTACACAGTGATGACGACGAGTAAGCACGAGATGATTAAATAGTACGCTAGCAAAACGAGTGATTGGCTTTGATACCAATACATCAACACAAACAGTAGGCCGGTGACAAACTCGACCAGCGGATATTGCGGCGAGATCTTGCTTTTACACTGTGAGCATCGGCCACAGAGACAGAGGTAGCTGACGACCGGAATGAGTTCTACCGCTTTGAGCTTTTTACCACAAGAAAAACATGCGGATCTGCCGGTAGGTGGACGACCGGTATTATAGCGAAGCGCGACTACATTGAGAAAACTCCCCATCAAAACACCGAAGATAAAAAAGAGACTAGCGACGAGCATTTCCATAGGCTTAATTATATACCGAGATGGTCTTTTTCGGAAGGTATACTGGGTAGAAGCATGATGTACGATTCAAGATTCATGAATGGGTAAAAATAAAGAAAACCCGCGGCGAGTACGCCGCGGGTTTTTGTATTACCGCCCTTTTACATCGTAGCATTTGTCTGTTTGACCTGGCACCGACGCACTACAAAGACAGTCCTGACTATCCCCCCTAAAACCACTTGTCCAAGAGACCCCGGTTGCACAAGAGAAAAAGTTTTCATTTGCATTATAGCTTGCTGGATTCATCTGTTCCAAAATTGCCCCCAAATGATAATTTGTAGGACTTGTAGCTGAATTGACGGCATACTTATAATCAACCCCACCTACTGGATCTTTCGGAACACTATTCATATATACTGGACTCAAATCAGTGTCCGTAGAAATAGTTGTTGGATATTTCCTATTCTGCTCGTAATACAACTCCAGCGCCAGCTGTATCTGGCCAATATCCGATACCCTCTTCCCATCCCGCGCCCTCGCTCGAGATGAGCCGAGAGAAGCAATAATCACCCCGCTCAAAATACCGATAATCGCAATGACCACCATAAGCTCAATAAGTGTAAAACCTTTTTTCATGGAATAAGTATAACATACAACCAAAAAACTTTTTTCTTAAAGTATAGTAGGCACAAACCACTTACGCAAGGACGGTCCTTGCGTAAGGGGTTATACCCTTACTGCTTACTACTGCTCTACAAAACTATAAAATAATCTTCGACAAAGTTTTTAAACTCCTTTGAATCTTTAAAATAGTCTGGGAAACTTTCGGTAGTGAGTATATTTTTCTCTACCCGATCAACACCTATATAATCCTGATAGCTGGAATATCGATACTCTTCTAGAAACTTTTTCATGCCATTTGTCTCATCTGAAGATTGTTTGATTTTATTTTTCCACCCTGAAAATTTTATATCGAGTGGGTTTAAATGAAGATATCCAAACAAATGTCGCAAATACACATCATCCACCCCAATTAATTTTGACTTAAATAATCCACCAAATAACGCACCCTTTCGCTGATATTTGATATTGAAAAACATCGAATAACCCGTACCAAGTTTTTTCATAAACTTTGTAATACCGCCGTCTACGTCCTGACGAATCAGTAGGTGAAAATGATTGGACATCAGAGACCACGCGCCAATAGAGACCAGTGGTTCACTTCTATCAAGTAAAAGAACCTCCTCAAATGTGTTATGTTGTCTGGTCACAAGATCGTCAAGCCGGAAAGAATCTTTTGAATTTGCAACATAGAGAAGCATCATGAACCGTTCATAATCTCTTACTAACTTAAAAATAACTCTTTTGTCTATACCTCGGTTGTACAAATGATAATACTCACCGGTGACAAAAGGATCTTTACGTAACATCAATACAGTATATCAATAGATGCTTTCTGCGCAAGGACGGTCCTTGCATAACACATATTTATCTGGCAAAGATACTGGCAATCCTGAGAGTAGCTTTTTTTGTTTCTGGCTACCAAAAACCCTCGCCCACACACTGCCCCATTGCCATAGCTCAGCCCGATCCACTAGCTTTGCCCTCAATTGATTTCGTTCAACATATTTAATCAGTGTTAAAAGGTATGCATCATTATCCACAAGAAATGATTTGTAGCGTCCTTGATAAAGGTGCCCACTTCCATTTGTACCTGTCTCTGCATGCACTTTCCTAGTATGCGAATTTGTAAGACGATGCATGAAAATTCCAAGATCCCCATCCAACACTGGCTGAAGTATTAAGTGCCAATGATTTGGCATCAATGTATATGCAAGTATTCGCATCCCTGTCAGCTCTTGCGCTTCAACAAGCAACTCTAGAAAAAACTAATAGTCTTTTGGTTCGGTAAAAATCTGTAGTCTGCCGTTGGCACGATTGAGTACGTGATATATTTCTCCCGCAATATCGATACGAGCGTTTCTTGGCATAAAACAACTATATTATAGTTTTTAGCAAAGAATGGTGGCTGTCCCCTTTATCCATAAATATTTACTAATGTAGTGATAATTGTATCAATAAACAAACTTATTATAAAAGAAAATACCTCCACAGTGGAGGTATTTTCTTTTTTTACTATTACACCACACTTTTTATAAAAGAATGGTGACTGTCCCCTTTATCCCCCTGGTGACTGTTCTGTTTATCTAGTTATTTGTCACCCCGATGGAAGTAGCTGTGAATATCACTGCTGAATCTCTACAAATTGTCGCTGGACAAGTTACAGTGATTCTAGGATCATTTGCAACATTACCCGTTACGACGCCATAGACCACGGTACTACCTATACTAGCTAGACTTGGGTATATTGCAGAGACGGCAACTGTACAAATGTCTCCTCCACCAGTATTGATGTTCAATGGATCTTTTGCCACTGCTGCACTTGACTGGTCTTGGCAAAGCATCAGTGCTGGCACCAAACCTCTTGCTGTAGCCTGTGTTGCTGCAAACTTAGCCTTTGCTCGGGCAGAATTCAAAGACACCATTACAACTGATGACAAAATACCGATAATCGCTATCACGACCAAAAGTTCAATCAGTGTAAAACCTTGTTTCTTATTCATAGTTAAATTAATTAATGATTATATAAAATATACTTTCTCCTTGTTTTTTGAATATCTCTGATTTCGACCTGTTATGTATGCCTCTTATTATAGCGCATCTAGGAAAGAAAAGGGAGAAGGGATGGGTGGGGATAAAAAAAATCCTCCGCCCTGAGTACAAGACACCTCCTTTAAAAAAGGAGGAATAATAAAGGGAGATTCGGGGATGTGGTTCTCTCCCCGGGTCCCTCCCTCTTCCCCGGCCGAGGATACGGCCGGGGACCTGCTATGACCTAGGTGCCCTGCGCGATATTGTATATAGGAATAAGGACAGAAGAAAGCAAGAAACCTACTCCCAGACCCAAAAGCACGATCATGATAGGTTCGATCAGATCCACGAGTGTATCCACTGCGTTGTTGACCTCGCGGGTATAGAAACGAGCCAGCGTTTTCAAGATATTGCCCAGATCTCCTGTCTCCTCACCCACCTTAATCATCTGAATCATAATACCTGGTATCTCATCGTTGCGAGACAGCGCATCGGAAACCGAGCTACCCGCCTTGACCCGACTGATGGCATCAGTGAAAATCTCTTTATAGACAGTGTTATCGATCACATCAGAAGTAATCTCGAGTGCACGAATCATCGGAATACCTGACAAAAGCATAGTGTTCATGTTGTCGGCCATGCGGGACAAATACAACTTACGAAAAAGTCGACTCACATATGGAATAGATAGCTTTATCTGAGACAAAACCCGTTTACCCTCTGTTGTTCGGAAAAATCTCCAAAGTACAACCCCACCCACCACAACCAGGGCGAGAAGACCGAGTCCATAATCTACAAAAAAGTCACTAATGCCCAGCACGACTTTTGTATAAATAGGAATTTCTTGTCCAGACTCAATCAAAATCCCGCTAATTTTTGGAATCACCAAGGTGAGCATGAGTACCATCACACTGATAAAAGTGATGACGACAAAAGCTGGGTAAATGAGAGCATTTCGAGCTTTTGAAGTTACTTCGTAGGTACGGTCAAGGTAGTCAGCGAGGTATAGAAAAGATTGATCAAGCTTGCCAGACTCCTCACCAGCTCGTACGATATTGATGTAAAAATTACTAAATACCGATGGGTGCTTTGAGAGGGCACCGGAGATCGATGTTCCGCCCTGCAAATCATCGGAGATTTGAGCTAGATTTTTGGCAAGTAACGGGTTGTCATTTTCGGCAGAAAGTAGTCGAAAGATACGCAGAGCCGAGACCTGCGCCTCAAAAAGGGTCGACATTTGTCTCGAAAGAATCACCACATCCTTACCCGATACTCGCTCAAAAAAGGTAAACTTTTTATCAAAAAATGAACCACTTCCGGTATCTTCTTTTATAGACGAAATAACGAGCGCCCTACGCTGAAGTGAGGTAATAGCCACATCAACATTGATCGCCTCAATGGCGCCTGTTTTCTCTTGTCCGGTATTATCGAGAGCTTTGTAATTAAAAAGCATTGTATATGTTTAGATAAGACGCTGAAGATTCTTTGTATCGAAGGAGTGAATATATGCTTGCTCTGGAGTAATCTCCCCCCGTCGCACGAGGTCCGCGAGGCAACGGTTCATATCAATCATTCCTTCAGTAGAACCAGTCTCAATAACCGTCATAATCTCATGGGTACGACCTTCTCGAATAAGATTTGATACAGCATTATTGGCAATCAAAAGTTCATACGCTGGTATGAGTCCCCCAGAAATACGCGGGATAAGGCGCTGGGAAAATATACCTGTCAAACTTCCAGCGAGCTGGATACGAATCTGATCTTGTTGATCCGAAGGAAATGAGTCGATGATACGGTTTATAGTCTGAGCGGCGTTGTTAGTATGCAGTGTCGAAAGGACAAGGTGTCCCGTCTCGGCGGCAGTCACGGCAGTAGATATAGTCTCAAGACCACGCATTTCCCCAATCATCACCACATCAACATCTTCTCGAAAAATACTAATCAACGCTGTATGAAAATCTTTTGTATCTATACGCACTTCACGCTGATCAATAATAGACTTTTTTGGCTCATATACATACTCAATCGGATCCTCAATGGTGATAATGTGCTCTGCACGATCGTGGTTGATCATATCTACCATAGATGCGAGGGTGGTGGTCTTACCGTGTCCTACTGGCCCAACCACCAAAAAGAAACCTTGCTGTTTTTGCGTAAAGGTTGCAAGAATCGGTGGAAGACCGAGCTCCTCAAGTGTACGAATTTTTTTTGAAATCAAACGCAAAGCGATACTAATAGCCCCCTGTTGGAAAAAGGCGTTTCCACGAAAACGATCTCCGCCAGCATAGTTATAAGAAAAATCAATCTCTTTGTTTGTTTCAAAACGATCTCTGTTTGATTTGTCGAGCATGACATCTAGCATCCCACTCGTATCTTCCTTTGAAAGTGCTGGGTGTTTTAAAAGTGGAATAAGTACACCAGAAACTCGAATAGTGGGGTGCCTTCCATCAGAAAGATGGATGTCTGATCCGCCCTCCTTTGTAACTGTTACCAATAGATCATCGAGTTGTTTTTTGTAATCCATACTATTGTATATATAAAATTAAATCTTACATTTTGAAACGATCTCTACCACCTCATGCACCACCTCTGATGGAATGGTGCTTGCCTTTACAATGTATCCTGCCACACCGA
Organism: Candidatus Tayloriibacteriota bacterium; assembly: GCA_943354385.1. Taxonomy (GTDB): domain Bacteria; phylum Patescibacteriota; class Minisyncoccia; order Phycocordibacterales; family PALSA-1337; genus SCTV01. The sequence continues at coordinate 37,002 of CALRBR010000005.1, forward strand.
GCTTTGTTGCTCGATCGATCTCTGTAGACTGGCTTTGATTGGTAAGCATAACCACCACCGTATTCAGAATAAGTTTTTCTTTACGAATAGTTTCAAGAAGCTCTAAGCCGTCCATTCCTGGCATAATGATATCAAGAACAATGACATCAGGTACAAGCCCCTCTCGCAACATTTTTAATGCATCGAATGACGAGCCTGCTACTTTCGTATTATGGCCACTTTTAGTAAACTTGATCGAATACATATCAAGGAGGAATCGGTCGTCATCTACAAGGAATACTATGTATTTTTTGTCCATGGTTTTATTATACTACAGCTTGTTGACTTCCTCAATCGGAATTTCGCGGTTGACTGCTTTGATGATTGCGTCCTCTTTCATGGTAAGCATTCCCTTCTCTCTCAAGGCTTTGAAAATATCGGCTTCTGTCGCTCGATTGAGAATGACCCGCTCGATATCGTGATCCATTTTAAATAACTCGAATACAGCCGTACGACCACGAGTACCGTTTGGACAATCTTGAGTCCGTTCAACATTATATACATTGTCCATTTTTGGTAAATCTTTTTTATATACTTCCGGTAAGTCCGCAAATTGTTTATCGAACATCATTTTGATACTTCCCTCAACTGGTTCGGCTTTTCCACTATTTGGACAGAGGGTGGTGACTAGACGCTGGGCAATAGTCAGTATCAGTGTCGGGGCAATCAAATACGGGTCAATACCCATATCCATAAGTCTTGGGATCACGCCGGCTGCGGTGTTGGTGTGGATAGTAGAAAGCACAAGATGACCGGTAAGCGCGGCCTGCACTGCAAGCTCCGCTGTCTCTTTATCACGAATTTCTCCCACCATAATCACATCTGGGTCTTGACGAAGTGCGGTACGAAGACCGCTGGCAAAGGTATAGCCGATTTCTGGTTTTACCTGAGATTGACTCATACCCTCTATGTTGTATTCAATCGGATCTTCAAGTGAAAGCACATTAGACCCCTCTCGATCGACTTCGTTCAGCATAGAATATAGTGTCGTGGTCTTTCCAGAGCCTGTCGGACCAGTAAGAAGTATGAGACCGTACGGCCGAGCAAGAGCCTCGCGAATAAGCGCTAGATTCTTTGGACTAAGACCCATCTCATCTATCTTTTTAACACCCTTTTCCTGATCCAAAATACGCATCACGATTTTCTCACCGTAATATGCTGGAAAAGTCGAGACACGGAAATCGATTTTGCGCCCCTCGATACGAGCAGAAAAACGCCCATCTTGTGGCTTTCTCTTTTCATCAAGCTTCATGTTGGACAAGATTTTAATACGAGCTATCACCGCACTATGGACCTTGATCGGCAAAACGAGACTAGTATTCAAAGTACCGTCCACACGAAATCGCACGCGTATTTTGTCTCGCATATGTTCAATATGTACATCGGACGCATTACCCTCGGTAGCGTAACGCAGTATTGTTGCCACGATTTTTGTAACCGGCGCGTCTTCGATGATTTTAGTGTTAGTATTATTTTGTTCAGCGGTGGTCTTGCCAACGGAAGATGGCAATGTAACACTCTCCTCATCTACAGAGAGTTCGCTTTCGAGCTCGGAGAGCGCTTTGGTCACTTCCCCCGAAAGACCTCTGTAGGTTTCAATTACCTTGTCAAAATCTCCTTGTGAGATGAGGAACATCTTAAAAGGTAAGTTGATTTTTGAAGAAATAAAACTGAGTGCGTCACGCGCCTCAATATTGTCCGGGTCAACAATACCCACTTCGAGCACCCCGTCTTTGAAACCTATTGGTGCAAAACTATAGTGAATTGCCGATTCCTCAGGAATATATTCGAGAAGATTAAAGGGTATATTTTTGTCCTGCAAACTTCGAGTTGGGATATTTAAATACTCACCTTTTGCATTCAAAATCCCTTCAGGGCTAACCCCTTTTAAAATCAAGACTTTTTCCAGGGTAGAATTAGGCGCGCCTGAATCCCGCTTAATGGCGGGAATTTCCTCTTTTCGTATGAGATTTTTGCTGGCCAGTATTTCTAATATACCCATACAAATAAACTTTTAAAAATAATCATACTCCCTATCGGCCTAAAGATGTCGCGTCCCCTGCTCCGGCTGTGCTCGCTTTTCTACTACCTGGGAGCGGTGCAAATGGATTATCAGTAGCATCACGAGTAGTTTGACTTAGAATCTCAACTCCAAAATCCACTAAAGACTTAAATCTAGTATCATCAAAAAAACCATTATCGATATCTAGATTGTTAACTGGTCGAAGGAGATTGAGCAACTTTTTACCTACCTCCACCGTTTTTGCATTTTGTGCTATGAGAGCACCCTGCTCAACAGTCAGCTCACTGGTAGAAGTGCTGGCCTTACTTTTCATAAACACAAAAACCCCAAAGGCCACTATCAAAAGGATGATGACGATGACTACGGTGGTGGTTGTTTTTTTATTATTTTCCATGGGTGAATATGATTATAATCTCTACTTTAGCCAATGTGTCTTGATACCAACATCATACTGATACACATCGCTCGTATCTGTCGCACGGAATGAAATAGCAATCACATCAACAATACGAAGACTTGACTCAAGATCTCTTAAAATCTTCAAAAATGTACTGTACGATGCAGCGATACTGAAGTTTAGTGTCACCGAATTATAATCTTTATTCTCAGTAATATTTGGAACATCTCTTCTACCGGCCTTATTTTCTTGAGTGTTTTCAAAACGAATATTTTTGATACTCACTCCATATCGTGAAGTAATACCATCATTGATATCGACTATCAGCCGAACATTATCAATCGAATCAGGGATCAACTTTGAAATACTCACCTTGTCACTCGATCTAATTTTGTTGAGTTTTACAATCAAGCCATCACGCTTCTTTAGGAGTTCGTCAGCATCATCAAACACCTTCTGGTACTCCTGACTGCGTGCCCTCATCTCCTTTACAACTTCATAATGCGGTGCGGTAAAACTCGTATATATACCGATAGCTGCAAGTATTAGGATAATTGGAAATATAAGTTTATTCATCTTAGGTTATTGAGAGTATTATTTGGCAAAACGTTCGTACTTCCTCCAGTTACTGGAGATCTGTTGTTTTGACTGGTCGAAGACGTGGCCGAGGTTCTCTGTGTTTGATTTGTCGATCCACTAGAATTAGTACTCTGGGTTGAAGTAGCAGTACCCGTTACCGAAGTGGTAGCGGTCGTTGTTCTAACAGCTTTATAGGAAACTACATTTGCAGCCAAAGATGCAGTAAAGTCAAAGTCGACTGTCCCCTCATTATTCACTGCAAGATTTGAAATTATCGGATCTTTAAAAATAAGGTTCTTCTTTGAAAAAATATCTGATTGGAGAGCTACCGACTTAAAATCACGACCCTCGCCCTTCATCGAAATAGTAATTTTTTCAGCTGAAACATATTTATAATCAAATGACTTGAAACGGACGCTCTGGAGTGTCAGTGTGCTGAGATTTTTAATAAAATCAGATACAGCAATGTGTTTTGAAAGGATATCTTTTGCCGCATTGATCTGGGTGTTTTTTACCTGTATTTCGTTCAAGGTAGCTGGCTCAAAACGTTTCTCTTTTTCGCCAAGTTTTTTATCATTTTCAAGATTCGCCTTTTCCAACGTCTTTTCATACACATACACTCCAGCAGCAGAAGCCACAGAAGTCAAAAACAATATCAATGCGACTACGAAAAAAGCGCTCACTCGTACCGTGCTATGCACAGCATCACTACCTATGATAGGTTTTTTGGGGATAAACGATGTTTGAAATCTAGTATCCATAACTTTACTTATTATACTATGTAGTTTTTTAAAATGCTATTCGATTTCTTGCAACTTTCTGAGAGCAATACCCATTGCTACTGCAAACTCTGGGCCAGCATTCTTTAACACCTCTTCTAGAAACGCTGGAGTCTCCACTTTACCGAATGGATTTCCTAGCGATACCTCGGACTGCAAACTGCTTTTTGCCAATTCATCAAAACCCTTTAAAAGTACGCCACCGCCTGTTAAAATCACTTTTCCAATAGTTTTGTTATACTTTTTTTGGTAGTTTAGAAGCACCCGATTTGCCTCATAAAAAATAAAATCCAGGGTCAAAGAAATACTCTCAGAGAGGTCCTTCTTTTCAGGATTCTTTAGTCCATAGGTGCGCTTCATAGTTTCTGCTTCTGCTATAGTTATCCCCAACGACTTTGATATAGCCAGGGTGATGTCCTGTGAACCTCTGCTAATCGTGTGAGAATTCTGCAACACCCCTCGCTCAATAATGTATAGCTTGGTCGAGCTTGCTCCCATATCAAAAATCATCTGTGACTGAATACCCTGATCGATAACAGACCGGATGGTACTAAAAATTTCAATCTCAAAAAATGACGCTTCCAGGATCGCTCGCTGACTGATATCCTGATATTTGGCAATAGCCTCATTATGAATAGCTACGACAAGCACATCCACCCCCTCGCGTTCTGGAGCTTTATTTTCTCCCGCAGGTGTATCTTGGAAATCCGGCTCTTCTTTTGGAATCACCCACCAATCGAGAGCCACCTCAGAAATAGGCACGGGGATGTATTTACGGGCTTCGATCGGAATCATTGTCGCCAAATCTTTTGGATCGATTAGTGGGAGTCTGATAAAGCTAATCAGACTCGCAGCTAGCGGAATAGAGATGCCACATTTTTTGGTATTGGTTTTTGATTCCTTAAGAATGTCGAGAAGTGCTTCAACAATCTTTTCTGTCGGCAAGCTGGTCGCACGACCGATCTCCACCCCTGCATACGGACCGAGCGCTAGCTCACCATAGGTTTCGAGCACGGCTCGTCCCTTTTTCTTTTTGATTTGGACTACTTTGACCGATGATGAGCCAATATCAATACCCAAGACACTTGGATCATTGCTACCGAACAGAGAAAAAAATTTTTGGAAAATACTCATATAAAGACTATACTGATGTAGTGAAGTATACCACAAATCTTTTGAAACACGCACGGAATATCTCAGATTTACTACTAGAGCTTGTTTTTCCGAAAAGTCCCGAGCTAAAAGCACTCGAGGTACTATCTCCAAATGAATTCTTGAAAAAAGTCGAGCGATGTATCGGTACTGACAGTCCGGTAGTCGATGCGATTTTTCAATATCGCACACCATTTATGCGGGAAGCGATTTGGCAACTCAAATATCATGGTAATAAAAAAATCGCAGGACTCCTCGCAGAGCATATGTATGAAGAAATGATTACCCTAGCCGGAGATGACTTTGAAAACGTGTCGGGAGATAACGCGCAGCAAATTTTCTTTCTCCCCATCCCCCTTTCTGTCAAAAGACGCAAAGAGAGAGGGTTCAATCAGGGAGAATTATTGTGTTCAGAAATAATTAAAATAGATACGGCAAAAGTTTTCACTTATTCGCCAAAATGTCTCGAAAAAATAAAAGATATCCCGAGCCAGACCTCGATTTCAGATAGGCGGAAAAGAATTAAAAATGTACGCGGGTGTTTTGAGGTGCCGGATGAAATGAAATCTGCTGTCCGAGGCAACACCTTCATCCTCATCGACGACGTGACTACAACAGGAAGCACACTTGAGGAAAGTCGACGAGCGCTACTGTCCGCGGGGGCTAGAAAGGTCATTTGTTTGGCGCTGGCTCATTAAATAGAATTTGCCTAGCTGGCGCACTTCTTTGTTGTTTCGTTCCGATGCTCCCTCACCCGATCTCGCGAAAGCGCGTCGCGTACCGTCCATTGAGTCGCGACGTTATGACTCGGTCGTTTCTCACTCACGCCTCGAATTGCATCCAGCTTGGCAAGTTCTATGACAATTACGATTTTTAGCATATTTGAAAAATGGCTCTATAGAAGCACGCTAAACGGCTAAACACTGTGTTTAGCCGTTTAGGTGGCTCAACTGAGCTACTCTAAAAATGAAATGGCTCTATAGAGCCATGTTCAAAGGCTCGAGGAGTGGAGACGACGAAGATAACGGGTCTAGTAAGACGCGTTACAAATGAGCTGCTTAGCCTTTGAAATGTAAGAAAACTGACGCTGGAAAAAAGTGCTTATCTATGTTACAGTGACCCGTACCCACGGAGGGGTGTCAGAGTGGTCTAACGTACCTCTTTGCTAAAGAGGCAGGGGCTTTAAAACCCCTCGGGGGTTCGAATCCCCCCCCTTCCGCAAAATCAAGCCTCTCCCATTATCTTCCCCTGTGGGGTACAATTACCCCATGCATCCCCACAGCCCGATCACCGATCACTTCCGCCTCAATGAGTTTCAAAAAAAAGCTCTGGGGAAGCTCGGCATACATACCCCGTTTGACATGCTCTATCATTTCCCCGTACGCTATGGTAACACGTCGGATATGAAAAATATCGCCAGCCTGACCAAGGGAGAGACGGCCGTCATTTTTGGAAAGATTAGTGACCTCAAAATGAGCAAGGGATTTAAAAGTAAAATCCCGATGGCTGACGGTATGATCGAGGATGATACGGGAAAAATAAAAGCAGTGTGGTTCAATCAACCCTATCTCGCCAAAATGACTGCCGAGGGTGCGCTCGTGCGAGTCGAAGGCAAAGTTTCCGAAAGAAAAAAGACTGGCGAGCTCTACTTGAGCAACCCAAAAATAGAAGTGGTCGGCAAGCTACCGGTCGGCGTAGGCGACTCTCTTTTTGGAGCCGACAAAGAGGCACACACCCTCTATCCGGTCTATCCTGAAAGTCGTGGCGTCACTTCCAATTGGCTCTTCCACGGCATACAAAAAGTTTTCCGCTCGGGTTTACTCGACACCCTCACCGACCCGATCCCCGAAGAAATTCTGAAAAAATACAACCTCCCATCGCTCCGGAGTGCGCTCATTTGGATTCATGCGCCCCTGAAAAATGAAGATGCGCAGTCGGCCCGCAAACGTTTTGCCTTTGAAGAAATCTTTTTTATCCAACTCGAAAAGCAACACACTCGTCGAGAATATCAAAAACAAAAAGCCTTTGTCATCGAGCCGTCAGCCGAGTCCGTCGGACAGTTTGTCTCACGATTCCCTTTTCAGTCTACCGAAGCACAGAAAAAAGCCATAGATGCCATACTCGCTGATTTTAAAAAGGGTCACGCCATGTCGCGCCTCCTCGAAGGAGATGTGGGCTCAGGCAAAACTGCCGTGGCTGCGACCAGTGCCTATGCGACTATCACCAGCAAGCCTGTGGGCCGACAATACGGTCATCTCCAAGTCGCCTACATGTGCCCGACCGAAATCCTCGCCAGTCAGCATTTCGAATCATTCATCGAATATTTTGCGTACCTCAATATTTCTGTCGGACTCGTGACCGGCTCCGGCTGTCGTAAGTTTCCATCCAAACTCAACCCAAAAGGCTGGACAGATATTTCAAAAGCGCAGATACTCAAATGGGTGGCCTCTGGTGATATTCCCATACTGATCGGTACGCACGCACTCATTCAAAAGTCAGTAAAATTTAAACATCTAGCCTACGTGATCATCGACGAACAACACAGATTTGGAACCGCTCAAAGACAAAAACTTGTTACCAAGGAAGGCCTCGCTCCGCATTTACTTTCAATGACCGCGACGCCTATTCCTCGCACACTCGCCCTCACTATGTATGGCGACCTCGACCTCACCCTACTCGACCAAATGCCTCATGGGCGCAAGCCGATTATTACTGAAATTGTATTACCCGATCAGCGCACTCAGATGTATGAGAAAATTCGTGACGAGCTACAGACTGGCCGCCAGGCATATATTATTTGCCCACGCATAGACGAGCCCGACCCTACCAAAGAAATGGCCCTGATGGCAAAATCAGTAAAAGAGGAAGCCAAGCAACTCAAAGCCAAAGTTTTTCCAGAATACGAAATAGGTGTTCTCCACAGCAAAATGAATGACAAAGACAAAGAGCAAGTGATGCTTGATTTTAAGGCGGGAAAAATAGATATCCTGTGTGCCACATCAGTCGTAGAAGTGGGAGTAAACGTGCCAAATGCGACCGTGATCGTGATCGAGGGTGCTGAGAGATTTGGTCTCGCTCAGCTTCACCAGCTCAGAGGGCGAGTGATACGAAGCAATCATCAAGCCTATTGTTTTGTGTATGCCGAAAGTGCAGGAGAAAAAACGAGGGACCGCCTACACGCATTAAAAACTGCCAAAAATGGTTTCGAGCTGGCTGAATACGACCTCAAATTTCGTGGCGCTGGAGAACTTTCAGGGATGAAGCAATGGGGGGTGTCTGATATTGCCATGGAAGCTCTGCAAAATCTAAAAATGGTGGAGGCGGCTCGTACCGAGGCAAATCGTCTCCTTGATATAGATGAGTCGCTGGCGGGATTCCCTCTCATCAGAAAATATCTTACTGAAAGATCCGCCGAAAAAATCCATTTTGAATAGTATCGGTGGTTTTTTATCAAAAAATAGGGTACGCTAGTGGAGTAATGCAACGCGCCCTTAGCTCAGTTGGTTAGAGCACAGAGCTTATACCTCTGGGGTCCTTGGTTCGAATCCAAGAGGGCGCACAGATCATCGAATAATCTCGAATTACTCGGTTTATTAAACGGCTCCACAGACTTGTTGAGCCGTTTAATGTGCCTTAGAATGTAGGTTTTTGTAAAATAGGCCTGTGAGACTAACTAGAACCGCTCTTGCTAGGTTTCTATTAAATGGAGAAATAAAAAAATGGCACACACAGGGCGGCCATTGGGGCTGGGTTGAGCGACTGAGCTGTTTTTTGATCTGTCAGTTCTGATCCCGTCGCACCTGTTCGACGAACCGGATCCACCCTTGGACCTCGGACTCCCATCTTTCGTCGGGAAAGTCTTCAAGATGCTTGTTTAAGATTCTAGAAAATTCGCCTAAGATGGCGATCGCCGTAGGGTGGTCCCAGCTAGCGTTGAAGTTTTCTTGCTTCCAGTCGGTAACGCTTTCGAACGATTCCCGACATCGGCCACGGGATATTTCGATCGTCCCGAGGACTGCCCGTATCTTTGTTGCGAGTGGCTTCGGGCTGTTGAGATACCGCTTCTCTAGTGTTTTCCGGATCGCCGTCTCTGATGGGAACGCGAGCTTGGTGAAGCAGAAGACCGTTCCGATCCATAGAATGTGGCTGATCCAATTCGGAAACAGCCCCTCGTTGTTCCGAAACACCGGCAAGATCATCATGCATACATAACCGCCCACCACGTAGTTGGTTCTCATATGTTTTTCCTGTAAAGCTGTGCGATGTCTACTGTCTGGAGACCATTCTAATCCTTCAGGTCGATTAAATCAAGGACTAAGTGGGTCGGGTACCTCTATTTCCTCTGTTTTATAGGAATTATTAACTCATCACAACTGATCAATCTTGGCTGCCAAAATAAAATCGTTCTCTGTGAGGCCTTTTACCGAGTGAGTAAAAAGAGTAATCACCACCTTTCCCCATGACAAGAGAATATCTGGATGATGCCCTTCTGACTCGGCGAGATCCGCCACTTCATTTACAAATGCCCAGGCCATTTTAAAATCTGGAAATGTGTATACCTTTTTAAGATGAGAATCATCAATCACCTTCCATAATACAAGCTGTTTCAAACCCTCTTCCACCTGCTCTTTCGTAAAGGCTTTGGTACCTTTTTCACACGGAACACATTTTTTATTGATTAGTGACATAGTTTTATAGTCTTAATTTTCCACTCTCACCTTTTCCCCCGAAAATTGCAGTAGCAATTTTCGGAAATGAATTATTCTCCCTTTCCTAAAGGGAGCAGGCTCCAGGCCGAGGGATTTATTATTCCTCCTTTCTCAAAGAAAGTGCTATGTGGAGAGCTGAGGATTTCAAATCTCAAGAAAATCCCTCCTTCACAGTAGTGAAGTGCTCCCTTTACAAAGGGAGAATAATTCTCTAACCCTGATGCTCAATATCCAACTTCTTTTTCGGAATAATTCCGAACGCGATAATTATTTTCTCATATTCCTCTCGTTCAATATTTTCTACCTCGATCAGTTTTGTTGCAATCGCATCGAGCGCCTTGCGATGTGTCGTGATAATATCCTCCGCCTTTTTCAAAGCTTCACTCATAATCCGTGACACCTCCGCATCAATATCGGCACTCACCTTTTCAGAATACTCTTTGTCATCTAACCCTCGGCCAAAAAGCGCTCTTCCGCCGGCTCCTTCGAGAGCAAGAGCGCCGATCTTATCCGACATGCCGTATTTGGTCACCATATCTCGAGCTAGCGCAGTAGAAACTTGTAAATCATTTGATGGGCCAGTGGTCACATCATTGAAAATCATTTTCTCCGTCACGTAGCCCCCGAGAGACATGGCGATATCATCGAGAAATTCCCGCTTTGACTGGAGCTTTCGATCCTCAAGTGGCAGTTTCAAAGTATACCCCGCAGCCCGACCGCGAGAGATAATAGATATCTTATGTACTGGATCAGCGTACGGCAAAACAGACGCCACGAGCGCATGTCCCGCCTCATGATACGCAGTAATCTCTTTTTCTTTTTTCGACAAAATATGACTCTTACGCTCCGGACCGAGCATGACCTTTTCTATCGAGCGAATGAGGTCGTATTGAGCCACTTTGGTACGGTCCTCTCGAGCGGCAAGAATAGCCGCTTCGTTCATAAGCGAGTAAAGATCGGCACCGGAAAAGCCTGGTGTTCTTTCAGCGAGCACCGAAAGATTGACGTTCTCAGCAAATGGCTTCAGTCTCGCATGTATTTTCAAAATCTCCTCACGATCTTTGCGGTCAGGTAGGTCTATAGTAACTCGTCTGTCAAATCGTCCCGGGCGAAGTAGCGCTGGGTCCAAAACATCAGGACGGTTCGTCGCAGCCATCACAATCACTTTTTCGTTTGGTTCAAAGCCGTCCATCTCCACTAGTATCTGGTTTAAAGTCTGCTCTCGCTCGTCATTGCCTCCACCCACCCCTGTACCTCGTACTCGCCCGACAGCATCTATTTCATCTACAAAAATAATAGCGGGAGCAGTCTGCTTTGCAAGTTTAAAAAGATCTCGTACTCGAGACGCACCGACACCCACAAACATTTCCACGAACTCTGATCCGGAAATAGAAAAGAAAGCTACATTGGCCTCCCCCGCTACTGCTCGAGCGAGCAACGTCTTGCCAGTACCTGGTGCACCCATAAGTAGAATACCTTTTGGAATACGTGCACCGATATCGAGAAACTTTTTAGGATTTTTCAGGAAGTCAACAATTTCTGAAAGCTCCTGCTTGGCTTCTTTTGCGCCAGCCACATCTGAAAATGTCACTCGTTGCTTTTTATCGTCCGGCATTGTGACACGAGCCTTTGACTGACCGAAAGAGAAAGCCTGCATCCCTGCCCCTCGTGCCTGACGAGTCATAAACCACAATATCGTGCCGATCAGAATTACAGGAAGGAGAAATGGCAAAATATTTACAAGAAATACAAAAAAACCTGACGGTGATTTTACCTCAATCTTTACTGCCGAAAGTTTTGTCTGAGGCACACCATAGTTCACCAATGTTTGTGATAAAGCAGTACTATCTTCTTTTTTAGATTCTTTGTGTACTGCGTCTTTGATATATTCGATGTCGAGAGTATCACCTTCAACAGTTACTTTCGAAACAAGCCCAGCAGAGATGTCTGAGGCTAGTTCAGAAACAGAAATCACGGATTTCGAAGATTGGCTGTCTGCGATGACAGAATAAGAAGCGATAATAAAAAGAAAAATAACAATAAACTGGATTACCGTAGCAGTCGGACCATTCTTAGGGATAAAACTTTTACGACCTTTTTTGAGACCCTTTCCAGCTTTCGTACTCAATATTTTTTTCTTAAATAGTTCCATAGAAAGGCATTGTAGCACAAAAAAACCGTCTCGTCTGCACTACTCGATAATACTATTTGAAATGTGTTAGTATAGACAAATGGCGCCACTAATCCAAAACCGAAAAGTCTTTTTTAACTACGAAGTACTCGAGAAAATCGAGGCGGGTATCGAGCTGATCGGTATTGAAGTAAAATCACTAAGGGCAGGGCAAGGCGCTCTCGATGGGACACATATTACCATCCGAGGAGGTGAAGCCTACCTGATCGGCATGGACATACCCGCATACCAGCCTAAAAATACTCCCGCAGACTACAATCCAAAGCGTAATCGCCGGCTTTTGCTTACAAAGAAAGAGTTAGCAGACCTCTCCGGAAAGGAGTCAGCACGTGGCTTGACATTAGTACCCATCTCGGTGTATAATAAGGGTAGAAGTCTCAAGATGGAGATTGCTATCGTTCGGGGTAAAAAGAAGTTTGATAAACGCGAGAGTACAAAAAAACGCGAGACCGAACGAGAAATGCGGAGAACATTGAAAGGAGAATAATCGTACAAGTAGTACACATGGGGATGATCGGCCTAGACAGGAGATTTCCGTATTTGTGTGCAATGCGGAGCACCGTTAACTCCTAAATCTGACGGAAATCGTAACTGCAAAAACAGTTGCTAAAGCAAAGGCTGTTGTGTCTCCATTCTATGGAGCCAACAACTTCGCTTTCGCTTACGCAAACGCCTAAGCGACATTGATCGAGCCTTCTCCACGGGGTTTGAATCGGTGTTATATTGTGGATTAGAATATATCCCCTTCCCGAGATATGTTCGAAACTAAGGGAATCGGCATTCGTGAGTTTTGCTCATTCTATATCACGAGTTCCTAAATCTGCTCACGCAGGAAAAATAAGCTACGCATTGTAGACTCACTGATACTCATTTCTTGCACCCGAGTTCGATTCTCGGCATCTCCACCACTTCGAAATAACTCGCCAGTATTCCTGGAGAGTTATTTCTTATGTTTCGATAAATCCCAATAATAATTGACGTCGTGAACAAAGAAAGACTCTCAATCATCACCGAGAAGTGGTAGGACTCCGCGTAGTACCAATGTAGCGGAGTATCGCACACAGACGCGAAGCGTTCCATTCAATCCATCATTGCCCAAATGGGTTTCCCAGGTGTTCGATAGCGAAGCGTCCCGGCGTCTCAATAAAATCAGTCAAAATTCTATAAGGTTGCTTCGCTCTATTGGCCTTGGCCGAAGAGAGTACTTCGTTCCGCTCGATTTACATCGTCGACTTGCTCCTTATAAATCGGCACCCATTGCTTAAAAAAGCCCAATATGCTATAATTCTAAGCCTAAAAGAGTAATAACCCAGCCACCATTGAGTAACCTAAAAACAAGGATAAATCATCAAATCAGGGCCGTAGAATTGCGTGTTATAGGCCCCGACGGTGTTAATTTAGGAGTTATCACTCTTTCCCAAGCACTTGAAAAAGCGAATAGCCTAGGACTCGATCTCATCGAAGTTTCACCCAATGCCACTCCACCGATTGCAAAAATCATGGATTATGGTAAATTTCAGTACGACGAGAAAAAGAAACTCCGTAGTGCCAAAGCCAAATCACACACTACAGAAGTCAAAAATGTACAGGTGAAAATAGGCACGGGTGACCATGATTTAAATCTGAAAGCACGAAAAGCTTCAGAGTGGCTCAAGGAGGGTCATCGTGTAAAAATCGACTTGTTTTTGACCGGAAGATCCAAGTACATGGATATCAAGTTTCTCAAGGAACGTCTCGACCGAATATTGGTCCTCATTACCGAGCAATACAAAATCGCTGATGCACCGACAAAGAGCTTGAAGGGATTAACGACAGTCATAGAAAAAGCATAATAATTATATGAAAACAAATAAATCATACTCAAAGCGTCTCAAGGTGACGCGCACAGGCAAAATTTTGGCTCGAGGAACTGGTCAAAACCATTTCAACTCAAAAGAGAGTCGCCGGTCACAGCTTCACAAAAAACGATCAGTGCCTTTCCATATGAGTAATAAGGAAAAGAGTCGATTCATCAACAGCGCTATCTAAATCAGTTTATATACATTTAAAATACACACATGACAAGAGTAAAGAAAGGAGTACATGCACTAAAGACCCGAAAGAACGTCCTCAAGATGGTAAAAGGCTATCGTTTTGGCCGATCATCAAAAGAGCGACAAGCATACGAGGCGATCTCACACGCCGGGGCATACGCATTTGCACACAGACGAGACAAGAAGGGTGATTTCCGAAAGCTTTGGATTGTGCGCATCAACGCCTCTCTCGATGCGATGGGAATTTCATATAGTAAATTTGCTGGTAATCTAAAGAAGTCTGGGGTTGCAATCAACCGAAAACTACTCTCTCAGATTGCTCACGAAAATCCAAAAGCTTTTGAGGCGATTGTGGCGAAGGCGAAGTAAACACCAAGGGTAATTTTTCAGTTTCAAATTATCAATTTTCGAAATACCCCCCGAGGCTTCGCCTCGGGGGAGTATTTATTTCTGCAAACCATCCCATCACTTCCAAGTGACACATTTAAAAATCCAAAATCACGCTGTCATTTAGCTCAGGATGCACTGCATTGACTCCGATATAATCTCGTAAACGCTGTACCAGAAAAAGGGCTGACTTGGTCTCCCCCATCACCACAAACACTTTTTTCACCGTATCTTTAGTCGTTGAAACAAACTCCACTAAATGATCAGAATCTTTGTGTGAAGAATATCCATAGATAGTATCGATAGTCGCAAGAACCGGCACTTTTGTGCCAAACAAAGTAATGTTTTTTACCCCACTCTGTATCTCCCGACCGAGAGTTCCCGCTGATTGATAGCCCACAAAAAGAAGGGTACTTTTCGGATCCGGTAAATATTTCATTTCATGATGAGTAATTCTCCCACCGTTAGACATCCCTGCACCGGCCAAAATAATCTTTGGATTAGACACCCGGTCGATCGCCTCGGACGCTTCCCTATTGACCGTAAATTGCAATTTAGGAAAATTAAAAATGTCATCTCCCCCATGGATTTCTGCTTGCACAGAAGGTTTAAAATGCTCCGTTGCCGTCTTGTAAATATCTGTCACTTTTATCGCCAACGGAGAATCCACAAACACTGGTATCTTTGGGATTTTCCCTGTTTCTACCAACGAATTCATTTCATATAGGATCACCTGCGTGCGCTCTATTGAAAAAGCCGGTATCACAAGTGCTCCGCCCCTCGCGACACTTTCATTGATAATACGCTCAAGTTTTTCTTTTCTCTCTTTTACCGGCTCATGGTTGCGATCACCGTATACACTTTCCATCACCAAATAGTCTGCATCTGTAATTATCTCAGTATCCTGCAAAAGCGGTGTCGGTGAATTGCCCAAATCGCCGGTAAACACAATTTTCTTTTTGCCGTAGGTAAACTCAATCATCGCCGAGCCGAGAATATGTCCCGCATCTTTCAAGTAAACAGAAAGTCCTCCGGGTATTTCCGTACGAGTATGATATGAAATCTTTTTCCAAATTTTATGTGCCTGTTCAACATCTCCAATATCGTATATCGGATTTCTACCATCTCGAGCCATCTCACGTTTCATAATCGCGAAAGCATCTTCCATAATTAGTCTCGCAAGACTTTTTGTCTCCGGTGTAGAATAAATCACTCCTTTGAAGCCGTCATGGACAAGTTTTGCTATCCTTCCAACATGATCAAGATGTGCGTGGGTTACAAAAAGCATATCTATCTCGGCAGGATTATAGAAAAAAGGGGCACTATTCCATGCATTAGCCGTAGCAACTCCCTGCAAAAGCCCGCAGTCGATCAGTATCTTTATCGAATCATTTTCAAGTAAAAAGTTTGCCCCCGTAACTTGTCCCACACCTCCACAAAAAGTTAGTTTTAATTGATTTGGTTGCATATACGATTATTTTTTATTAGACAAATAATATACCCCCGAAAAAACTACGCCAAGTATATCAACAGCCAAATCCTTTAAAACATCTAGACGATAGCTTCCGATGGTGTTAAAGGTTATTCCCTTTGCGTACTCAAAAAGCTCCCACGCTCCACCGACAAAAAGAATAGAGGCAATCAGTAGCGTCCATGCGGTATGCTCATCCTCTTTTATCATACCCTTCAGGCAAAAGAACCGATAGAAAAATAATGCGATTGTCCCCACGAGCACACCTCCCAGCAAATGCATCGGTATATCAAACCACCAAATAAAAAAATAAAGATTGTAATAAGTTGCTAGTCCATGAAAAAAAGCGAGTGCTAATGAAAGATACAGAATAGTTTTTAGTGATATTCGGTCCACAAATAAATTATAACAGAAATCTAATTAAAAACACCCGCTCGAGATTAGAGGCGGATGTTCTTAATAGGACCATGAAGTATTGCCCTAGAAAAATCTAGGTGGGTGCCCTTGACTGAAAATGGTCAGAATACCCGAAGGTGCTCCTCGCATTTCAATATATCAGACTCCCTGTAAAAAAGTTATAGAGAAAATACTTCAATGATCCTAAACTCATTATAAACCTCCTAAAAAGATTTGCAACACTCCTCCATTATTTCAACGCACCACCCATAAAATCCTCATATAAAATCGCTTCCTGCACCAATCGATAGTCAATGATCTCTTCAGTTCTAAACCAATGCTTCACTTCATCCACCGCCTCTTTGACCGAGCCCGACGCATGCACCAGATTGCGTATTGCCCGACCAGACTGATTAGCCAGCACATACGAATCGAGTACAAAATCCCCGCGTATCGTACCGACATCCGAAGACAACGGCTCTGTACCGCCGATCATTTTTCGGACAATCGCTACTGCATGAGCTCCCTCCCACACCATCGCTATCACTGGCCCACTCGTCAAATACTTTTTTAAATGTCCGAGCACAATAGTCCCGATCTCAAGAGGGTGTTCAGAGATAGGAACTCTGCCGTTTGCCCGAGCACTTGTGATCTGCTTTTCTCCAGCTAAACGAATCCATTCTGGATCGATCGTATAATGCTTCTCAACTAGATCCTCACTCGGTACCAGCATTTTTATTCCCACTAGTTTAAGCCCGATTTGCTCATATCGTTTAACAATCTCACCCACGAGTGAGCGTTGTATGCCGTCAGGTTTAATAATCACCAATGTTCTTTCGTGTTTGGGGTGTTTCATTTTTTTCAACAAAACTACGCTGACAAATCCTTACGCACTTTTTCCAGAGCAACTACATCACCCACTTCTTGTTCTTTCTTATTTATCATTTTGAGTGCCTCGAGAGTTTTTTGTAGATCAGCCAAGAAGTCCGCATCAATACTATTTTTTACTTGTACATAGAGCATAGCGAGAGTCACCAACGCCTCACCTCGTTCAATATCAGAGAGTGGTATATTGACCACTTCTTGCAAAATCGCTCGTACCTCATCTCGCTTACCTTCTGCCATCAAAACTCCAATATTTTTGAGATCTGTTTTCATAGGTAAAATTATTTATTTTTGGATAATTTTGTAGCGAGCTGTCGTGCTAGGATTTTCTTGGCTCTGATTTCTGTTTTATTTGCGGGGGTTTCAACAAGTGCATCCACTTGAGCATTTAGAGTCTCTACAATAAACTCAATACTCTCAGCCTTGTTCTTATCTCCCACGGTTTCAGTATTGATCGCTTGTTCATAAGCTTTCCATAGTTTAGAAAAAGCATTTGAACCGAGGCTCATTGAACCTAATATACTCTCAACTTTAGTATACACATAGCTTTCAGCATTATGATTAAGGGCTGTCCTTACTTCATCTTCTGTTCCATCGGTCATATAATCTAGACCCGTCTCGGCATCTTTTCTAACACTAGACATTCGCGCAAAACCAGCTTCGGCTGATTTCAAGTCTCTTTTTGCCACGAGGGTATCAAGCTGGGCTTTTAATTTTTTCTGGGTGATCCGTTCCATATCCTCCCTCAATCCCGCATGATTAAAGAGACTCTTTTTCATATCAGCAAATTGCTTTAAAAGAGCTTCGTTTCCACCAACCCATTTCTCCGAGCCAAGCTCTTTGACCGACAAATCCATCTGCGTAGAGATTTCTAAAATACGAGCATTTATTGCTTCTGGGGTCAGAGGAACGCCAGTTTTTTCCACTTTTTCTCGCGCAATAAAAGTCTTTCCAGCCTCTCCTTCCAAAAGATACTCCCCTGTCATTTTTACCTTACCCCAAAAACCACCGCCACTTTTTGCAAGTTCCAGAATTTCAGTATTTGCTTCTTTAATCTGACCTGGTAATTCTTTAAATAACTTCATCTGGTCTCGCATTTCGTAAACCTCGCGAGGAGAATCTATCGCCTGTTTTTCCAAAAAGGCCTCAATACAGGCGAGATCATTTGCCTCCAGCTTTACTCCTATATCTCTAAAGATTTCGGCCTTATACACCTCTTTTACATCCTTGGCCACTCCGGCTTGTATTCCAAAAATTTCAAAACGACTCTCCATCTCTGCCGCGCTCACTTCTCCCGAGACTGAGTCTTCGTGCTTGGCCAAAAATTCAGCGAAGCCTTTTGTATTTAAAGCTTCTTCATTATCAAAACCCCCTTTCTCTGCCCCTTCAGCCCCTTTTGGTATATCTGTCATGTGTGTATATTAAACTTTGATAAGTGACTACATTATAGCACTATTGGCTTCTTTTCCACCACCACCTCTTTCTTATATTTTCCCATAATTTCGCTCTCCACACCCGATCGCTCTTTGCCAAATTTTAGATATGAAAGTTCTTTTAGTTTGGCCACCTGTGAAGCATCTCCCTTTGGTGGTGGAAAGGCTTCGATATTAAACGGCTTGACTGGTCGGCCTTGAGAAAGCATTTTTATATACGCATTGTGATTATCGAGATTCATGATGTCACTCGCAGTAAAGACTGGGGCAAACTGTTTTTCGAGATATTCCGCGTCCTCGGCTCCCACACGGAAACTAGCAATAGAACCCACATTACCAAACACGGCGTCTTTGATTTTATCCTCGAGCTGGGCGATAAACTGATGCGCGATGGTTAATGACAGCTTGTACTTTCTCGCTTCAGAAAGTATTGTGGCTATCGAATCGGTAGTTACATTCTGGAACTCGTCGATATAGAGGTAAAAAGGTGGGACATCTTTACCAAAAGAATCAACACGGGACAGTGCAGCCATGAGGATTTTGCCTACCAAAATGAGTCCGAGGAGGTGTGAATTGATATCACCGAGTCGCCCCTTTGCAAGATTGACCAAGAGAATCTTTTTACCGTCCATGATTTCTCGAAAGTTGAACGATGACTTTTCCTGACCAATAATCGGGCGCATAATTTCATTGGACAAAAAGACATCGAATTTATTCGTAATATACGGCACCATGTTGGCAAGCGCAGATTCCCCACCCGCCTTTTCTGCCACCTCTTTCCAAAACTGCACTACGATCGGGTTTTTACATTTTGAAATTTTGAGCTCACGGAATGTTTTCGATGCGAGCACTCGTGCCACCTCGAGCAGCGTAGTTCCCGTTTCCGGATCCTCGAGGACGAGCAAGACCGCGTTTCTAAAATACTGCTCAAACATCGGCCCGCCAGCCACTTTCATATCAAAAAGCTTATTGAAAATACTAAGCATCTCATTGACCACAAAAGTTTTCTGCTCGGGATAGCGCACATCGTACTCGAGCATATTGAGCGCCATCGGTCGAGCGGTATAGCTTGGATCAAAATAGATCACATCCTCATAGCGATGTTTGGGAATAATCGCCAAAATATCCTGTATATCTGAACCGTGCGGATCAATCATACAGACACCATCGCCATTTAGAATATCCTGCGTAATCATATTTTTAAGCAAGGTCGTCTTACCAGTACCCGTCTGACCAATTGTGTAGAAATGTCTCATGCGATCCTCTCGACCAATATAGACATTTGACTTTAAATTCCTATTTATATTTACGCCGAGCAAAGTACCTGCCTGAGCCAGACCAGCCACTACCGGCGCAGTACCCGCCTTGGCCTGCTTGAGCTGTGGCGCGTCTTGGACAGATTTGGTTGGGAAATGCATGACCGTCGAAAGCTCCTTCAGGCTCAGTGGCAAAAGACTCCCTTGAGAAAAAAGTCTGAATAAAAAGTTTTTTACCAGTTCATCTAGCTTCCCTTTTTTCACGCG
The DNA here is from genome assembly GCA_943354385.1 of Candidatus Tayloriibacteriota bacterium. Lineage (GTDB taxonomy): Bacteria > Patescibacteriota > Minisyncoccia > Phycocordibacterales > PALSA-1337 > SCTV01. Next base: position 56,999 of record CALRBR010000005.1, read on the forward strand.
GGTAAAGGCAAACCTATTGCCGTTGGTATCCTCAAATTGATTAAAGGAGGCCTCGATATGACTCAAAATATCTGTGGCTTCCTCAGTAGTGGGTGCGGAGGCGATCAGTCGAATGTTAGTCTCCACTATTGGTGTCGAGATTTTATTTTTGATATTTTCTACCGCGAGCTGGTCGACGGCCTTTGCCTTATCGTCACCTTTGTCCTTGCCTACTTTATTAAAATCTTTGGCAATATGGACGAGGTGCTCAAAAAAGCTATCTGGCATATCGATCGCGTCTTTTACTTTTTCACCACCCTCGATTTTCCTAAGTGCTTCAGCGTACTTCTTTGTGTACCCCTCACCGGCTGGAGCAAACACGATCTGAATCGCCGCCCCCTCACCATCACGATCTATTTTAGAAAAACTATTCAAGACAACATTTAGTGGGTCTAAATCAAAACGGTCGTATGTTTTCAAAGAAAAAACTGGTTTTTTTGACAATGTCGCGTATGAGCCAGCCACAGCTCCAGACTCATGAAAAATATTGTAATCGTCGCGCTTCTCAACAATCTTAGCATTAGGAAAAATAGAAAGAAGTCCCTTTTCAAACAAATCCTTTTTACTCTGATGTACCGCTGAATAGAAAATAAACTCATGGCTGTGATTGGCGTTGGCAATCTCGAGTGTAAAATATGCCCGCGCCTTATCTGACGCATCCTGCACCGAAAGCATACTGGCGTAAAACTGCTCCATAGATGACAAAAGCTCTTTAAGAGTCTTTGGTGCGTTTTCATCCTCTTTTGCTGTTGGAAGTACAACCTCATACAACACCATATTGAGTGCACGAAAAAGCGGGTCTTTTTTATTCAGCCCTGTGACGGGAAACCCTTTGCGCACATATTCCACCAAGAAACGATGAAAATCGTCCTCTAGATGCGGGTTGTTCATTTTCCCAATAATCGAGAGTGTGTTTTTTACACCCTTTTCCTGAAGTATTGAGAGGAGCTCCTCAATCTTTTTATCATGTGTTTCTGGGGAAAGTTCTAGCACAATCGCATCAGCATGTGTCTCAGGTATCGCTAATTTTGAATACAGCACCTGCTCTGGTTTGGCTTCGGCATACTCTTTGACCACCTGAGAAATAATCACCTTCTGTTCAGGATTATTTCCCGACTCTTTTATTTGTTTTTCCTTTCGAGCAACTTCCCCGCGGAGATATTCGAGCTCCTGCGCCGGCGTTTGAAATTGTTTCCCTTCAGTCCCGATAGTTTCCATGAGAATAGTATAGCATAGGCATAAATCAAAATAATAGCCAAAAAAAAGCAAGTTATTCGATCCGCAGCAATCCTCATCTAAGCCATGGCTTAGATGTACTTTTATATTCCACCATTTTTCCTTAATTTATTACAGTCGATTCAGTACTTCAATCGTCTTCTTTCCCATCACCCCTTTTTCGCCGATAATCCCATGTTTATTTTGAAAAAATTCTAATGCGGTACGCGTACACGGACCAAAACCACTCGTCCTCGGACAATCACTCTTACTTTTTCCAGGCGGTGGGTAGACATCATCAAATATCAGAGCAGTTTGTAAGGCAAAAATACCAGAGGCGGTAGGTTCGGTGCCAGCAAATGAAATGTCCCATTTGTATGGCAATAAAGAAGTATCATATGGACCAGAACTGGTATACCTATTTTCCGGATCAAAAAAATCATGCACACCGAGATATGTTTGAAAAGCGAGATCTTGTATTACGAGACTCCGCACCTCCCTATCCTGAAACTGTGGTTCGTAAATATAGCTGTACTCGATAAGTAAGCTCGCGGAGTCAGCAGTATTATGTGAACCGATAGCAATCAACTCTGGCCCATCGATAATACCACTTGATTCTCCTGCCAAATTACTGACTGGAGTATATTTTGATAATCGTTTAAAAATAGTATCCGCTACTACTTTTGTACTGGTGCTATTACCATACTGGCTCGCGGGTACATAGATCGAAAAGCCAGAATACTCGCCAGACTTCCGCACATTACGCCGAGGATTATCGTTGAAATGAATATGAATAGTAATATCTATAAGATTCTCATTTGCCCATTTGGTAATGCCGTAGAGACGGTAGGCAACACTTTTAGGGACATCGTTAGGGATAACAGTCGATTTTATTTGCGTGACCGCTCCCACTGACACCAGCCGAGCAAAATCTACTTTCGAGGCTTTTGTCCACTCTACAATATTATCCCAATTGTCTGTAAAATATGTGGCAAAATTTGGAGTCCATCCGTTACTATCACGAGTTATAAAAACCTCATATCGTGGATCTTGATCCAAAAAAGACTTTAGTCCACGACCGAGCTCGAGTGCCATCTCCCGCTCTTTCAAATGAGTATACTCTGCACCGCCAAAAGTTGGTTCATGGCCTGGTACTATCAAAATACGAACTTTTTTATTTGACTGATCTACTACTGAGCCAGTATAACGTGATTTTATTTCATCTGCAGACCGAAAGTTGTGACTAATGATCATGGACGCGAACTGGGCTCCCGCTTTTTCAATAACTGAGAGTGTTCGCTCGACCTGATTTGGAAAGACAAGATAGGAAACCAGAGGAAATAGAAAAACACCAACAACACCAAAAGTCGCCCACCTGCTACCGAAATCTTTTTTAGACTTTTTCACGATACACTATAGTATACACTAGAAGATAAGCCGATTTAAATACTAAAAAGTGGCGTACGTCGAAGAAGCTGTGATTGTGAAGTAGTTATCACTATAGTCACTAGCGATTGATTTTCCCGTACCATCAGCAATAAAAACTTTATACTGCCCAGCAGGCAAACTAGAAGGTAGTAAATAGGAAACCCTTCCCAAACTTGCAGTTACAGGATCAAGTGTACCGTAACCAATATCGCCTTTTGATAAGTTTATTATTACCTTTTCGAGCCCCAGAGAATTCCACTTAAACTCATACATTTTCCCCATCTGCCAAACCTCCCCTCCGTTTGGATAAACCACCGTGACAGAAGGATTTGCATTGGTGCTGCCCACATTTACACTCAAACTTGTTACCTGACTTGCATTTGCATTTCTCACATAAAATCGTGGGCTGAAAATAGCAGCACGTCCATAAGTATGAGTGAAAGTCGAAGTTTGTACCCATGGAGCCTCTGTGGCATTCGATAATAAAGATGTCTCATCCCCCCAGACAACAGAGTATGAGAGACTTCCTCCGGTTGGATCATAAGCATTTACCGTCCAAGCTCCTTGCTGATTAATGTTTAATGATTGTGGGCCGCTTACCCCATTAATAACTGCGTTCATCATTGCGATAGGGGGTTCATGAGGGTGTTCATGCCTGAACGTAGTACTTGATGGACACGACCTAAACTGACATGATGGTGCTACACGAGAAACATAGGATCCGTCTGGACAATGCATTTCATCAGCAGTACAAATCACTCCATCAGCATGCGGATTTGGTGCCTGATTCCCACACCCATACAGACTATTCAATTTGGCTCGAGTGATCGGACCAACAAAACCGGTTTGAGATATGCCGTATTTTTTTTGGAAAGAGACTACAGCCTCAGCAGTAGATTCTCCAAATAAAGCATGTAGTGTGTTACGACTTTCTGAAAGATCTTGGGTAAAACCCTCCATACGCAAAACTTGTTTTAAGTATTTCATGTCTCCATTACCATTTTCATCTAAATCGTCTCCGAACTTCAAATTCTGATTAAAGTTATGACAAAAAACCACTGGAGCAGGAGTGCTCGGATCGGTCGATCTCGTCACTGCCCCATTCGCTCCCACACTAAACCCCCGAGCCTTGAGCTGATCGATGAGTTGCATAATAATCGCCTCGAGTTGTGCGATGAGAGTGGCTTCGTCAGCGGAAGAAGCTACTGTAGTCTGAGCAGAGACTGGGTACACAGCGACAACTGTAGTGAAGGAAAGAATGAGGGCGATGACACCGAAACCAATGGCTTTTTTCATGAATTTGTTAAAATATGGCTTAAAATGATAAATGTCCGACGATACTACTTATTATACCCCCCCCCCGATGGTTTAGGGCAATGGGGAGTGGGGATAACTTTGGACTCCAAAGGCTCAATGGCTCAGTGAGCCATTCAAATGGCTCTGTATAGGCACAGTTTGTAATATGGTATTCCCCCGAAAATCGGCAGATTTTCGGGGGAATCTCGTCAACGGCTCAGTGGTACACCACTGAGCCGTTGACGATTTCTAACAGCCTAAAGTTTCGTCAGCACCTCCGCGCCGCCCTTTGTCACCACTATGGTATGTTCAAAATGGGCACTTCTTTTGCCATCTACCGTACGATACGTATAGCCGTCTTTGTCTAGCTTAATTT